>CAZOUP010000042.1:0-19898 GCA_964583035.1 uncultured Akkermansia sp.
GCACCGACTCAAGCGATCAGCAAAAGAAACGGCGATTAAGTAAATTTTAAATTAATGAAAATAATGGTTTTAAATTTAATAAAAATTGTTAATATTTAACTAAAGTTATGGATTTTATTGAACGGACGTCTTTTCCGGTCGCTGGGTATTACCTCGCGTTCTTCGTTGTTTCGTTTCTGATCCTTGCTTTAATTCTGCTTTCAGGGCTGCCGGTGGCGTTCAGAAAGTTGATTCATGCGATTCGCCTCATCCGCGCCCGCCGCAGTCGGACTGTCAGAATGCTGGCGAACCGCGAGCTTCTGGACGAAGCGGGTGAAACCCTCGTTGGGATGACCTTTTTCGGGGATAAGGATGGCAACCCTACTGCCGATTAGGATGCTGAAGAGGTCAGCAAATTCATTTCCGATGCTGCCTGAGCGTGGGCAAGGTATTCGGCGGCAAGGTCTTCCAGCTCGGAAATCGAATTAATCGTCGCAAAGCGTGCGCGCAGTAATTTGCCGCCGGGGAGGCCTTTTGAGTAGGCCATGAGACGTGATCGTAGCGATTGCATTGCGAATTTTTCGTGGGAGAACTTCCCCCATTCGATGAGCATTCGGGCATGCCTGAGGATGAATATCCAGCGTTCTTCAAGGGAGACAGGTTCAGGATGTTCGCCGGTTTCGAGATAGCGTTTCGCGTCCCGGAATATCCAGGGGTATTGCATCGCGGCGCGGCCAATCATGACTCCTTTTACGCCGGTGGTATTTCTCCTCCGCTCCACATCGACACCGGTTGAGATGTCACCGTTTCCGACAACGGGGATGCTCACTTCGCGGCTGCATTGATCGATCACTTCCCAGTCGGCTTCGCCGGTGTACCCCTGTGCCCTTGTGCGCCCGTGGATCGCGATCGTCTGCATGCCGCAATCCTCCAGGATATGGCAGACTTCGGGGGCATTGATGAGGTCCTGATCCCAGCCAATCCTGATTTTCGCGGTGACGGGGACTTGGTCGCCAACGCCTTTGGCGATAGATTCGGCCACTTTCGCCAAGACAGGGCAGTCACGGAGGAGGGATGAGCCACCATTTTTCGAGACGACTTTCTTCACGGGGCATCCGAAGTTGATGTCAATGAAATCGGGGCACTTCCAGTCGATGATCTTCTTCGCTGCTTCCGCCATGCGGGGGCCGTCGGCGCCGAAGAGCTGCACCCCGACGGGACGCTGTTCCTCGTCGAATTCAGTGTAAATCCGGGTCCGTTCATCCGCTTGCATGATGCCCTCGGCGGAGACGAATTCGGTCACCATGACGTCGGCCCCGAGTTCTTTGCAGAGACGACGGAAAACCAGATCAGTCACTCCCGCCATCGGCGCGAGGTAGAGCGGGAATTGATCGTTTTGGAACCAGGGGAGCATTTCGACGGGAGCGTAGTCGAAGTCTGCCGGAGCGGCAAGCAGAGGACAGGAGGGCGCTTAGGGCGGGGGATCCGACTGTCTAAGTGGTTGGGTAAGTAGAGGGTTTCACCGAGGCGGGGAGGAAATACCGCCCTGTCTGAACAATCAGCGCTTCTCTTCCATGGCGTCGTAAGCTCCGAAATCGTTGAACCAGACGCGTTTTGCCCACCGGTAGACGGGGTGTTTTTCCGGGATTTCGTCTCCGGTGGGGAGCCACTGGCTGTTCCGCGGAGTCATTGCTTCGAGTTCGGCGATGGCAGTCTTTCGAATCGTCGTATCAGTCGCGCTGTGTTTTTCAACGAGGGCTTTGACGACATCGGGACGTTCAAGGACGACGCAGCCGCGGGTGTGTTTCGCGGAGGTTTCCCGAAAATCCTTGAGGAATTCCGATTTTGTCAGGGATTCGTAAATCGAGCCGTCGCGGACGTTCTCGGTCGCGAATTGAATGATCGGGCAGGGTTCGATCCCACCGGAAGGGCCGATGTGGTGGGAGATCCCGTTCGACATCGGGCAGAGTGCTTTTCCTTCGCCGTCGTAGTAAGCGTCAATAATGCCGAGAGGGAGCTTTGTCCTCATGTTCACGACGAACTCCCGAACGCGCCGGGCCTGTTCCGGGGTGAGGGCCAAATCCTCGTTCGGCTGGGGGCCGACGGGGCGATACGTGTGATACCAGGCATAGTGCACTCCTCGTTTAATTAAGGTGCGTAACCACTTCTCGGTAAGCAGGTCGTCAATGTTCGTCCGGCATAGGCTTGTCGCGACCCCGGTGAGGATTTTGTTGTCGAGGCAGTTGTCGAGTCCGCGGAGAGTGCGATTTAAGACGTCTTTGCCGCCGCGCCGCTCGTTCGCGACGACTTCGGTGCCTTCGATCGAGATCAGAGGGGTGGCATTGCCGAGTTGGCGAAGCTGCTTCGCCTTTTTCTCCGTGATCATTTGGCCGTTGGTGAAGACCTGAAAAAAGCAGTCCTGATGTTCGGCAAGGAAGTCGAGCAGGTCGGGGTGCATGAATGGCTCTCCTCCGAGGATGCCGAAGAAGGAATTGCCGTGCGCCTTGGCGTCGTTCACGATTTTGTTGAGATCTTCGAGGTCGAGTTTGACCTGAGGTTTATCGACATCGACCCAGCAGCCCTGGCAGCGAAGGTTGCAGCTGTTGAGGATGGAAATGTAAATGAAGGGGGGGAAGTAAATCCCTTCCTTCATCCGCTTTTTGAAAAGGTTGACGGAGCGGATCCCCTTGACGCCGAAGTTCCACATGAACTTCCCGAGGTGACGCTTGTCAGCCGTTTTGAGGATGCGGCCGGCGTATTGGAGGGAGGGGACGATCATGAGGGGAGTGAAAATGACAAACTCACGTATTAAACGAGCTTCAGCGCCGATTCGACACTCGCGTCATCGTGGACAATCGCGTGGAGCGCGGCGGCGATGCCGGCGGGTTTGGGATGCTCAAAGACATTCCGACCGATCGCGATGCCGGCCGCTCCGGCGGTGATCGCATTTTTCACCATCGTGAGAAGGGCTGCGTCGTCTCCCATCGCCGAACCGCCGAGAACGATCACGGGGACAAAGCAGGAATCAACGATTTCACGGAAGTCTTCCATCGAACCGTTGGTCGGGTAGGCTGTTTTCACGATGTCTGCGCCCAACTCAGCAGCGGCGCGAACGGTGAAACCGATATTTGCCACGGTGTAATCATCGGGTCGCCCGATCGAGAAAGGCAGTGCCTCTAGAATGACCGGCACGTCGGTCTCGTGGCTCTCGGTGATCAGTTCGGCGACCTCGCGGGTGATACTCGCTTCATTCCCATGGTGCGAGTAGAGCATGTTCATCATCGCATGAGCGCCGACGGTGAGGGCATCATCAGCGCCATAAAGGCGGTAGCTGCCTTCGTCGAGGTTGTCTCCGTAGGCGGGTTTGTAGCAATCGGTGCGGAGACAGATTCCTTTTCCTTCGAGGACATCGGCGGCCGCGAGGGCGACGCCGAGATTGACGACGTAGCCATCGACGACAGGGTTCAGTTCTTCGATGAGTTCAACCGGCTTCAGGGTGGGCACAGGAATGATGGTGCCATGGTCAATCGGAAGAATGACAGTGCGGCCGTCGGACTGGAGAAAGCGGGAGAGGTTTTGATCACGATCCATAAGCTGGGAATGGACAACGGATTGGAGTGGGAAGCAAGGGGCGGGGCCGCGCTTTCCGGATTTACTGATTGGGAGGGCCTTCGATCTCGAAAGAGATATTTTCCTTCACCTTTTTAATCGTCTCCGGTCCAATTTGATCGACGTCGTCGAGATCATCAAGGCTTTGAATTGGGCTGATTTCGCGCTGCTCAAGGACGTTGACGGCCTGGTTCTCGCTCAGTCCTGCCCTCATGAGATCTTCGAGTGAGCCTTCATTCACACTGACTGGTTCAGAGAGGGGAATCGGGAGCAGCGAGTTTTCGAGATCTTCCAATTCGCGTCTTTCAGCGCGATGTCGTTCTCGCATCTCAATGAATGCCTCCGGGTTGCTCTCGGCCCAGATTCCCCGTTTGCGAATCGCGGCGACGAATTCGATGTCGGAAAGGAAGTCCTCGTAGTCATCACGGTGAGTGCCGGATGGCGTTTCGCGGCGAACGCCGAAGTTTCTCGCGAGACCGTTTTCAACGAGGAGTCTCGCTAAATCCTGACTTTCAGAGGTGGTGATGAAGGCGAAATAGCGCGGTTTTCCGGATCGGCCCATCGCTTTCGCGAACGAAGTCGTGACAGTGAAGGGTTTTGAAAGGGCATCCTTTCGGAACTGGGTGCCGAGGCGACCGAATTCGATCACTTTTCGGAAGTTCCCGACCCCGAAATATCGACCCTGATCGCGCAGTCGCTGCTTATCGCTGTCGGTTGAGACAGTCGTTTCGATACAGTCCACGTAGTAGAGCCGGAACACCTCCTCTCGTCCGTCGGGCAGTTTAACCATGAAGGAATCCCCGTCGGCCCATTCCTGAGGGACGATGGTGCAATCTTCAAAAACCTGGAACGGCTTCTGGGCATAGAGCGCAGGTGTGACGTTGAGGACTAGAAAAAGAAGCCAAATTCTATTTCTGAAGACCGGGGAAGTTTTCCACATACTTCACTGTAAAATCGGGAAAGCTCTCTACAATCTGAATTTTGAAATCGGGGAAACTATTCACGAACTGCCACTTACCGGGACGATCAGGGAATGAGGTGACCTGCTTCACATGAAGATCGGCGAAGGAATCGACAAGTTTGATTTTGAAGTCTGGAAAGCTGTTCACGACCTGAATTCGTCCAAAAACCTTCTCCGGATCCTGTTTTTCATGTGAACTGGCAGTGCCCATCTCTAACAGAATTGTGAAAATTGCTCCCCCGGCGGTTCGTCGCGTCATCAGGCGTTCGACGGTTTGTCTCCTTTGGTTAGGCCCGGGAAATCCGGCCTTTGCCAATCAGGTTGTAATGATCGGTTGATTCCCTGCGATGCGGCTTCAAGAGTGGGGAATGTCGACCGAAGAAAAAGTCCTGACGAACGAAGAATCCGACCGCCCCTGGATAGCGCTCGGGGAAGCGTTTCGCGACGGGGATGAGGCTGCGGTGAGCGAGGGGCTGAAAAACTTATCTCACGAGGAACAACGACATGCGATGGCTCACCTCACCGGAGGGGAGCAAGCGGGTATCATCGAGCTGATCACGGCGAGTGAAGCGGCGCAGTTGCTGGGGCATCTACCCGAGGCGCAAGCGGCAGATATTCTTGAGGAAATCCCCCCGGAGAGTGCGGCGGACATTATTGAAGAGATGCCGGAGGAGGTGAGTGCCGACCTCTTGCGCGAAATGAACCAACCGGAATCCGAGGCGCTGCTGGCAGAGCTCGATGATGCGGACGAAGCGGATCACCTCAGAGAGCTCACCTCCTATGAATGGGATACCGCGGGCGGGTTGATGACGCAATCGTATGCTGCGTTTGCGGACGACGCAAAAGTGGGGGACGTGCTTTCTGAGTTGAGCGGTGAGGCGGAACGCTACGGGGACATGGACGTCCAGTATGTCTACGTCACGAACACCGAGGGACAGCTTCGTGGCGTCCTGCGCCTGCGGGATCTGGTGCTCACGCCAAGAAGTCGCCCCGTCGAGGAGATCATGCTGGGTGAGCCTGTTTCGGTGAATGTGAGTGATGATTTTGAAACCCTGACCCAGGTCTTTGATGACCGGAGTTACATTGGATTACCCGTCATTGATGATCAGGAAATTATCGTTGGAGTGGTGACGAGGCAGGCGGTACGTGAAGCGACGGCGGAGCATCAGACTGAAGACTACCTGCACTCCGCTGGTATCCTCGGTGGTGAAGAGTTGCGGAGCATGCCAATGTTAGCCCGCTGCGGGCGGCGACTTGCCTGGCTCGGACCGAATATCGTCCTCAACCTCATCGCCGCGAGTGTCATCGCGATGTACGAGGACACGCTCCAGGCGGTCATTGCGCTCGCAGTTTTCCTGCCCATCGTCTCGGACATGAGTGGTTGCTCGGGAAATCAGGCGGTGGCCGTGAGTATCCGCGAACTCACGCTCGGCTTGATCCGCCCGACTGAGTTCATGCGCATCGTCTGGAAAGAGGGTTTTTTGGGGATGTTCAACGGCTTTGTCCTCGGCTGTCTGCTCGGAACGATTGCCGCGATTTGGCAGGACAACGTCTATCTCGGTCTGGTCGTGGGCGGAGCTCTTTTTCTAAATACGATGCTCTCCGTGTTACTTGGTGGGTGTGTTCCTTTGTTCTTGAAGCGTTTAAAAGTAGATCCGGCACTTGCTTCGGGGCCGATCCTCACGACCTGCACTGACATGTGTGGATTCTTCCTCGTTTTGAATCTCGCTTCTCTAATGCTTGATAAGTTGGCCTGATCTAACTGGCTGCGAAGGGGGGACTGACAGGATTTGCTTTTTCAAGGAGTTCTTATCAGTGCGTCGGCCCTACCGGGATTGAGGGGGTGCAGAAACTTAGGTCGCTCGCACACTGATTTCGGTGATTGCCATATCCGGGGCGGCGTTTCCGTTTTCATCAATTAAGGGCTGCACCCGGCGGTTACTCAACGCTCTCAAATAGAAAACTTGTCCTTGCGAGATGATTCGCACTTTACAGGTATTCCAACCGTTCCTGCCTCCATGGGGGAGAGCTTCTTTGCCGATCTTGAGAGGCTCTTCAGGCAGCTACACGAACTATGAAGAAAGTTCGAATTTAAATCAAAATGGCGACCCGTACGGGACTTGAACCCGTGTTACCGCCGTGAAAGGGCGGTGTCCTAACCACTAGACGAACGGGTCACGTTCGCGCTGAATCCTGAAGCACGAAGCCTCGGGTAGCGGGGCGGAAATATGCGGACTTCTGAGCGGTTCGCAAGTCGAAATTGTGAAAGAATTTTCAGTGGAAGTCAGCGGTCGTCCTGTCACAGTGCGCCATGCCTGTCCTCATCGATCTTCTTTGGCTCCTCGCCGGTCTTACTGCTCTGTATTTCGGGGCGGACTGGTTGGTGGGAGGGGCGTCGAGCCTTGCGGTGAAGTTCGGGATTTCACCTCTCGTTGTGGGACTCACCGTGGTTGCTTTCGGCACGAGCGCACCAGAGCTTTTTGTCAGTATCGGCTTCAACCAGGGAGGGTATCCGGACATGGCTCTGGGGAATGTGATCGGGTCGAATATCTGCAATATCGGCCTCGTCCTCGGGGTGAGCGCTTTTATCTGTCACCTTTCGATCAAGAGTCAGCTTTTGATTCGCGACTTACCGATCCTGATGATCGCGACGCTGGTGTTTGGCTGGATGCTGATGAATGGCATGATCAGCCGTGTTGAGGGCATCATTTTGTTTGTCGCGGTGCTGGCCTACACGTTTTTCCAACTGGTGTTGGCGAAAAAAGGGGACGCGCCTGCGGTGATGGCCGAGTTTGAGCAGGAGATCAATCCGGAAGCGGCGCAGAAAGAGCCGGTCTGGAAGCTGTCGGCACTCATTCTCGTGGGGCTTGTCGGTCTTTACTTCGGTGCGCAATGGCTGGAGCGGGGCGGGGTCAGTATCGCGGTGCGCATGGGGGTTCCGGAGGCGGTGATCTCACTGACGCTGATCGCCTTCAGCACCTCGGTGCCGGAGTTGGCGACCTCGGTCATTGCTTCGCTGAAGCGGGAAGGGGACATCATTGTCGGCAACGTGATCGGGTCCTGCATTTTTAACCTGCTCTGCGTCATTGGTGTGACGGCAATGATCAAACCGATTGCAACGACGCAGATCGAAATGGCTGACCTGATCGTGATGGGTGGTTTTACCGCCTTGTTGATCCCGATCATGGCATCGCGGAGAAAAATCAGCCGATGGGAAGGTGGATTGCTCCTCGCGGGCTACGCCGGCTATTGCGCGTTCCTTTATGTGGATCGCGTGGCGTAGTGGCTTAGCCGCTTATAAAAGTGGCATGGGCATCCTGCCCATGGTCGGGGGAGCGGTTGCGCTGCGGGGAAGATGTCGGATTCCGGTGGCAGTGAGATCCCGCCCCCGGGTCATGGGCAGGATGCCCATGCTACTCACCTTCCACCGATTTGAATTTGTCTGAACAAAATCAAATCATTCCCAACTTCATCTTCCCTTCTTCGGAGATCATTTCCTGATTCCAGACGGGATCCCAGACGATATCGACTTGAGCGTTATCGATGCCTTCGAGCATGAGGATTTTGGATTGGGCATCGGCGGCGATGGTTGGTCCCATGCCGCAACCGGGGGCGGTGAGGGTCATTTTCACCTCGACGTTTTTCTGGCCTTCCTCCTCTTTGATCGCGCAATCGTAGACGAGACCGAGATCGACGATGTTGACAGGAATTTCGGGGTCAAAGACGAGCTTGAGCTGTTCCCAGATCGCGCCCTGGAAGTCGCCGCTGGCGATCGCCTGCTTCGCGACAGACTGTTGTGCTTTTTCTGCCTCAAGATCGATTCCAAGAGCGTCGGCGTTTTCTGATTTGATACGGGCAAGACCAGACTGTGTCGCGACGGTGTAAGTGCCGCCGAGGGCCTGAGTGATCATGACCTTGGTTCCGATGGGGAGCCTGATGAGATCACCACTCGGGATCTGGATCGCTTCAACTTCGCGTGAGAGTTCGATTTCTTCGTGCATGGTTCTTTGAGTAGGGGAGAAGTTTAGGAGTAGAGAAGTAGAGTAGGATTTGACCCGCCCGGGCGGTGTTGTCGACGGATTGACTGAAAGTGTAGAGATCGGAAATTCTTTGCTTCTCTCCTACTTTACTTCTTCGCTTCGTTGTCCTTCCAGGACAACTCTAAGCTTGCCGCTTTTCATTTTCGGCTGGTTCATGTCGCCGAGGAGAGTGTTGGGGATTCCAGTGGCCGGGGCGACGGTGGGTTCTGACTGATCTCCATTCAGCGCATCGCGGAGGGCACCTTCGACCATTTCGCCGCAGTGGATCTTCATAGGGGGGAGGGGACCGAGCGGAGCGGAAAGGTCGGTCGAACTGAGCGCCTGCGCTTCGTCAATGGTTTTGCCTTTGAGCATTTCGGTCGCCATCGAAGCCACGGCGATGGCGGTCTGACATCCGAAACTCTGGAATGAGGCTTTATCGATGATTTTTTTTCCGTCCTTTTCTCCAAATTTAAGCCACATCCGGACCATGTCGCCGCATTCAGGATTTCCCACGGTGCCAACGGAATCAGCATCGCTCATTTCCCCCTGATTCTGAGGGTTGGCGATGGCGTTTTGGAGTTTGTCTTCGAAGTCGCTCATGGCTCGATTCTCTCGCGTCGTTGGATCTTAGATTTTGAAATTCGGTTCCTATTCCTCAAACTCCAACTGATAGCGTGGAATCTCCGAATCGGCTTCCTGCGCATAGGCGTCGATGCCGCCACGGAGCGCGCGGGTGTTCTTGAAACCGTGTCCGATGAGGTAAGCGGCGGCGTCGAGGCATTTATCCCCGGTGTGGTCGTAGAGAACGATGAGACGCTCTTTGTTCTCGTGGCCGAAAATCTCCTGGAGGAGATCATTGCTGAACATTTCTGAATGGGGAAGGGCAACGGCTTCGTGCTCCTCCCGGGTGCGCAGGTCGAGGAGGCGAGGGGCGGGATCGGCCCCGAAGGCTTCTTTTAAATCGAGGGGCTCAATAAAGATCTTCACATCATTCTCCTGGGCGGAGAGAATGTGGCTGATCACTTCCTCGACGGGGAGGTCTTCGTTTCGTTCACAAACTTCAGCGAGGGTTTCCTCGTTGTCGTAGCTGCAGCTTTGGCAACCGCCGATGTGATACCGGGCAAAGAGGGAGCGCTTTGCACCCGGGAAGCGTTCGAGGACTTCTCCCATCGTGATGGTGCCGTCGATTTGGGGTAGTTCCGCCGTGGTTGACATAAGAAATGAATATGGACCGGAAAGCCCGCTTTGAAATTTGAAATTTGAGTTTTGGACAACTGGAATGACCGTAGGCTCATGAAAAGACACGTCCCCGGACCGTGGAGTAATCCTCAGGTCTATCTTTTACCGAATCTGATGACGGCAGGAAACCTTGCCTGCGGGTTCAGTGCTGTGGTTACGATCTTCGAAGGGATGGGAGATGTGGACGGCGGGGCGAAGGATTTTTACCTCGCGATTTTTCTCATTCTCGGCGCTTGTTTTTTTGACGCTCTCGATGGCCGTCTCGCGCGGATCAAAGGGCAGGAATCAATGTTCGGGCGGGAATTCGATTCGCTCGCGGACATCGTTTCCTTCGGGATCGCACCGGCTCTGCTGGTCATGGATATTGTGTTGAGTTCTTTCGACAACCGCCTCGGGTGGACGATTGCTTTTGTTTATCTGCTTTGCGGAGGGATGCGATTGGCGCGCTTTAACTGTCTTGCTCAAGAGGCCGCTGATCATCCTGAGAGGGAAGTGAGCCGCGAATTTGTCGGCTTTCCGATTCCAGCGGCGGCCGGTTTGATTGCTTCGCTGACGATCTTTATCCTCTGGCTGAATGAGGGAGATACTGAGATCGGAGGGTGGCGATATGTTTTGTTAGCGCTCATGATTCTGCTGGCGTTCATGATGCTCAGTGAGTTCCGCTATCCCAGCTTCAAGGCGATGAACTGGAAGACTCGCCGTTCCATGGTTTGGTTCTTTGTGGCGGTTCTCGTTCTCGTTTGTGCGGTGAATTTTGTGGAGTTCGTGCCTCTTGGCATCTTTCTCTCCTACTTTATTTACGGGCTGATTCGTCCCTGGATTTCGAGGCGCTGGCGCAAGGAAATTGAGGAAGGCCTCGATGAGGACTTCGAGCCTGAAATCGTTCATGATGAAGATGACGAAAGTGTTGCCTGAGGGATGATGCGCGTTTGACCGGGGCGCGGCTTATCGTATCCGTGTCGCATGAGTTTTGTTGAAGATCTGTTTTCGCTCGAAGGAAAGACCGCCGTTGTTATTGGTGGAACCGGAGTTCTCTGCGGAGAAATGGCCCTCGGATTGGCGAAAGCCGGGGCCGAAGTGGTCGTTGTGGGTCGGAGCGAGGAGAAAGGGGCGGAGCGTCTCCGTGAGATCGATGCGGCAGGCGGTCGAGCCATGTTTATCTCTGCGGACGTGGCGTCGCGCGAATCGCTTTCCGCACTTTTGGAAACGGTCGTGTCGCAAACAGGGAAGGTCGATATCCTCGTGAACGGGGCGGGAGTAAACTCGCCGACTCCGCTCTTTGAGATTGAAGACGAAGAATTCGCTCGGATTCTCGATATCAATCTCGGGGCGATTCTAAGGAGCTCTCAGATTTTTGGCAAACACATGCTCGAAAACGGGGGCGGCTCGATCATTAACATCGGGTCTATCTCAGGTCTCGGACCGCTCAGCAAGGTCTTCACTTACTCAGCAAGCAAGGCGGCGGTGCATAATCTCTCGAAGAATCTCGCCCGTGAATGGGCGGAGCAAGGGGTCAGGGTTAACACGCTCGTGCCCGGATTTTTTCCGGCGGAACAGAATCGCAAGGTTCTCACGGAAGATCGTGTGGCGGCGATCATGGGGCACACCCCGGCAAATCGCTTCGGTAATGCGGAGGAATTGATCGGCGCAACTCTACTGCTCGCTTCGGAGAAGGCTGGGTCTTTCGTGACTGGCATCGAGTTAATCGTCGATGGTGGTTTTTCGGCGATGTCGATTTGAGACAGCTGGCCGGTGCTTTCAGCCGGTTCGGCGAAGGATGGGGCGTGACCTGAATGCCTGTGTTGCGAACGCAACAGGGTCAGGTCGATGACGATACCCTGTTATGGCACGAAAGCGGACCAGGCTCGGTTTGCGACCTGGAACTCTCTCTTGGCCTGCGGTGATGCCGCTGCGGCGCGTCCTAATTGAGCGAAAACCGCTTAATTTGATTGGATTGCCAGAATCAAGCCGAAACACTTGACTTAATTAAGTTTTCTTTATAATATTGTAAAATTGATAATTTAGATAAGACTGAGAGGTGTTGTTGTTCTTGAAAAGATGAAGTGTCCCAGTTGCCAGCGTCCGGTCGATCATGAGGCGGAAAGTTGCTATTCATGCGGCTACAGCGAAATGGAGGCTTCCGTCCGTTACGGAACCAACCGCGTGATGCTGAATCGCGTGCACGACGCGGCGGCCTGCCTTAGAAAGCAGGAGCGCGATGAGCTTGCGACGGCGATTGATTATTTGGAGATTAATTTCCCCCAGATCCTTTTCAGTGCCTACCTCGGGAATCTGCCTGATGACCTCAGCATGAGCGAGCTGGGGTTCTGGCTTCTCAATCATGGACAGGTCAAGGGCGCGGAATATGTGCGCCCGAATGAGAATGCGATCCTTCTCATTCTCGACATGTCGACGCGGCAGGTGGGGATTTCGCTGGGATATTTCACCGAGTCTTTGATCACGGAGGAGGAGGCCTACCGTGCGCTCCTGCATGGCCGTCCCCATCTCCTGAATGCTGAGTATGGCGAGGCTCTTGAGAAAATTTTTCTCCGGCTCGCTCGTGTGCTCCGCCGCAAAGGTCGGAAACTTCGCAAGATTTCGCATGAAGAGCTGCAGGCCCAGAGCCGGGCGCTCAATGAAAACAGTCTCGACCTGATGCCTCACCTCGCGGTGCGTGCGGAGGCGAAAGTCGAGGAACCGGAAACGGTGAGCCAAAGCGCTTAACTCCGCTTTTTTATGAAACGAATTCTTTCTCTTCTCATTCTTTCGGCTTTCCCTGCCTCGTTGATGGCGGCGAAAGTTGAAATGCCTGAGTGGGAGGAAGCCTCGGCTGCTGCTGCCTATGAGTTGGGCGGAGGACTCTGGCCGACAGGGATAGTCAGTGGAAATGAAACGGATCAGGCTTCCCCCACTTCGCCTGTTGCTGATTCGGCGGACGCGCCATCTCCGGAGCAAGCCCTTCAGTTTTATGGGCCCGGAGGGGTCACGGGCGATGAGCCGATCCGCGCTGACATCACAGAGGGGGAAGTGCCTGAGGGATCTCCCGACGGGGTTCCTGAGCTAATTGTCGAAGCTCCCGCGATTGAAGCGCTCCCGCCGATCGAAGGAGATTTAAAAGATCTCTATTTCGCCCACGCTCCGGTGGATTTTCTGGTCGATCCTCAGCGTCTCCTAACCGAGCAGAAGTCGAACGACATCAAGCGTTTCCTCGAATTTCACTCCGACGAGTCAGATTTTCACATCTACGTGCTTGTCATTGGTGAAACGCAGACGATCCCCGAGGAGATTGATCTGAGGGAACTCCACCGTGAATGGTTCGAGGATTCCTCCACGGTGATGATGCTTTATTACCGCGAGGTTCCAGCGCAGACGCAGTTCGTTTACAATGACAAGGTTCGTTCCGCGCTTCCGAAATCGGTCTTCGACCGCATCGAGCAGAACACCCTTCGCGAAGGTGGCGCGACTGACCTCGCTCCGGATCAGGTCGAGAAAATGGCGATTGAGCTGAGTATCCAACTCTACTGGCTGAGCCGCCTCATGGAGCATGAGAGCAAAGAGGACCAGGAGCGGATCGCGGCGACCCCGATTCATGAGCTGGCGGCTTCGGAGGACGCGCCTGAACTCCTGCGTGAATACGCGCCGGGTATCTTTATCGAACAGTCAGGGCTGAAACTGGTTTCGTTTCTTTTCACGACCTTGATTGTCGTTGGCGTGATTCTGGGTATGGCGGGCATCGGTTGGCTCGTGATGTGGTGGCGGGCGCAGGATCGCTTTGCCGGCTCCCCGCTGATTTTCCCCAGTTATCAGGTGATTCCACGGCTCGGGGGGGAATACTCCGGCGGAGGTTTCGTGAGCATGTCATTCGATATTCGCGAAGGCTCGAATTTCGTGGACTAGCGAAATCGCAGCGGCATGGGGGGCGATGCCGGCATGAGCGGTGCCCGAAAACCACTTTGCGCGGCGTGAGAGAGCGCAATCGAGATGATTTTTCCGTTGCCGTGCGAGGCCTGATTCGCTTCAGTCTTCGCCATGGGATATCGTGTAGGAATCATCGGATACGGCTGGGCGGCAACGGCTCACGCTGACGCAATCAATTCAACGGAGCAGGGGACGGTGCGGGCGGTCTTTTCCTCGCGCAGCCTCGATGAGGCGGAGGTTTCGGCGGCTCACGGCAGCGAGATCAAGACCTACACGGATCTCAATGCGATGCTGACTTCGGATGATATCGATGTGGTTTCGATCACGAGCTATCCCGATCAGCACCGGGAGCAGGCGGTTGCGGCTGCGAATGCCGGGAAACACATCATTCTGGAAAAGCCGATGGCTCTTTCGTGGGAAGATTGCAAAGCGATCCACGACGCGGTTGTCGCGAACGGGGTGAAGGCCTGCGTCTGTTTTGAGCTTCGATTTATCAGCCAGTTCCTGACGACGACACAGTTACTCGACGAGGGATTCATCGGTGATGTTCACTACGGCGAGGTCGATTATTACCACGGGATCGGCCCCTGGTATGGGCAGTATCGCTGGAACACGACGAAGGAAAAGGGGGGCAGCAGCCTCCTCTCCGCCGGTTGCCACGCGCTCGATGCCCTGCTCCTTTGCATGGGGAACGAAGTCGAGGAGGTCACCGCCTACGAAACCACTTCGAAGAACGAGATTTTTCAAAAGTATGAGTATGCGACGACGACGGCATCGATTCTGAAATTCAAAAACGGAGCCGTCGGCAAAGTGGCTTCGGTGATCGACTGCCTTCAGCCCTACTATTTTCACACGCATCTCGTCGGGAGCGAAGGCAGCATGCTCGACAACAAGCTCTACTCAACCAAGTTCGGCCTCCGCGACAAAAAGTGGGCGGAATTGCCCATGGCGATGGCGGATTCCGGCGATGTCGCGGACCATCCCTACGCGGATCAGTTTCAGGCATTTTTCAATGCGCTTGATGAAGGCAAAGACATGCCGCGAACCAGCATTGGCGAGGCGCTGGAAACGTTTCGGGTTCTCTTTGCCTGTGATCTCTCCGCGAGAGAGGGGCGATCTGTCAAAGTGAGCGAAATTTCCTGAACAGGAAAGCACGCCTCTCGGTTGCGAATCACGGAACTTGAGGCAAGGGTTGCCGCCAACTCATTCTATGGCAATCACCTATCTGGAGGCAATTCGCGAAGCTCAGGCAAAAGTGCTGGCTGAGGACGACTCGGTCTACATTTATGGTCAGGATGTTGCCGGATTCGGCGGTGCCTTCAAAGCGACGAAGAATCTTGCCGAGCAGTTTCCCGGTCGGGTCCTCGACTCGCCTATCAGCGAAGACGCCATGATCGGTTCGGCGATCGGAGCGGCAATCGAGGGGATGCGTCCGATCATCGAAATGCAGTTTGCCGATTTTTCGAGTATCGCGTTCAACCAGATTGTGAATCAGGCCGCGACTCATTACTACCGAACCGGGGTCCCGTGCCCGATCGTGGTAAGGCTGCCCTCTGGTGGCACCGAAGGCAGCGGTCCCTTTCACAGTCAGAACTTGGAGTCCATTTACGCCCACTATCCCGGGCTTGTCGTCATGACTCCGGCGACGGTTGAAGACGCTTACAGCATGTTCATCGAAGCGGTGAAAATTGATGACCCGGTGATTTTCTGCGAACACAAGTTTCTGTATTACCATCTCAAGGCGGAGGGTCTTCCCCGGGAATCTCTCCCCATCGGGAAGGCGATGATCGCCCGCCCGGGTCGCCACGCCACGATCGTGACTTACAGCGCGATGCTGCATGAGTGCCTCCGGGTCGCCAATGATCTCACCAAAGAGGGATGGGATCTCGAGGTGGTTGATCTTCGTTCGGTCAAACCGATCGACACGGACACGATCCTTGCCTCGGTCGCAAGAACCGGCAGGATGCTCTGCGTCGGGGAAGGCTTCCCCTGGGGTGGGGTCGCCGCAGAAGTGATCTCCCGCGTCGTCTCCGAAGGCTTCCATCTCCTCGATGCACCGCCTCAGCGCCACAACTGTCGCGACACGCCGATTCCCTATCATCCGAATCTCTGGAAGGCACACCGTCCGACCGCGCAGAGCATTGCTGACGCGGCCCGGGCCCTTCTTCATCTTTAAGGGCCGCCGGTCACTTATTCTATGGCTCAAACCGGTCTCGACCAGCTTCCCTCAACTGATCCGACTGCGATCTTGCGATACCGCGATGGCATCTATGCCGTCGATCTTCTCACGGCGGCGATCACCGAGTTTCGATTCTTTGATTATCTAAAGGAAAATCCGGGTAACCTTGACGAAGTTTGTGCCCATTACGGATGGGATGAGCGCCCCGCCGATGTTCTCGTCACGCTTTGCAAATGCAATGGTCTTGTCGCAGAAGATGACGAGGGCGTCCTTCGGATCACCTCGAGTGCCGGGGAGCATCTCGTCGCTGATTCCCCCTGGAATCTATCCGGATACTACGCCTCGCTGCGGGACCGCCCCGTCGTTGAAGATTACATTCGCGTTCTCAAAACGGGGCGTCCGGCCCACTGGAGCGGACTCGACGAGGCCGACGACGACTGGCACGGCGCGATGCTCAACGAAGACTTTGCGGCGACCTTCACCGAGGCGATGGATTGCCGGGGCGTGTTTCTCGGGAAAAAGCTCGCCGATGCAGTTTCTGCCGAATTGAAGCAGGGGCGGAAGATCCTCGATCTTGGCGGAGGGTCCGGAGTTTATTCCTGTGCTCTGGCGGCCAATTTTGATCACCTTACCGCGATCGTTTTCGAGCAAAAACCGGTCGATGCGCTCGCCCGGAAAAAGGTCAATGAGCGTGGGCTCGCGGATCGTGTCACGGTCGAAGTGGGGAATATGTTCACCGACTCACTGCCGGCAGACTGTGATATTCATCTCTTTTCCAATGTCATGCATGATTGGGCGAGTGATGAAGTGGTCCAGCTTCTGCAACGTTCCCGGGAGGCTCTTCCGGAAGGAGGCCTCGTCCTTATTCATGAAACATTCCTCAACGCGGAGAAGACCGGCCCTCTGCCGGTCGCTGAGTATTCCTGCATCCTCGCGCATTCGACGCAGGGGAGATGTTATTCGGTCGCTGAGATAGAGGCTTTCTTGATCGAGGCCGGCATGGAAATGATCGATCACCGCGAGACGGGCGGGGATCGCAGCGTGATTCTTGCCCGGATTAAGTGAGTGCGAGCATCGGATCCGTGCGGGGGAATTGGCTTAAAAAGCGGTTGCGATCTGCATTTGCTCGACGATACTAGCCGCCCGTCCGAAAGGACCCTTTAGACCGCGGGATGGAGCAGTCTGGTAGCTCGTCAGGCTCATAACCTGAAGGTCGTAGGTTCAAATCCTGCTCCCGCAACTTTTTTGAAAAGCCCCGTAAACCTTGTGTTTGCGGGGCTTTTTTCGAGATCGCGCTTTGAGCGGAATCTAGAATGGACTCGGGCAAACGCTCACTGCAAATTTTTAGTCTATCTCAATTCCGCAGAATCAATGATCATTGCAACTGGTCAAAAAGTAATCAGATGAAGTGACGCGTTGACACGAATGGCGAAACAGTCTTTGTCAGATTAGCCCTTTCAGGTCATGCGTTTGGCGTCATTGTGCCTCAGTAAGAACTGCAACGAATTCCCGGATTCGGGGTATTCTCTTAGTAACTCTGCTGTGATTATGCGCATCCCCCGTTTCGTTTTCTGCCTGATTCCTGTTTTCACCCTTTCGGTGGCTACTGCCAAGCCCGGAGAAGAGAACAAAGAAGGTTCCGTTGATCTCAGTGCGGCGGCATCAAAGATCGACGGCCTTGTTAATGCCGTGCTTAAAGAGAATGGAGCCCTCCCGAATCCGGCGATCAATGATGAGACTTTTGTTCGCCGGGTTTATCTCGACATTGCGGGGCGGATTCCAACGATTGAAGAAGCGGAAAATTTTCACGGATCGACTTACGAGCGAAAGCGGGAGCAACTGATTCGTGATCTTCTCGAAAGCGATGGGCATGTCAGCCATGCTTACAATTTCTGGGCCGATGTTTTGCGGATAAATTCGGGCCTGGGAAACAATGCCCGCCAGGCGGAGGCGGCCTATCAGCTTTGGGTGAAAGATGCGATTTCAAAAAACACTCCCTACGATGAGTTTGTTCGCGAGTTAGTTGCGGCACGCGGGCAGATTTGGGAGAATGGTGCGGTCGGCTACTACGTGAGAGATCGCGGGATGCCGCTCGACAACATGTCCAACACGGTTCGAGTTTTCCTCGGGACTCGCCTGGAGTGCGCTCAGTGCCACAACCATCCCTTCGATGACTGGACGCAGATGGATTACTTTCACATGGCCGCCTTTTCCTATGGCATGGATGCCCGACGCTACGATTCTCCGAATCGGAAGGCTCTTGGTGCCTGGCAAAAAGAGGAGCGGACTGTGGTGTTGGGAAACGCGGTTAAGATCGAAAGGTTCCCCCAGATTACCAATCAGAAGGCGCTGGATAGCTTTGTCTCCAATAAGAATTACCAGCGCAACCTTGAGCGAATGGGGATCACGGACGCAGAGTTTAAGAAAAATGCGAAGCGTTCGATGGAGGCATATGCGGCCTATGAGCACGACACACGGAACGTGAGGAATGCGGTCACCGAACTCTACAATCCGCTTCAATACATTCAGGCCAGTGAAGTGGAGAAGACCTTGAAGCTTCCGCATGACTATCAGTATGAGGATGCGAAGCCGAACGATCCGGTGAAAGCCCGGACCATGTTTGGAGCAGAGATTGATCCTGAGAATATCGATGACAGCATGATCGACGCGTATGCCGAGTGGATGACTTCATCAGAGAATCCGACCTTTACGAGGGTGATTGCGAATCGCCTTTGGAAGCGCGTCTTCGGCCATGGAATCTTTGAGCCGGTTGATGAATTGACAGACACAACGGTGGTCACGAATCCTGACTTGCTCGCTTACCTCGAGACTTTGATGCGGGAACTCGACTACGACATGCGTGCTTTCCAGGAGGTTCTCTATCGGACCGCGGCTTATCAGAGAGAAGTGAATCGTGAGGAGTTGGTTCTCGGGATGCCTTACTATTTTCAAGGGCCGGTTCTGAGACGAATGACAGCGGAGCAGATTTGGGATTCAATTGTCGCGCTTGCTTTGCCGGAAGCGGATGGCTACAGACCGCGTCTCAAGTCGCAGTTGGAGTCGGTGGAAAAAGTCCGCCAAATTTATAGCGCGCTGGAAGATCGTAGCGAAGAGGACTTTGTGGCGATGGTGCTGGAAGTCGCGGCAGCTTACGACAAGATCAAACCACGTGAGGAAAAGACGCGGGAGGAAATGTATGAAGCTCGCGAGGGCGGGGACGACGCACGATACCGGAAATTACGAGACGAGTTGGGTAAGCTGAGACGGGAAGCGCTCGACGTCGTCGAACGCATTGGCTACAACCATACCGGAGAGAAGGTCGATGGAGATGACTTGCTTGCCGCGATGGGCATGAGTGAAATGAAGATGAGCATGGAGGGCGGAGAAATGATGGCTGCCGGAAATGACGGCGCTGTCCTGACCAAACTTCCCAAGCCAACTTATCCCGACCCGCCCGCCGGTCTCGACAAAAAGCAGGAGAAAGCATGGAGAGCACAGCTTAAGAATGAGCAGCGCGTCTATTCGTCTCTCATCGCCGGGATGGCACGGGCTTCGGAATTGGAATCTCCGGCGAGACGGGGGCACTTCCTCCGTGAATTTGGTCAATCAGACCGCGAAGTGATCGAAAACGCTTCGTATTCGGCATCGGTTCCTCAGGCCTTGAACATGCTGAATGGATCGATGGCGGAAGCGCTCACGAACCAGTTCGCGGTCTTCGGGCGTCGTGTGCACGCCGCAGGCGATTCTGAGGAGAAAGCAAAAATGATTTTCCAGGCCATGCTGACCCGCGAACCCACCGAGCGTGAGATGGAAATCGCTCTCAGTCAGGTCGAGAAAAACGGAGAGACGGCCTACGAGGGACTTGTCTGGGCCCTTCTCAACACCCGGCAGTTCATGTTCGTTCAGTAATTTCAGTCCAACCTAATTCGCCATCACCTTAACTCAGTCATCTTAACTCAGTCATCTTAACTCAGTCATCTTAACTCAGTCA
>CAZOUP010000042.1:19998-37979 GCA_964583035.1 uncultured Akkermansia sp.
CTTAACTCAGTCATCTTAACTCAGTCATCTTAACTCAGTCATCTTAACTCAGTCACCTTAACTCAGTCACCTTATGAATACCGCCTTTAAATCTGACGAATGGAGCCGCCGGCGCTTCATCGAGGGAACCGCCAAAACCTTTCTCGGGGTTGGTGCCCTTGGAATGACGAGCCGTGGCTACGGAGCACTCGGGCCGAATCTCGGACTTGATCCGAGAGAGAACGCCGCGAAGCACGTCATCTACCTCTACATGAACGGGGGAATGACTCACCTCGATACCTTCGATACGAAGCCCGGGCACGAGAATCAGGGCGAGACCAAAACGATCCAGACCAATGTGGATGGCATCCAGGTTTCAGAATACCTTCCCAATTTGGCGAAGCAGGCTGACAAACTTGCGATCGTTCGTTCGCTGACTTCGACTGCCGGAGCTCATGCCCAGGGAAATTACCTGATGCACACGAGCTACGAAGAGCGGGCTACGATTAAGCATCCCGGGATCGGAGCCTGGGCTTTGAAGTTCAAGGGCAAGCTGAACGAGAACCTTCCCGGTTCCGTTTACGTGGGCGGCGACAGTCGAATCAATGGCGGGGGCGGATTTTTTGAGCCGCAGTTTGAGCCTCTTTCGATCAATGATCCGGCAGCGGGGTTGAAAAACTCAAGACTTCGCGGGATGAATCAGGAGGCTTTTGATGAAAGGCTCGGGCTTGCCAACGAATTCGATGCCGAGTTTCATCAGCGCTATGATGTGAAACAGGTTCGTGCTTACACCCAGATGTATGAAGATGCGGTTCGCCTCATGAAGAGCGAAGATCTCAAGGCGTTTGATTTGAAAGACGAGGACGAGATGACTCGAGCCCGTTATGGCGACAATTCATTTGGTCAGGGCTGTCTCCTTGCACGCCGACTCGTGGAGAACGACGTCCGAGCCGTCGAAGTCTCTCTCGGAGGCTGGGACATGCATAACAATGTCTTCGTGGAGGCACCTGAGAAGTGTGCCATTCTCGACCAGGCCATGGGAGCCCTTTTGGAGGATCTCGAAGCCCGGGGTAAGCTGAAAGATACGGTCGTTGTTCTCACGACAGAGTTCGGAAGAACGCCACGCGTCAATCAGAATGGCGGTCGCGATCACTACCCGAAAGCCTTCAGTTCTGTGCTGGCGGGCGGCGGCGTCAAAGGCGGTACTGTTTATGGTAAGACTGATGAGGGCGGCGAAAGCGTCATTGAAAATGCGATTAAAATTCCGGACTTCAATGCCACGATTGCTCATGCTCTCGGACTTCCGCTCGATCAGATTCTATACAGCCCGAGCAAGCGTCCTTTCACGGTCGCTCACAAGGGCGTGCCGGTGCTCGATCTCCTGAGCTGATCGAGCTGCGTGGGATTCGTTCCACTGATTTTACAATGGCTGTCCGGTTCAATGGGATCGGGCAGCCTTTGTTGTTTTCAGGGCGAAGCGGCGGGTGTCAGGTGGACTTTTTCTTATTCCTGCCCTTTGGCGCGCTTGTCTGCGCGGCGCCCGGCGCGACGTGCCTGAGCTTCCTCCGTGACCCGGGTGATGTAAGCCGCGATGGCTTCGGGATCGTCCCGATTTTGAAAAGGCTCGAGAGCGTGATCACCGCTTTCCTTCATGAATTTCCCCATCCGGGTCTGGAGATCAAGTAAGGCGACCTCGTGCGCAGGATCATTGATCAAATTGACGAGACAATCAGGATCATTTTGAACGTCGTAAAGCTCCTCGGGAACGCGGAATTTGAAGAGCTGGAGACGGGCGGCGATCGCGGCGTCATCCTTCGCGAGAGCGCTGAGGCGTTTGTAGGAAACGGTTCCCTGAGTGGCGGTTTTGAACTCGTTCACCCCGTCGGACCATGGGTTAAAAAGATAGAGGTAGCGGGGCGTTTCCACGGCTCTGATGGGATGTCGCTGCGCTCCTGAATTCTCATTGTAGACTTTAAAAACGGCATCACGATCAGTCAGTGCTTCACCGCGGAAGAGGGGCGCGAATGAATCGCCGTCGAATCCGCCCGGCTTTTCTGCACCAACGACATCGAGAAGAGTCGGGAGAAAATCGACCGCTGAGACCATGTGCTGCCCATCGCGGGTGCCCGGCTTCGTTACCCCCGGCCAACGCACAATGAGCGGAGTCCGCGTGCTGTGGTGATAGAGCTGCGTCTTCGCGAAAGGAAGAGGCATTCCGTGATCTGAGAGAAACATGACGAAAGTTTCCTCAGCTTTCCCTGATTCGCTCAGCGCTCTCAGGATCTCCCCGACACAGTCATCGGCGCGACGGACTGAAGTGTAATAGAGTGCCAGTTCTTCACGAATGGCCGGATCGTCGGGCAGAAACCCCGGAACCGGAATCTCCGCAGCAGAGAACTCCTTCGATGCGGGATGAGCATCTCCGGGTTTCCAAAAAGGTTTGTGAGGATCTGAAATATTCACATTGATGCAGAATGGCTTCCCCTCAACTTCAGCCATTCTGATGCCCCGGTTGACGGATCGGAAGTAAGACCCTGAATCTTTCAAATGTTCGCTCTCCCCATTGGGTTTGATCGTCAGATCGGCATCCCAGAGAAAAGGCTGAAACGGGGATGAGTGGCTCACTTTCCCCCGTATCCCGACCCAGTAGCCGTGTTTCTGCATCAGGTCGCAAAGGGTAGGGTAATTGATCGGCTTTACTTCATAGAACCCTTCGGCTCCGTTGTTGTGAGGATAGCGTCCCGACCACATCACGTTTCGGGACGGATAGCAGTTTCCTACCTGAACGTGCGCGAGATCGAAGGAGAGGCCCTCAGCGGCGAGCCTATCGACGTTGGGCGAGGTCGCGGCAAGCTTAGCACCAAATGAGCCGATGGAGTCGGCGCTCATGTCATCAACGGTGATGAGAAGGAGGTTCACCGGGGACGCATGAATCACGGAGGGCAGGGAAACCCCGAGTGAAAGAAGCAGCAGGAGGATCAGAAATCGAGACGACATGACCGCAATCGTCTGAAGATTCACCGGCGGAGGCAAGGATTGAATTGAGGGTTCGAATAAAATTTTAAAAAATTAAAATTAAACTTTAAGTTTTATTAAATTTTAATTAAATTAAGGTTAAGCAATCTTATGATAGCCCGAATTACACCATTTCTGATTATCGCGCTGCTGTGCGCTGTATTCACGGCGAGGTCGGCGGAGCCTGTTGGCGGGCTCGTCCGAATGTATAGCGACCAACTTCAGGGGCGTCCGACCGCGAGCGGTGAACTCTATGAGGTTTCAGCATTAACAGGGGCTCATGCCTCTCTTCCACTGGGAACGATGGTGAGGGTGGCGAATTTCGAGTCGGGTCGAATGGTTGATGTGAGAATTAACGATCGGAAGCGCGAAGATGCAGCCTTGATTCATTTGTCGCGGGCTGCCGCGAAGCATATTGGTCTTCCGGCGGAGCGGGCCGCGCAGGGATCGATCATGGTGATCGGGACGATGCCACCACTTGCTCCCGCGACGAGTCAGTCGCGATCAGGTGCGACGATGGCTCCTCAATCAGTTGATGCGCCGGCTCAGAAGCGATTCGCGCCATTTCAGGCATTTAAAAAGGACCCTCTCCTTGAGGCCGTGAATGAGCCGGAGAACGCCCCTCTTTTCACCAACGCAGGGACTGCTTCGGTCGCAACGGAGAAGCGCGGACTCTTCGGGAGGCGTAAGCCGGAGCAGTATGGGATTCCGGCGGGCCAGTATGCGCCGCCTGCGATGGCTCACACGACGGCTAACCGGTCTGTCGGAACGCAGGGCGAGTTGGTTCCTCTCAGTGCCGGCTCCCGGCTTCCGGCGCAGGCAGTTCCGGCACCGCTCCCTCCGCGGAACGCGACTCCGGCGGTCGTGAATCCATATCGTGTGCAGTTCGGGGCATTTCGCCGCGGATCGAATGCCGCGGAAATGAAAGAAGGGCTCGTTCGGTCCGGGATTGGCACCACGGTGCTCCAATCTCCTGCTAATGCGCTTTACCTCGTCGTCACTTCCGGTGGATTCCGGACTGCGGAAGAGGCGCAGGGGTGGATCAATTACGAAGGCGCAAGACGCGGATGGCGCGAGCGTCCTGTCGTGATCCGCTAAGGATGAGAGATTTCTGAGTTCCAGAGACTTGGGTATGGGCGACCTCGTTCGGGCAGTGGTAGTCTGAACGGGGTCGCTTTTTTGCGTAGACCTGAGCGGCTGGGAAAGCGCGAATTCTCATTTCATTTCTCACGATCGTTCGTAACTTGATCCTCGAACTCAACATTATCTGCCATGTCTTTCGGAGGAATCGATATCACCTACTACGTAATCACGATTGGGACCATGCTTATTAGCGGCTGGGTTGGGTCGATGCTCAAAAAGCGATTTCGTGAATATTCGGAGCGTCCCATCGCGATGTCCGGCGCTGAGATCGCGGCGAAGATGCTGAGTGATGAAGGCATCTCTGATGTGCAGATTATTTCCACACCGGGCCAACTCACTGATCACTACAATCCGCTCAACAAAACGGTGAATCTCAGTGATGTGGTTTACAGTCAAAGGAACGTGGCGGCGGCGGCTGTGGCGGCTCATGAGTGCGGTCATGCGGTGCAACACGCCCGTGCCTATGGACCGCTCAAGATGCGTTCAGCACTTGTTCCGGTCGTCAATCTTTCCAATAAGTTCATGATGTATGTCCTCATGGCGGGTCTTTTCATGGCTGCTTCGGGGAACACGACGGTGCTACTCATCGGAGTGATCATGTTCGGGGCGACGACTTTGTTTTCGTTCATCACGCTTCCGGTGGAGTTTGACGCCAGCAACCGGGCTCTCGCCTGGCTCGACAATTCTCACGCGATGGGTGATCTCGATCACGACAAGGCAAAAAATGCCCTGTTCTGGGCGGCGATGACCTACACTGTTGCGGCAATTGCATCACTTGGGCAGTTGCTCTACTTCGTGATGCGTCTTCTCGCCGCGCGGCGGTAGGGGTGTGTTTTGAGGTAGCAATGGATTCCTGCCATTGTTTAGGATGACTCCGGCGGAACAAACCCCGCAGCGATGGGATTGCAGAGCCGCCGCCCCATGGATTACTTGCTCTGATCGGCCGACTGACTGGTGGCGGCAAGGCGCGTCGCAGGGATTGAAATGATGAATTCCGTTTTCCTCCCCGGTTCGCTCGTCAGACTGATCGTCCCGTGATGGGCTTCCACGGCTCGCTTTACGATCGAGAGCCCGAGTCCGGTTCCGGGCGTCTTGTATTGAGCGTGGTGTTTCTCGACGCGGTAGAATCGCTTGAAGACGAGAGGGACATCGGCGGAAGGAATCCCGATGCCGTCGTCGCTGATCGAGACTATATAACGGCCGTCTCTTTCGTAGAAGCGGACTTTGATGTTCAGTCCCGGCTCTGGATTCTGCTTCAGCGCATTTTCAATGAGGTTAAAGAAAACCTGGTCCCAGTAAAAGCGGTCGCCGATAAGAGTCCACTCAGCGTTCATGGGTTCGGACTTAATACTTACCCGGGCATGATTTTCCTCGATGATGGGCATGAGTTGAGAGACCATCTCATCGACTGAATCACGAAGGCTGAAGGCTTCATACCTCAGAGGGTTGTCCGCATTCTCCAGCTTGGAGATCGTGAGCATGTCATCAATAATTCTCGCGATGCGCTCACCGTGTTTTTTCATGGTGCGAACGGCCCGGCGATAGAGTGCCTGGTTGAGATCGACGTCAGAGTCATCCATCGACTCCAGGTAACCGTTGATGATCGAAAGGGGAGTTCTGAGCTCGTGGGAGGCGTTGGCGACGAAGTCTCGGCGGATTTGCTCGGTCTCGAGCTGTGAGGTTACGTCGCGCAAAAGGACCCAGGCTCCTGTGTCGGCGCTCGCTCCGCTGCCGTGAAAGGTGAGCGGCTCGGCCTCAACGAGAAGGTTGAGTTCCTGCATTCGGTTCGTCTCCGGATTGATTTTTCTCAGCATGAGATTGTCGGAGACTTTTGCTCCTACTTCATCGGCGAGAACGAGAGTGTCGAAGACCCGGTGGTCGCGACAGATATCAATAAAAGCTCTCGAGGTGTAGGGCTGATCGCTCGGGAAGAGCTGGCGGGCTGACTCATTGACGAAACGGATTTCCCGATTGCTATCGAGGATAAAAATCGCGTCTTTGATTTCATTGAGAAGGGCTTCAAGGAACTCGCGTTTTTTCCGCTCTGAATCTCGGGTCAAAGTAGCTTCCGCTACCGTGTTGAGGGCCGCTGAGCTGAGCGCGCGAAGTCGCTCCTGATAGACATCGGCGTCGATGTCCCGCACCGAGGGGAGTGGTTCTTTCTGAATGGCCGCAGTGAGGCTCTCGATTCCCATCCTCAGACGGTAGAGTCTCCAGGCAAGCCAACCGGCGAGGGCTGCCAGGGCAATAATGATGAACGTTTCCAAGTCCTAGCGGTTTTCGACAGTTTCTTCGAGGAAGCGATAGCCGACGCCGCGCACGGTCTCAATTGAATTTCCGTTTGCCCCGAGTTTCTCGCGGAGTCGCTTGATATGAGTATCGAGCGTTCGGGTTTGGATCATGTCGCTATACCCCCAGACTTTTTTGAGGAGGTCGCCCCGCTCCTGGGTGATGCCGGGAGATTCGATGAGACTGAGAAGGAGCTTGAACTCAGTCGCGGTGAGTTCAATTTCGTCGCCTTCGAGATGCAACTTCAGCGCATTTTTATCGAGACTGAAAGGACCCGATTCGATGAGGCTGCCGCCCTGATTGGGGTTGGTTCGACGGAGCAGGTTTCTGACCCGCAGAATGAGCTCCCTCGGGCTGAATGGCTTGGCGAGGTAGTCATCGGCCCCCATTTCCAGTCCCTGAATTTTTTCTTCGAGGCGACCTCGCGCAGTCAGCATGATCACCGGAATGTTCACGGTCCGTGGATCATCACGCAGATTTTTGTGAACGGTGAGGCCATCCATTTCGGGAAGCATCAAGTCGAGAATGATCAAGTCAGGACGTCTGGTCTTGGCAAGATGCAGTGCCTCAAGACCATTGATGGCCTCGAGGAGGGCGTATTTCTCTTCGCGTAACAAGTTGATGGCGATGAGTTCACGAATATCTTCTTCGTCGTCAACGATGAGGATGGTAGGCATAGGTGGAATGGGGTGTCGAAACAGGAACGCTGCCAGATTGCTTTCATTTCACTGATCCGAAAGAAAGCTGTCGTGACAATTACGTCACTACCAGGAAGTTATCACTTCTCTAAAAAGGAAGGATACAAGAGAATGGACGTATCTTTCAATTGATTCTAAGTTCGTTTTTCAACTCAAAGCTGCATGTCGATTAAGCCGGTCAATCTTCAAACTCAGGGCAAACCCAAGTCGGTCATGGTGGTGGTGAACCCGGCTCCTTCGCGGAAAATTCCGCTTCTTGCGATCCTGAACCAGGCGTTCAGAGAGGCGGGGATTCACTGGGATATTTCCATCACTCATGGGACTGGAGACGGGCGGACGCTCGCGAAGGAAGCCGCAGAGAATGGTTTTGAGATTGTGGCAGTCTATGGCGGTGACGGGACCGTCATGGAGGTAGCCTCCGGTCTTGTCGGAACAGACGTACCGCTTTTGATCCTCGGCGGGGGAACCGGAAACCTCGTCGCTTCGGAGCTGCGATTACCAAATGATCTCGAAAAAGCCTGTGATCTGATCTGCGGCGAGACTTACCGGACGAAGCACATCGACATCGGAATGATGGGTGAGATGCCTTTTCTCCTGCGCATCGGATGCGGGATCGAAGTGGGGGTCGTTCAAGAGGCGACGCGAGAGCTGAAGGATCAGTTTGGAAAATGGGCTTATGTCTTCGCAGCCATCAAAATGCTTCAGGATATTCCGGAAGCAGATTACGAACTTGTCATGAACGGTGAAGAAAAAGTGAGTGCTTCCGGAGTTGCCTGCGTCGTTGCCAATGCCGGCACAGTGGGGATCGGTCGTCTTACCCTCGCTCCCTCAGTCGACGTGAATGACGGGAGGCTCGACGTCTTTCTGCTGCGCAAAGCGAATATCGAAGGGATTCTCCAACTGGCGAGGAAGATGATGGGACTCGAGCGCTCCCGAAAAGCTGATGGGGATCAGATCGACCTCGATGCTTCGAAGTTGATCACTCACTGGCGCGTCAAGACTGTCGATATCAAGACTGATCCTGTGATCGATATTCAGGTCGATGGGGATGTCGCGGCACAAACGCCTCAGCTCATCAAGGCCGTGCCGAATGCGCTGCGAGTCGTGGTCTGATCACTCGGTTAAGTTCGCCCGGGCAGAGTATGCCCCTCTATTCTTCGATGCAATACTGCTAAAAAGTGCTAAGTCAGCTCACTTAGACTGTTCAGGGATGAAAGTGGAAGTAATCGTTATTGTCATTCTGAAATCAGTGTAAATTATCTTCTTTCCCGAATTTATACATGTCCGCCCCAATAAAGAAGCGCCTTGTCATCGCCTGTGGAGGTACTGGAGGTCATCTCTTTCCCGGAATCGCCGTGGCCGAGGAGTGGACGAAGCGAGGTGGCGAGGTACTCCTGCTCATTTCCGAAAAGCATATCGATGCGCTGGCCTCGGAAGGGTACAGTCATCTTCGGTTTGAGAAAATGCCGACGGTTGCGATGCCGAAGTTGGTTTCCCTGAAGATGCCCGGTTTTTTGCTTCGATTCGTGGGTGCTTTCTTTTCCTGCCGGAAGCTTTTGAAGTCATTTCAGGCGGATGCGGTTCTCGGGATGGGTGGCTTCACCTCGACCGCGCCCTTGATCGCCGGTCAGTCAAAAGGGCTCCCCACTTTCATTCATGAGTCAAACGCGATCCCCGGCCGGGCGAACCGGTTGAATGCAAAATTCGCCCGCACGATCCTCGTCGGATTTGAGCGCTGTGTGGCTCCTTTCGGACACGGGAAGCCGGTCAAAGTGGTCGGGACTCCCTTGCGCCCTTCGTTAGAGGTGAAACTGCCGAAAGCGGACACTCTTCTCGAATGGGGCCTCGATCCTGCCAAAAAGACAATTCTCGTCATGGGTGGCAGCCAGGGCGCGCGGCGTCTCAACGAGTTGGTCTCAAGCAGTCTCCCCAAGTTTGAGGCCGCAGGGGTTCAAATTTTACAAATTAGCGGGCCGAATGATTACGAGGCGGCTCTTCCTGCCTACGAAGAACATCCGAATGCCGGGAAGCTGATCTCCTTTTGCAGCGAGATGCAAAAGGCGCTTGCCGTCGCGGACCTCGCGGTGTGTCGGTCCGGCGCTTCTTCGCTCACGGAATTAGCTCACTATGAAATACCGTCGGTGCTGATCCCGTATCCCTTTGCAGCAGATGACCACCAGACTTTGAATGCGGAAATCTTTGACGAAGTTGGCGCGGCGGAAAGCTGGCCGCAAGGAGAGCTGAGCGCGGAGAATTTTGCGCCACGGATGATTGAGTTGATTCAAAATGAAGAAAAGCTGAGCCGGATGAGTGAGGCCATGAAATCACTGGCGGTGCCCGATGCGTCAGGTCGCGTCTGTGATGTGATCAGCGCGGAACAGTGAAACGTCCTTAATTTTATGAGTAGTATTTGTGATGTCTGGGGAGCCAGATTTGGCGATCAGGAAAAACCGGTTCGAGTTCATCTCATCGGCGTTGCCGGATCGGGGATGAGTGGCCTTGCTTCCTTAC
Organism: uncultured Akkermansia sp.; assembly: GCA_964583035.1. Lineage (GTDB taxonomy): Bacteria > Verrucomicrobiota > Verrucomicrobiia > Verrucomicrobiales > DEV007 > Arctic95D-9. The sequence continues at coordinate 29,634 of CAZOUP010000042.1, forward strand.
TCCTGGGGCTCGGGCATCGGGTTTCGGGTTCCGACCGAGTCACTTCACGGGAGACGGAGCGACTCGAAAAAGTTGGCCTCCAGTTTTCTTCGCCCCATTCTGCTGAAGCGGTCGCTGACGCTGAGGTGGTGATTTACTCCAGTGCAATCAAGCCGGGGAACGATGCCTTTGACGAAGCGCTCAAAAAAGGGATCCCGCTGCTGCGCCGCGCTGAAGCTCTCGTTTCGATCATGCAGAGTAAAAAGGGAGTGGTTGTCGCTGGAACTCATGGTAAAACGACGACTTCCGCACTTGCTGCTCATATTCTCAAGGTCGGGGCGAAAGCTCCCTCGCACTATGTCGGCGCAGAAATTCCGATTCTGGGGACGAATGCAAACTGGGACGAGAAAGGGGAGTTCTTCGTCGCGGAGGGAGATGAGAGCGATGGGACGCTCGTTAATTTCCATCCTGAGCACGCGATTCTCCTGAATGTGGAAGAGGAACATCTCGATTTTTACAAAGATGGAATCGAGCAGATCCGGGCGGTCTTCGGTCAATTCTGTGATCAAACCTCGGGGAAGATTTTTTACTGTGGCGATGACCATCATGCCTCCGAAGTCTGCAAAGGGCGGGCGAATGCCGTGAGCTACGGCTGGCGGAGAGAGCTCGACTTTTCCGCAGGCGACCTTGCCCCGAAGGGCGCTGGAACTGAGTTTACGGTTTACAAAAAGGGTGAGGAACACGGGCGCGTTCGCCTCGGTATTCCGGGTCGGCACAATGTCTTGAATGCCCTCGCTGCGATTGCCCTCGCGGACGAAGCGGGCGTTTCATTTGACCTTGTTGATGAGGCTCTCGGATCGTTTCGCGGGGCCCGTCGTCGTTTCGAACTCAAGCGGCAGGACGATTTTGTGACCGTGGTGGATGACTACGGTCACCATCCCACTGAGATCGCGGCAACGATTCAGACCGCTCGCAGCCAGCATGCGGGGCGACTCATTTGTCTGTTTCAGCCTCATCGATTCTCCCGCACCCAGCTTCTGCGGGATGAATTCGGGAAATGCTTCGATGGAGTCGATGAACTTTGGGTCACCGACATTTACCCGGCGAGTGAGCCGCCGATTCCGGGGATCACTGGGGCGACAATTGTGGAAGCGGTTAAGGAGCTTGGGGAGGTGACTCATGCACAGAGTCACCCTGATCTGAGTTCTCTCCATCTCCCCGTGGGACGGAAGCTCAAGGCGGGTGACTGGGTCCTGACTCTCGGTGCCGGAAATATTCACGAAGTGGGGACGAGGCTCGCCAAAGACCTCGCGGAGATGGATCGCCTGAAATCCGTTCTCAGCGAAGACGACGGGGTGATCCGCCTTTACGAGCCGATGCGAAAGCACACGACGATGAAGGTCGGCGGGCCGGCCCAGTTTTGGATCGAGCCGACCACGGTGAGCGGTCTCGCGAGAATCGTTCGGCACTGTGCTGATTCCGGCACGCCCCTGCGGGTCGTGGGGCGGGGGTCGAACCTTCTCGTCCGTGACGGGGGGATTCCCGGCGTAGTCGTGAATCCTGTTCGCGGCGAATTCGCCGAGATTCACGCTGAGGGAAACACGGTCAGGGCCGGAGCCGGGGTGAAATTCAAAGCCCTCGCCGCCGCGGCGCAATCGGCTGGTCTCGGAGATTTTGAGTGGATGGAGGGAATCCCCGGAGCCGTCGGCGGCAGCTTGAGGATGAATGCCGGCGCAATGGGTTGGGAAACTTTTGATCAGGTCGTCAGCGTCAAGATGGTCGATGCCGAAGGGGCGGTTTTCGAAAAGCCGGTCGAAGAGATCCGTCACCATTATCGGCACGTCCCGGAACTGGCGCACAACGTGGCCGTTTCCGCTGTTTTTAAAGGAACGCCGGCGCTCGATCATGAGATCGCAGAGCGAATGAATGCCTCGAAAGAAAAGCGGCGGTCTTCTCAGCCGGTCGCGGCAAGCGCCGGATGCATCTTTAAAAATCCGGAGGGCATCGGGGCGGGCCAGTTGGTCGATGAAATGGGAATGAAAGAATCCGGAGTCGGCGGAGCGACCGTCAGCTCGGTGCATGGAAATTTTATCGTGAATGACAATGCCGCCACGGCGCGGGATGTGCTTGATTTAATCGAAGTGATCAAGAAAAAGGCGCTCGAAGAGCGAGGCATCGAACTTGAGACCGAAGTTCAGGTCATTGGTCAAAACGATCCCATTTAATCAAGATGAGCAATCCTTTCTCAGCCAAAAAGCCGGACTCTTCTTCCGGAGCGCCTGCTGATGAAGTGGCGCAAAGTGACAAAGCTTCGTCGATCAAACCAGCGCCTGAAGTCGAATCAGTGCCTACACAGGAAGGGAAGAAGGCGGAAGCTGAGCAGCCGCAAGATCCGCGGCCGGCTCTGGGAATGGATGAAATCTCCTGCCGGACCTGTCGATATCTTGATTTTAAAGGGGATTCCCGAACCGCCGCTTCCGGTGGCGAATGCCGCCGAAATGCACCGGTGCCGGGAGCGAATCAATTGGCCTCGTGGCCGCGGGTGACCTGGGAAGGCTGGTGTGGCGAATGGAAGTCGGGCGTCAGTGATGAGGACATGGTCAAGATGGCCCGCGCCATTGCCGATGAACAGGCGGAAGGGCCTGCGGGTGGATTCAGGAAAAGTGCGCCTCCGAAAAGCGGGACTTAACCCTGTTGAGTCACTGACTTAACCCTGTTGAATATTTGGATACGAAAGAGTTTATGAAAGAATTGAGTGAATTGAAAGTGGCCGTTCTTGCCGGTGGACCCGGTTCTGAGAGAGAGGTTTCCCTGGCCTCAGCGAAGGGCGTGGTCGGCGCGCTCGAAGGACAGGTTGGAGAGGTCGTTCTCGTCGATGTCACGGGAGAGGACTTTGATTTGCCTGATGGGACTGACATCGGCTTTAACGTCATTCACGGCACCTTTGGTGAGGACGGCAGTCTCCAGTCGCTCATGGAGAAAAAAGGGGTTCCCTACACCGGCGCCCGCGAGGCCAGCTCGCGCATCGCCTTTGATAAAATCCTCAGCAAGGAATGCTTTATCAAAGCCGGGGTCAGCACTCCTGTTTCCGAGACGGTGATGGTCAATGACGGCAAGGCTCAGCCCTGTGGCGTGGGGATTCCCTGCGTGGTGAAGCCCCCTCGCGAAGGCTCCAGCGTCGGGGTGCATCTCGTTCACGATCTCGACGAGTGGAATACCGCGATTGCCGACGCGGCGAACTACAGTCCGGATGTTCTCGTCGAGCAATTGATCACCGGGAAAGAGTTGACCGTTGGCGTGCTCGGCGAGGAGGTTTTTCCGATCGTCCACATCCAGCCGCGCTCAGGGTTCTACGATATCTCTAACAAATACCCATGGATGACCGGAGCGGGCGGGACTGATTATTTCTGTCCTGCTGATTTGCCGGAGGAAATTACCGCGATGGTTCAGGAAGAAGCGCTGAAGGCACATCGTTCCCTCGGAATCGAAGTCTACTCCCGCGTCGATGTCCTGCTTCGCGAAGGGGATTCGAAACCGTTTGTCCTTGAAGTGAACACGATCCCCGGCATGACGGAGAGCAGCTTGCTGCCAAAAGCGGCGGCGGCGGCGGGGATCGATTACGCAACTCTCTGTTTGAAAATTATTAAACTTTCGTTTAATTTCGGTTAATGCGAAAGAAACGGGGAATTTCAAATCAGCGTAAAAAACAGTGGGGTGGAGCTTTCCGCAGTCGTCGTCATCAAGGTGTCGATGAGACTGAGTGGATCATGCTCGATGCTCAAGTGGGTTCGCCCTCTCCCGGTGTGAAGAAAACGTTGAAGCGCCGGGCAAAGACCTGGGCGATTCGTGGCCTCGCGATCGCCTGTCTTTCGGTTAGCATTCCCTTTGGTGCGCAATGGGCGCACAACGAGATCTTTTTTGAGAACGAGGAGTTTGTTCTTAGCCATCTGAATTTTAAAAGTGACGGTGTCCTCACCGAAGCGAACTTATCCGAGATTTCGAATGTCTCTGCCGGGATGAAACTCCTTGAACTCGATCTGGAAAATATTCGCGAGCGGATTTCGAAGATTCCAGTCGTTCAGGAAGTCGTCGTTTCCAGGGAAATGCCGGACCGGCTCAATATCGAAGTGAAAGAGCGGATGCCGGTGGCGTGGATCTCGTGCCCACCGCTCGGAGTTCGACCCGGCGATATGGAGCGGGGATTTCTGGTCGATGCAGATGGATATCTCTTCCGGTGCCTTGATCTCACTGATGAAATTCAAGCGCTTCCGATCATTGAAAATTTCGCCATGGCCGAGCCGACGGAGGGAATTCAGTTGCTGGACGACGGGATGCTTGGTGCGCTTGATCTCGTTCTCAGATCTCCGGACTTGTCAGGCGATGGTTCGATGAACGCGCACTTTGTCAGGGTCAGGAATGAGTGGTCGCTCCAGTGCCGTTATCGCAGCGGACTTCAAGCCGTCTTCGCGATTTATGAGCTTGATAGAGGACTGCTCGATCTCCAGTTGGTTCTCAAGCAGGCGGAAAAAATGGGACAACGTCTCGCCACGGTCGATATTTCGATGAGTGAAAATATTCCGGCAACCTTCGCCGGGCCGGTTGATCCTGAGAGCATTTCGGCGGTTGCAAAGCCGCTTGGGACCACTGACTATTCGGGTGAAAGCACCCCTGTCGATGACAAAGAAAAACACTTGCGCTCTATTTTGAATGGCGGCTAAACTATCACGGGTTCCTAATTGTTAATGGCTTCGTCCAATATTTATGTCGGTCTTGAGATCGGCACCTCAAAGGTTTGTCTGGTTGTTGGCGAAGTCCGGAGCGACGGTGCCATCAAGATTCTGGGCGTGGGTCAGCATCCATCCGCCGGAGTTCGTAAAGGCGAGGTCGTTGACTCCGAAACAGTGCAGACATGTCTTCATGACGCCCTTTCCCGGGCCGAGGAGAGAAGCGAAGTCGAAATTAACACCGTTTTCCTCGCCGTTACCGGGTCTCACATCGAGAGCCTTAACAATCGTGGAACGATCCGGGTGGCGGATGAGCAGATGGAAATCACTCCGGAGGATCTTGAGGAGGTGAAGAAAATCGCCCGTGATGTGCCGATCCCGAAAGAGAATGGCTACGTGCATTCGATCATCCAGCACTATTACGTGGACGGTCAGGAGAAGGTTTTGAACCCTCTCGGAATGGTCGGCCAGAAGTTGGAGGCTGACTATCATATCATTCATGGAACCAAGACGAGGATTCAGAATGCCATCAAGTGTGTCCGCGAAGTGCCTTTGGAAGTGGAGGATATTGTCTTTGCCCCTGTCGCTGCCGCCCAGGTGGTTTTAAATCGCGAAGCGAAAAACGAGGGCGCGCTTTTGCTCGATATTGGTGGTGGAACTACTGATTACATTTGTTTCGTCGATGGGGCCGTAGTCGCGAGTGGATGCGTCGCGATCGGTGGCGATCACATCACGAATGATATTGCCCTTGTCCTGAAGATCCCGTTGTCACGGGCGGAGAAGTTGAAGGTTGCTCATGGTAGTGCCTCACTGAAGAACATCGCCCACGGTGAGATTCCCATTGAAGGGGAGAGCGGAAAGACAGTGGAGCAGGAATTGCTGAACCAGATCATGAACGCGCGGGCCACGGAACTTCTTTCCGTGATTGCAGAACCTCTTCGCAATCAAGGGATCCTGGATAAGCTGGGGAAGGGGATTTTCCTGACCGGTGGCTCCAGCCTCATGAAGGGAATTGGGGAGGTGACCTCGGATATTTTCGGAGTTCCGGTCCAGGAATCAGGTTCAGCGTCAATGTCGGGGCCTTCCGCTCTTTTTGAGAACCCGCAGTATGCAACTCCGGTGGGATTGATCCGATACGCGCAACTGCTTGACGAGCAGCGGCCGAAAAAGGGCAAGTTGTCCAAATTGGGGCAGCGTTTTGAGAAGATTTTAGGAGGAAAGAGATAGCTCGAAGGATTATCTCTATTTGTTTGACAATATTGTTGCGTTAAGGAAGGTGTAGATTCCCATGATTGAATACGACGAATCAGTTCACGGCGAACTCCAGCTGGACTCCGATCTCGGGGTCAAGGTGATTGGAGTTGGAGGTGCCGGCGCAAATGTTCTTGACCGAATGGCTCTTGAAGGCAGTGATGTTGCCGAGCTTCTCGCGCTGAACACCGATGTGCGAGCCCTCAAGAACTCGGTTTCGAGCGAGAAGATTCAGCTGGGTTCTACCTTGTTGAAAGGCATGGGGACGGGAGGAGACCCTGCGCTTGGAAAGCAGGCTGCGCTCGAAGCGGTCGATGGCATTCGCGAGGCTGTTCGCGGGGCCGGCATGGTTTTCGTTTGTGTCGGCCTTGGGGGTGGAACGGGTTCGGGCGCTGCTCCTGAAGTTTGCCGTATTGCGAAAGAAGAAGGCGTTTTCCTCGTAGTTTTTGCAACTTTGCCGTTCTCTTTCGAGGGGCAGCGACGCATGGATCAGGCGTCAGACTCGCTCACTGCGATCGGGCGCTACGCAGACGCAGTGATCACTTTCGACAACGACCGCATGGGCGAGTTGATCGTCCCGAAGGACGGAGTCACTCAGGCCTTTGCGGCAGCAGATAAAATCATCAGTCAGAGCATTCGTGCGACGATGAATATCGTTTTTCGTCCTGGTATCATCCACATTGGAATGGATGATTTGCTCTCAGCAATCAAATCTAAGGATTCACGCTGTCTCTTCGGTTATGGAGTCTCGAAAGGTGACAATCGTTCCCATGAGGCGGTTGAGCAGGCGATGAAGTGCCCGCTTCTAGATCGTGGTAAGCTCTTAAGTGAAGCGAAAGCGGTCCTTGTTCAGGTTTCCGGGGGCGACAACATGACTCTCTTCGAAGTCCAGATGGTGATGGAGGAAGTCTCCAAGCATGTCGGCAGTGAGACTCAAATTCTTTTCGGAACCGGCACGGATAAGCGGCTCGGTAGTGCTCTCTCAGTGACGATTATCAGCTCCGTGGCCGGCCCGGGAGCGACCATGGTGAAAGGCAGGGAAGAGCCTGCTGACGAACCGGCGCCAGTTAGTCTGGGTATGCCACAAGCTGAGGTTGTCATGCCGATCGCCGCGGCTTCTGCTTCAGTTAAATTGCAGGAACCAAAGCCTGAGGTCCTCGCAGAGGTTCCGCCGGTCATGGAGGTTCCTGAGTTGCCTGCTGGGGAGGATTCGGAATTGGATGACCTCGAGGACATGACTGGTCCGATCGGAGAAGGGCTTGTCGACGAATCCGTCGAAGAAGATGAAACCCTTGTCTTTGAGCCGCTTGACGACGAAGAAGAAGAAGTTCCCGCTTATTCTCCTGTTTTTGAAGCGGAAGAGGAAGACGAAGTTTCGGACGACCGAAATCCTATCGCCCGTGCTGTTGAGGATTCACAGGTGGCTGACACCGGTTCCATTGCGCCGATCCAGCCTCTAGATCTCGGATTGGCACCCGTATCGGGGGACTCAAGTAGTGAAGCCGGCCACGTCGAGGCGGTGACTGAAGCTTCACAGAAGATTACTCTCACGCGTGTTGTCGGCAGCGGTAATACCGGTCGGATTAAGACCCGATCTCCCGGAGATGGAGAAGGTCGTGGCCCTGTTATGCCCCCAACCAAGCCGCCGGTCATTTCCGGAGAGGGGCTTGAAGAGGATATTCCTGATGATGTAAGGCAGCAGCAGGAGCTCCTTCAACTTGAGCCAGTCGTGTCCAAAGGTCGTTTTGCAAAGACTGACCCGACGATTGTTGACGGGGAAGATCTTGACGTTCCGACTTTCCTCAGGAAAAACAGGTGACTCGACTATTCCCGATTTTATCTCGGGATGGCGACAGGCGTTCCGAGAAACTTTGGTTCTTTGTTCGTCACGAACAGATCAAGTGTCGTTTTGAATCTCGCAAGCTTTTCCCTGACCGCTGTTTTGATGCCTGCGGATGAGGTCACGTCATGAGCATTGAATCCAACGAGTTTGATGCCCCGCTGATTACCGATAAAAATCGCCCGTTCGTTGTGAAATTGCTGCGAGACAACGATGAGAGCGTCCTGAGAGAAGATTTCTTTGGCGCGGATGACAGAGTCGAGGGTGCGGAATCCGGCGAAGTCAGAATAGATTCGTGAATCAGGGACCCCTCGGTTCACGAGCGCCCGTCGCATCGCTTCGGGCTCATTGTAGTCTTCGCGGCTGTTGTCGCCACTCACGATCAGATAGTGGCATTTCCCTGCGTGGTAGAGTTCCGAGGCAGCGTTCACGCGGTGAAGGAAATAGAGGTTTAGGCGACCGTTTCGGAGATACTCAGAACATCCTAGAACAAGAGCGACCTCGTGGTGTGTCACTTGCTTGATCTCGGCGGTGTGTGAGTGGGAAGTGGAA
>CAZOUP010000043.1:0-37810 GCA_964583035.1 uncultured Akkermansia sp.
AATCTACGCGGGCATGAGCACGACCACCACGGGGCCAATTTATTGACGCTTACGGCTTGGCAGGGTAGTGGTGATTTGAAATCGCCACCGGCATTGCCCCGGGCTTGATGAGATGGTGATTGAAAATCACCACTACCTGACTTTGCCTAGCGCTAACTTCCCGAGAAATATCCGATGAGCACGGCGAAAGAATTGTTTGCGGCGTGGAGAAGAAAACACATCCTGAGGTTTCCATTTTTCATTCGGAGCCAGCCGAGGAGGAGGGAGAGGAAAAGCAGAGCAAATGAAGAGGAGTAGATTCAGCGAAGAGCCGATTATCGGAATCTTCCGGGAAGCGGATGGAAAACCTGGAAGTCTACGCTACGAGCTCTGCGGATCATGGAATTGGACGGAATGAAATCAATGACTTTCAAACCTCGACTTCCCAACCTTCGCGGTAATCGCGGCGGATAAGTTGATCAAGTTCGGGGCGGCCTTTGACCTTCATATTCTCCGCGTCCCATTCGAGCTTCTCGCCGGGAGTTCGCTGGGCAAGGCATCCGAGAAGAACGGTCTCGGAGAAGGGGCCGGCGTAGTCGAAGTCGGACTGGCCGCGCTCGACTTTGCCATTGATAGCATCGATCCACTCCTGATAATTGTCTTCGTCGGTGGCGCGGGGAATCGTCGGCTCAGGGAAATCGAACCCGTCGAGGTGATGGCTCGGTTTCATCATCCAGTTGTTTGCCCCCCGATTGAAGAAGAGTTTTCCGCGCTCGCCGATGAGGAGACTGCCGAACTTTTTGTAATCTGCGCCTTCGAGAATTTCTTCGGAGGGACGATTGAATTCCCCGGGGATGAGGCGCCAGTTTTCCTGATCGAAGGAGGCACCAATCTGACCATCGTACCAGTGCATTTTGATGCCTTTGTCTGCGAAGTCATATTCGATCGTGGAATTGATCGGTGCAGAAAGATCGGAGACTCCTTCCTGCGTTGCCTGCAGGGAAGTCGGTGATCCCAAATCGAGCGCCCAGTAGGGCATGTCCATGATGTGGCAGGCCATGTCGCCGAGGGCACCGGTGCCGAAGTTCCACCATCCGCGCCAGGCGAAGGGCGCGATGCGGGGGCTGTAATCGACCCATGCAGCGGGACCGATCCACTGCTCCCAGTCGAGACCGAGAGGGACCTCGGCTTTCTCCGGCCCCTGAGAGAAGCCCTGAGGCCAGATGGGGCGATTCGTCCAGGCGTGGACTTCTTTGATCTCTCCGAGGGCACCGGCCCTGACGAGTTCGACGACCCTGCGCATGTGGCTGTTGGCGTGGGCCTGATTTCCCATCTGCGTTTTCACACCGGTCTCGCGAGCGACCCGGGTGAGAACTCTCGCCTCCCAAATTGAGTGGGTGAGTGGCTTCTGACAGTATACGTGCTTCCCGGCCCGCATCGCCTGGAGGGCGGCGTGGAAGTGATGATGATCCGGCGTTGAAATGGTGACGGCATCGATCTTGTCGCCCATGTCAGCGATCATCTCGCGATAGTCGGTGTAGAACTTGGCATCGGGAAAATTCTCGCGGGCTTCGGTGATCGATTTGAGCCGGGACTTTGTGCTCCCGTCGGCTTCAGATTGGCTGTATTTTTCGACATCGACGATGTCGACGAGGGCAGCGCAGCGCATCCCGGCTTTGACGGATCCATTGATGTCGGCTTGACCTTTTCCGCCGGAACCGATCGCGCCGAAGTTGAGGCGCTCATTGGCGCCCCAGACGTGAGAGGGCACAAATTGAAATCCGAATGCGGAGGCGGCCGCTGTCTTTACGAAATTCCGGCGGGTTGGTGCCGTGAGGTTCTTCTTTTCCATGACGGAAGGATGGAGGAAGTATCGCCGTGAGTCGATGACGCAATCGTGCGGCGTGAGGCTGCAGGTCGGGCAGGCAGGAATTCGCCCAAGTCCCGCTACCTTTTCAAACGAGGACAAAATCGATGAAGCCGCGGATGTGATCGACCCGGTGCAGACGCACTTCGACGCGTTGCCCGATCGTGAGGGTCGGGCCGTTTCGGCGGCTTTTGAAATACTGCCTCGGTCGGTCGAAGAAATACTCGTCGCGGGGCGGAAGGTCTTCTCTGCGAAGGAGGCCTTTGACGAGTAATTCGTTCAGCTCAACGAAGGCGCCAATCGCCCGCACATCGGTGACGGTTGCCGCAAAGGAAGCGGCGGGATCTTCGGCGCAGACCCGCTCGAGGTATTCGATCATTTTCAACTGCTGCGTCTCTTTCTCGGCATCAGCGGCGACGCGCTCGGTCTTCGAAATGTGCTGAGCAATCTCGTTCATTTCCTGAACAATTGGGGTTTTGTCAGGAATCTCCGGAGCGGTTGCTTCGTGACGTCGGGAGAGGATTTTTCTCAGGACCCGATGCACGACGAGGTCGGCGTAGCGTCGAATCGGACTCGTGAAATGAGTGTAGTTCGTCTTTGAGAGCCCGTAGTGCCCCAGTGGATCTGTCGAATAAGCCGCGCGGCGCAGGCTCTTCAGCAAGGCAAGCTTGACACTGTGTTCTTCGAGCTTTCCGCGAACGCCGGCGAGGAGCTTTTGCAACTCCGGACGATGGGTGACGTCTCCGACCCGGTGGCCGAAACTCCGGGCGAGATCGGCAAATTCCTCCAACTTGGCGAGATCGGGATCTTCGTGAATGCGATAAATCGACGCGGCGGGCGCGTTCTTTGTTTCGAACGCGACGGCCTCATTCGCGGAGAGCATGAACTCCTCGATGAGCTGATGACTCTCATCGTAGATGCTCTTTTTCACCCCGACGGCTCTCCCCTGCTCGTCGAGAACAACGCGGACTTCGGGAAAATCGAGATCGAGCGCTCCGTTCTGAAATCTCCGCTCGCGAATCATGGCGGCGAGTTTCCACGCGCGCTTTAAATGAAGGGCGAGACTCCGGTCTTTTTCGGTCTCAAGAGAGGCGATCGCGCTGTCACTGAGGAGCATGACGGCATAGGCCTCTTCATAACTGTAGCGCCGGTGACTCCGAATGACGCAGGAGGCAAACCGGGAGGCGGTCATTTTTCCAGCCGCATCGAATTTCATGACCGCGGCATGGGTCAATCGTTCGACATCCGGCTTGAGGCTGCAAACGCCATTGGAGAGTTTTTCCGGGAGCATCGGGATGACGCGGTCCGCAAGGTAGACACTGTTCCCTCGTTTCTTCGCCTCTTTGTCGAGTTCAGAGCCGGTCTTCACGTAATGCGAGACATCCGCGATGTGGACGGCGAGTTCAAAGGAGCCGTCTTCGTTTTCGATGACGCAAATGGCGTCGTCGAAGTCTTTCGCATCTTCCGGATCAATCGTAAAGACTTCGCGCTCGCGCCAGTCTTCACGACGTTCGATCTCCGCAGCACTGACCACTTCATCAATCAAATCGGCCTCGGCAAGAACTGCCGACGGGAAGTCGATAGGCAGTCCGAAGCGATGAATCACTTTCAGGATATCAACGCCCGGTGCATCCTCACGACCGAGGACCTTCACCATTTCCGCCATCGGCATGAGCCCGGGGTCAGTCCATTCGTGAAAATGTGCCACGACGACATCGCCGGGATTGGCCTCGGGCAACACCTTGATGAGCTGGAATGAGGGAGGTAGGCGCCGGTCATCCGGCGAGAGGCTCGCGCGCGATCCTTTTTCGTGAAAAATGCCGACGATCCCCTGCTCGCTTCGTTTCACGATCCGGATCACTTTTGCCTGCCAGAAATCGCTTTCGAATTTCCCGCCCTGCCGGTTCCGGTTCGCATGCTCCTGCCAGCGGGGCGGCTCGCGCTCGATCATCTCGACTTCGACGAGATCGCCATGAAGGGCGGTCCCAGCAGAATGGCCCGGCACAAATGCTTTCGGCCACTGCATGCCTTGAAACGCGCGATGAACGCCCGGGTCATCAGGCACAAAATGGACGACGCGGCGCTTGCGATCCGGAGAGCATTCGATCCTGCCGGTCGCGGTCTCACGACGCCCGGAACGACCCGGCAACTCGAAGCGTCCTTTCCGTCCCCGAACGATTTCCCCTTTCCGCTCCAGAGAGACAATCGCGTCCCGAAACTCCGCCCGGTCTTTCGACGCCACCTGAAGGGCACGCGCCAATTCCGATTTGTTCTGCGGTCGATAATCCTCACTGCCGAGATGTTCTCGGAGCAAGGGAATAAATTTCTCCTTCAAAGCCGGGGATTTGTCATGAAAAAGGCTGGACTGACCAGTTCGTGATGTGTTTACATTGTATTCGTAATCGCCCAACGCAGCTTGGGGCGCGTTTTTTCTCGCCTCCTACTGCAAAACCTATTAAACATGCCCCGAATCATGAGAAAATCATCACCAAAACTATCCCCTCTGCCTTTGGGAGGCTTCACTCTCCTTGAACTGCTGGTCGTTATCGCCATCATCGGAATCCTCGCCGGCCTCATGTTTCCCGCTGTAACAGGAGCATTGAGACGCGCGGAGGTTGTTAATGCACAGAACACTGCTTACAACGTGAAGAATGCAGTTTCATCCTATTTCACTGAATACAGAAAGTATCCTGTGGATAGCCAGACTAGAACCGACGAAACGCAGCCCCTAAGAACTGATGAGGAACTGATGGACGTTCTCCTGGGCGCGGATTCAGAAGCAGAAGAGGGTGGCTTGAATCCCCGAAAAGTTGCCTACTATTCGGGGAAGCAGGCACGTCAGAAGGGTCCGAATGAGTATATCAAGGGAATCGTTCTTCAAGACGACGGCGGCGGGGAACTTTGGGATCCGTTCGGTGAGTATTACTACGTGCGTCTTGATCTCGATTATAACAATCGTGTGGAAAGGCCTGATTGGGATGATTCCGGGCAATCAAGATTTTTACCTGAGTCAATTATCATTTGGAGTTCAGGAAAAGACGAAGACGAAGACGAAGACAGGGATAATATTAAAACCTGGTAACTGCGCTGAAGTGCAATTCCTGCCCGATTTGCCCCGGTGAACTACAAGCGCCCCTAACGGAGTGGACCTTTATTCGACCACGAAGTAGGGATTCAGCAGATTTTCTTTGTTATAACAAAGCGGCTCGCCTGAGTCGTGGCGAAGGACTTGACGACCGGCCTCCAAAGCGATGGCGTGCGCCGCGCCGGTATCCCATTCCATGGTAGGACCAAGGCGGGGGTAAACGTCGGCCTTTCCCTCGGCAACGAGGCAGAGCTTGAGGGAGCTGCCTGCAGAAAGGAAATGAACCGTCTTGCCGCCGGCCTCGAGATCAACGACGAATTGTTTCACTTCATCCGTGAGGTGCGACCGGCTCGCAACGACGTGGACTTCATTTTTGACGCGGTAGTGCTCGCCGCCCTGAAGTTGCACCGGATCGCCGCCGGAAACTGACTTCCACGCTTTTTCTCCTGCTTTGGCCCAGTAGAGATTTTCGCCCACGGGCTGATAGACGATTCCAATGACGGGCTTGCCCCGATGGATCAGGGCGATGTTCACGGTGAATTCGCCGTTCCGCTTAATGAACTCTTTGGTGCCGTCGAGCGGGTCGACGAGCCAGAAATATTCCCAGTCTTTTCTCACCGCGTAGTCAGCGGCTGCCGTTTCCTCGGAAATGATCGGGATGTCAGGGTATCGAGACTTTAAGGCTTCGACGATCACCGCGTTGGCCCGTCGATCCGCCTCCGTGAGCGGAGACTTATCCTCTTTGACATCAACTGAAAACTCAGAACCGTAAACCGAGAGAATTTCCTCGCCGGCACGCTTCGCAATTCCCTTTAGATCGTCCAGTTCAATCAGTTCCAACATGCTCGCAAGGAAGCGGCTGCAGGAAAGATGTCAACCTCCTGAAAGCGAACTCTCTTCCGGGTCACTGGAGACTGCGAAGCTGTTCCGAAGTCCATCGGACCGCCTGCTCCGCATCGGAATCTTCGGGATTGGAAGCCATGTAGTTTTCCCACTCAGCTTTCGCGAGTTCAAGATGCTCTTTCGCCTCTGACTTGTCTCCCGATTTGAGACAAGCAAAACCGGCGAGACCGCGGGCTCTCGCGAGCGCCCGGTTATACTGAGCGAGCGCTTTGTCAGAGCGGGAAAGTCTTTCAAGGACGACGATTGCTTCCTGAAGAGGGACGCGGGAATCATCAAAGTCCCCTGAGTCACCCAGCAGCTCAGCAAGGTGAGCAAGTCGCTGCGAGTAGGAATACAGGACATCAGGGGGAACTGTGCTTGGATTCGCCCGAATGATTGGCTGCAGGATATCAATCGCCTCCTTTTCCAACTGAATCGCATTCTCCGAGCGACCGCCGTCGCGCTGATTCCGCGCGAGCACCCCATAGACATCGGCGAGCGTCTTCTGGTAAGCGGCCTCGTAAGGATTGGAAGCAATGACCCCGCCGAGCACCTCGACCGCTCCTTCAAGCTTTTCGATGTCATTCTCAAGGAGACCGACCCGGGCGAGGCTGTTCCCCAGTCCAAGTTGATAGGCATCAACCGCAGCATTCAGTTTCACCGCGCTCGCAAAGAGATTCCCAGCCTGCTGAAAGGCTTCTTTGGCGAGTTCCCCGTCACCGTTCGCTTCGAGAATGCGGCCGGCGAGGGAGAAGGACTTACCCAACGCTCCAACGACGCGATGGTTATCCGGATCCTGCTCCTGAAGTTTCAGCAACTGCGCGCCAATCGAACGAGTGCCATCAAGAGCGGCCTCGAGCCGGTTGATTGCAAATTCGCATTCAACAATCAGGAGCGAATTTTCATGAATGCTGATCCCGGCATCGATGGCATCGTCTGAAGAAATGGCCCGCACCTCTGCCCAGTAACGGGAAGACTCCGTGAAATAGTGGCGCGCCGTTGGAAATTCGGCGTTGCCAAAGGCAAGACCTCCCAGGGCATTTTTTGAGATCGCCAGATTCCGCACAAATTCGACCTCCGGGTCATCAGCATCTTCAAGGAGCGCAACGTAACGGCGCTCCGCTTCGCCAAAGGCAGCTAGTGACTTTCCAAATTCACCCGTCTCCCGATAAATTCGCCCGAGGTAGAACAGAGCATTTGCTGTCGAAACAATAAAGTCCGGAGCGTCACCGTAGACTTCAATGAGCCGCTCGTAGTGACTGCGGGCATCCGTCATCGCGGCGGCCCGCTTTTCCCGGAATCCGGGCACATCAGTGTCGCGATTGTCGAGGACAAGGCGGAAAAATTCATCGCCGTTGTCCTGAGTCTGGCGCAGAATCTGCCGCGCGAGCTTAGCCTCCCCCATGAGCCGGCTCCTCGAACCCTCAACCTCATTCAACTCCGACTCAAGTTGCTCCTCATTCTCCTGCGTCTCAGTGAGGACACGGCGATAAGCATCGGCCTGCTTCTCCACACTCGCCTGAAGCTGAGATGCTTCAATCGTCAGATCCCGCTTCGTCTGGTCGGCTTCCCACATCAACCCGGCAGCAAAGAGCAGGAGCGCGAACAAGGCGGCCAATGAGGCAATCGTTCCAATCTTCCATTGGAGGTGGGGATGCTCGGCAAAATAGTTTCCCACCCGCGCTTTGGAAGAATCGATCCAACCGACTCGATCAACGACGACTTCATCGAATTCGTCGTCCACGGTAACGACGGCATCGTTTTCGGAAGCCGTTTCAAGCTTTTCATTTTCCGCAGACGCGTCCGAGGTTTCAAAGGTGGTTTCCTCCTCGAGGTCCGCAGACTTAGTCACCGTGATTTCTGCCACCGGCTCTCCGGTATCGGATATTTCCGACATTTCCGCAGACGGCGAATCCTCATCGAGTTGAATAGGAGCCTGATCTGAGGGGGAAGTCACCTCAAGGTCCGCAAGAGGAGCCATCGCACTTGTTTTGACGACTTTAATCGGCTCAGTCCGGGGACTGGGCAGCGCGGCTTTCTTCAGCGCTTCGGCAAGGGATTCAGCGACTTCCCTCATTGACGCGGGCCGATCCCGATGATCAAACTCGAGGCAGCTCTCGATCACTGCGCGGACCGCTTTTTCTTTTTCATCCGAAGGTGAGTCAGGCCATTCGACCGGTTTCTCGATTTCAAGTGCCTGCAGAAAATGCTCCGAGGTCGGGGTCAATCCTCCATAAGCGATCGCCGGGGTCTCATCGAGCAATCCGGGATGTTCGAGGCATTGCTGCCTAAGCTGATCAAGACGGGGCAGATGTCCTGTTAGAAGTTGAAAAGCGACGACACCGAAGGAATAAATGTCCCAGCGCTTCCCAAGATCATTTGAAAAATCTCCATTTTCAAGCTGCTCAGGACTCACGTAAAAGAGCAATTCACCCGCTTCGAGATACTGAAGCCCGCCCATGAAAATCTGGCCAAAATCGGCGATTTTCACCTGCTGATTCCCGTCATCATCTCCGGTTAGGAAGATGTCACCCACCTTGAGTCCACCGTGGAACATCCCCGCCTCGTGAACTTCGGCGACACAGACCGCCAGCTTTCGAATAATCTCCTCCCCCTGTTCGGTCGGGAGTAGATGCATGAGCCGCTTGAGTGAGGTGAGCTGCCACTTCTTATTTTCCTTACCCCGCCAACCGTAGAACGGCATCGAATAGGCCGCCGGAGAATGCTCATCACCAAGGGTGTATTCGTAGACGGCCGCAGCGCCTTTGATCACTTCGTTGCGGTTGGAAAGTCTCGCAAAATACTGCTCAATAAGTGAGGCACTGGTCGCCTGCGATTTCAACACCTTGACGACTCGCTGTTCCGAGTCCCCGTAGGTGGTGATGAAACTCCATCCGAAGGGATCTTCGCCAAGAAGGTCTTCGTAGGTGTGTCCTGGTAGTTCAGGTAGCCGCATGCTCGCCCTTTTAACGAATTGATCGTTTAAAACTTATAAAAATTAACCCTGAAGTTGTGATCGGACGATCCGCTCCCACTCCGTCTCGATATTTTCCTTCGAGATCGGAGGCTCTCCTGCCAACGAAAACCAGTAACCGGCATTACCAAAATCGCCTTCGATGGCATGGAGCAATCCATGAATCCACGAGCCTGTTTTTGTCGAAATGCCTTCAGCAATATCATGCGCTTTCTGCCAATGACCGGCTTTCGTGAACCAAAGCGATTTCAACTCCGGAGAGAGCTCCGCCGACGGCGCGGTCTCATTTTCGACTGACTCCAGAAATGCTTGAAACGTCATATTGCCTGATAGTTCGTATATCTTTGGTAATTCTTACCGCAGAGTTATACCAGACATTATCGGTGATTTCGAGCACGTTTTTCGGCATTGCCGGGGATGGGAACAGCGGCAATGAGGCGCTTCGTGTAATCCGACTGGGGATTCTCGACAAGGTCGATTGTCGGCCCTGCTTCGACGACTTTCCCGTGGCGCATCACGACGGTGCGGTCGCAGATGCGTTTCACGACACTAAGGTCATGAGAGATAAAGAGATAGGAAAGCCCAAGTTTATCCCTCAGCTCCATAAGGAGATCAATGACCTGGGCCTGAATCGTGACATCGAGGGCTGAGACCGCTTCGTCACAGACGACGAACTTAGGCTCCACCGCAACCGCCCGCGCCACGCAGATTCGCTGGCGCTGCCCACCGGAAAACTCGTGCGGGTAGCGATTCATGACGTCCGCCTCCAATCCGACTTCTGTCAGCCAGTGCGCGGCAACCTCACGACGATCACCCTTCAAAATTCCGTGCTCGATCAATCCTTCGGTCAGAATTTCCAGCACCGTCAGCCGAGGATTAAGAGAGGAAAAGGGATCCTGAAAGATCATTTGAAGATCTTTTCTCATCGGACGCATCGCATGATACCCCAGCCCCCGGATATCGGTGTCTCCATAGAAAATCTCCCCTTCCCGTGATTCATCGAGCCCAAGAATGGACCTTCCCAAGGTGGTTTTGCCGCTGCCGGATTCCCCCACGAGTCCGAGACATTCCCCCGGCATGATTTCGAGCGAGACATCATCGACTGCTTTGACCCAGTCCACGGTTCGGGCAAAGACTCCCCGCTTTACCGGGAACCACGTTTTTAGTGATTTTACCGTGATGAGTGGCTCGGCATCCTTCTCAAAAACAGGGTGGGCAATTGGTTCATCCGTGAGCCTCGGAACCGCCGCGAGAAGTTCTTGCGTGTAAGCCTCTTTCGGGTTCGCAAAAAGTTCCTCAACAGGACCCCTTTCGACAACCTTACCGTCGTTCATGACAAGAACACGGTCCGCCAGCTCCCAGATCACCCCCATGTCGTGGGTGATGAATAAAATTGAGGTATCCTCCGATTTCATCTCGAGGATGAGATCGAAAATCTGCGCCTGCAAGGTCACGTCAAGCGCTGTCGTAGGCTCATCCGCAATGATCAGCTTTGGCTTCAAAATCAAGGCCATCGCGATCATGACACGCTGCCTCATCCCGCCCGAAAACTGGAACGGATAAGCCTTTGCCCGCTCTTCCGGATCGGGGATCCCGACTTTATCGAGCCACTCGACCCCCTGTGCCCAGGCATCCTCTTTCGAGATCGACGGATCATGGATTCGCACCGTTTCCGCGAGCTGCTTTCCAACGGAATGCAGCGGCGAAAGGGCCGTCATTGGCTCCTGAAAAATCACGCTGATCTCTTTACCCCGCAACTTCCGCAATTCCTCGATCGGCATCGAAAGAAGGCTCTTCCCCCGGTAAAGAATTTCGCCTTGATCAACTCGTCCCGGGGGACTCGGGACGAGGCGAATCGTCGACATCGCCCCCACCGTCTTGCCGCTGCCGGACTCTCCGACGAGGCCGACGATTTCGCCGGGGAAGATGTCGTAGGAGACATCATCCACCGCCGTGATCGTGCGCCCTTCGACATCGAAGGACACCGTCAAATTCTGGACACTGAGAAGAGGTTCGGCCATGCGGTTACTCAAGCTTGGAATTGGTTCGCGGGTCAAAAGCGGCGCGCACTCCCTCGCCAATGAAAATACCGAGGAGACTAACGATAAAGAGTGCCACTGACGGGTAAAAAATGAGCCACCACGCGTAAGGCTGAACCTGCCCCTGATCGAGGAGATTGCCCCAACTCGGCGTTCCCGGAGGTAAGCCAAACCCGAGGTAATCCAACGCCGTGAGCATGAAAATCGCCCCGACAAGCGCGAAAGGGAAAAACGTGATGACCGGCACGAGTGCATTCGGGAAAATGTGACGGAACATGATCTTCCACCTCCCGATTCCCATGACCCGCGCCGCCTCCACGAAAGGCAGTTTCCGGAGCCGGAGAAATTCGGCGCGGATGTAATAGGAAATCCCGATCCAGTTAAAGATCCCGTAAATCAGTCCCAGAAGGAGGAAACTCCGCCCGTAAATCGAACTGAGCAGGATCATGATGAGAAGGAACGGCATCGACTCCCAGATTTCACTGAGTCGCTGACCGAGCATGTCGACTTTTCCGCCAAAATATCCCTGCACGGCTCCGAGAAAAATGCCAATGGCGTAGGTGAAGACGACGAGAATCGAGGCAAAAAGCAGCGCGGTACGCGTCGCATAAAGGATCGTCACCCCGACGTCCCGACCGCTGTTGTCGAGGCCGAAGGTATGACCCTTCACGGGGCGGAACGGAAACTCGACCGTCTCGCGCTCAAACTGGACCGAAAATTTCCCTTCCGGGCTGGAGACGGCGAGATTCTCCTGCGGGACCTCCATCGCCTCTTCCGCGCGGATGAGAATTTGTGATTTCGCCTCGTCGGAAAATTTCTCCCAGAGCGGCGGCGGAGCATCGAGAAATTCCATCTCCGGGGTCAGCACGGCCCGCTCTTTCGACGACTCTTCGGCGCGGCGCTCGACGGAAAGCCGGACGAGCTTCGGAGCACGACTACCCGGCGTGAAGGCATCGAGTTCAAAAGTGATCCCCTCCGCATTTTTCTCCTTCACTGCCGGAGCCGCTTCGTTCGCAAAGCGCTGCGCCACCCCGCTGCGGACCGCCTCAGGGACGGAGAAACCTTCTCCCGCGAGCGACTTCCGTCGGAGCGCGGTTTCGGAAAGCTCCCGGTAAAACCCGGCCGCGCCGCGACTCCGCTGGATCACGAGCGAGCCATCGACATCGATTGTCGCAATCTGATCCTCGGGCGAAAAAGTCAGGGTCAGGGTGGGATCGACCTCGATCTGGGAAGGACTGAGCGATTCCTGCGGACCATAGCGAACCGGCGGCCAGAGCATCCAGTTGTCCTCATTTTCCGCAAAGAGCGGCAACTTCTCCATCTCCTTGTAACGCGGCCGGGTTTTCACGTTCGAACCGGTGAATTCGTTCTCCGGGTAAAACTTGAAAACGGGCACGTAGAGTTTGCCGTTCGCCTTCACGAGGAGCGGCTTTTCATTCGCGATAAAGTTCGCGAGGAGGCTGATCAGGAAAATCGTGAGAAGGAGAATGAGCGACCACTTCGCCCGCTTGATGTTCCCGAAGCGCTTGAGACGGCGACGGGTGTTCGGGTCGAGGATCGTGAACCACTTGCCTGCCATCATGCCTCCTTTCCAAAGCTGATCCGCGGGTCCACGAGGACATAGCAGAAATCTGAGAGAATCCGCCCGACGAGGCCGAGAATCGACGTCAGGGCTAAAGTTCCCATGAAGACCATGTAGTCACGCCCGACAATCGCATCAAGGGTAAGAAGGCCGATGCCGTTGATCGAAAAAACGCGCTCGATGAGAACCGACCCCGCGAACATGATCGTGAGAATCCCGCCGATTCCGGTGACGATGGGCACGAGCGCATTGCGCAGCGCGTGCCCCCAAATCGCGCGACGCATCGTCCCGCCTTTTGCAAGGACGGTGCGGATGTAGTCCTGCGAAATCTGATCGAGGAGCGAGTTCTTCATCAGGATCGTGAGGATCGCGAAGTTGCCGATGACATAACAAAGCACCGGCAGGAACATGTGATGCGTCTGGTCCTTCACCTTGTCCCAGGTCGAGAGCTCCACCCAGTTCTCTGAGCGGAATCCCCCGATCGGAAAGATATCGAAAAAATTGTCGGAGGTTCCCGAAAACACGGTTTTCAGAATCATGCCGAACGCAAAAGCGGGAATTGCATAGAGCACGAGCACGACCACCGAGGAAACGACATCGAAGGTCGCCCCGTTTTTCAAAGCCTTGCCGATCCCGAGCGGAATGCAGATCAGATAGGTGAGGACAAATCCCGTGATCCCAAAGGTCAATGAAATCGGAAAGCGCTCTTCGATGAGCTGCCAGACCGTCTTGTTGTTGTATTTGTACGAGATCGAATTCATCCCGAGACGATCCGTCACGAGCCATTTCCAATAGCGGACGAGAAAAGGCTTATCGAAGCCGAACTCCTTCTCGATTGCGCGCCGCTGGTCCTCGGTGATGCTGACGTTTGACCCGGCATTGCCCCCGGCTTCGCCACCGCCGCCGAGTCCCCGCATCTGCGCGATCTGCTGCTCGACGGGGCCGCCGGGGACAAATTGGATCAGCGCAAAAACGAGAAACGTGATCCCGAGGAAAGTCGGGATCACGAGAAGAAGCCGGCGGATAAAATAGCTGAGGCGCTCCATGATCGAATCGGTCGCGGCAGGAGCGGCTTACTGGAGAGGTTCGGTCGCGACCGGCGCGATTCCGGGCACGGAGACTTCGTCAAAATAAACATCACGCGGCGGCGCAGGCAGCGTCTCCCCGGCTTCCACCGCCGCTTTGAGATCGTCGCCCTGGAACTCATCCGCCCACCAGTAATCGACCGCCGCCCACTCATCGGAATATTTCCCGAGAATGTGATCCGGCATTCCGAAACGGTTCCAGTAAAGGAGGCGGACATAATCGATGTTCCAGAGGAGCACGTAGGGCGTCTCTTCGTAAATGATCTCATCGATCTCACGAATCACCTCGTGACGCTCTTCAACACTGAACATGTCGGTGGTTTTCTCGATCAACTCATCGACACGCTCATTTTTAAACCCCGTGATGTTGCTACTCGATTTGACGTCCGCATTTTCCGAATGCCACATCGTCTCCGGATCCTTGATCGGACTCGCTCCCCACGCCGCCCAGGTCATGTCGAAATTGAACTCGTCCATGTCGCGGGTCCATGCCGCCCAGTCCTTTTGATCGATCTTCAGCTCAATTCCGACATCATTCAGTGCCTCTTCGTAGATGAGCAAAAACTTCGACGAACTCGGATCCCGGGAGAGAAAATTGATCACAAACGGTTTGCCGTCTTTTTCCAGCTTACCGCTCGCCGGGTTCACCGCCCAACCCGCCTCTTTGAGGAGCGCGCGCGCTTCGGCGACATCGAAAGCGATCAACTCATTCGGGCAGGGATGAGACGCGTCCCACAAGTCCGGCCAGAACGACTGCGTGAGCACATACTGATTAAACATGATCGTTTGATTCATGCGCTCGCGATCCAGCAAATGCGCCAGCGCGCGCCGCACCCGCTTGTCAGAAAACGGTTCGCGTCGCTGATTCATCGCGAAACCCTGAAAGCCGATCGGGTTGTAATTGTGAACCGACTGCTTCGCGATCCAGTTTTTCTCAAAGCGATCCCCTTCCGTCTCTTTGATCCAGCGGCTCGAGGTGTAGACCGCAAAAATATCGAACTGATCTTTCTTGAACGACTCGAACGCGACGTCTCGCTGGGAGTAAAAGCGATATTCGATCGTGTCGAAATTCAGAATACCCTCGGTCACCGCAGAGTCGGCACGCCAGTAATTCTCGCGCTTTTCCATGCGGGCGAAGTGCGGTTCACTGACCTCTCCAAGCGCGTAAGGCCCCGAAACGACGGGGAACTCGTAGTTCACCTTGTTGAAATCCTGATCTTTCCACCAGTGGCTCGGGAGAATCCGGAACGCGGTGCAGGCCTGGAGATTTTTCCAGTGAACCTTCTCGGCGTGAATCGTCACGGAGCGGTCGCCCGTTTTCTCAATCTTCACGAGACGGTTCATGATTGACTGGAACGGGCCGGTGAGATGGTCCGGATTTTTCACCGCCTCAAAACTCCAGATCACATCCTCCGGCGTGATCGGCTTGCCGTCGCTCCACATTGCACGCGGGTCGAGATGAAAGGTGAACGATTTTTTGTCCTCCGAAATCTCCCACTCGCTTGCGATCCCCGGCATGTCCTCCAGCGTGATCGGGTCCGTGTCGAGGAGCGGCTCGAACATGAGACGGAAGATTTCCCGCGAGAAAACATTGTTATCGATCTGGTAATTGAAGCTTTTCGGAAACTGCGACGCATACATCGAGATCTTTCCACCGGGCTCGGCGAACTCAGACGCGAGCGGGGAAGGACTCTCAGTCCAGCCTTCTTCAGGGTAGCTCTGAGCGTTGGCCTGAGTGCTGAGGAAGCCGAGCAGGCCGAGGAGTGTCAGTCGTTGAAAATGCGTCATGGTTGATATTACGAATGGCAACAACTGCGAGGAATGAACCCCCCGCAGCCAGCGTTGCTGGTAAAGCGCCTCAAAGTGCTTCAATTGTTCGGAAATTCGAACTAAATTCTGAGGCGCATTCCGGCAGAGAAGTGGACGAACCCGCCTGCGGTTCAGTTCGCAAGGGCAACACGCTCCGTCTTCTCAGTCGCCCGACCGGTGATGTCAGGGGGCGAAAGCCGGCGAGGCTTAATTTCGGAGCGGATCTGGGAGACGACATCCTGCGGCAACTCGACCGCCCCTCTCGCCGCGAAAGATGGCACCGGCGGACGCGAAGCGGAAAGTTCCACCGAACGGGTATGCTTCAAGGGCGTTGTCGGATCAACGGGCATCGGGATCGTGAGATGCTCGGCACCTCGATGAATCGGATCGGTTTTCGCTTTTCTCAACATTCCGATCGTCCCGATCACCTTCCGGTTTTTATCCAGGAAGGGTTCCACCGTGATTTCATAGGGCTCCTTCCTCCAGGCGAGATCGGCATGCAAAGTCAATCCCGCCATGGTGTCGCAGTAATCAATCTGATGAAGAAACGGCGGGACGAGATGGCACTGCGGATTGCTCAGATCAGCTCCTTTGATCGCATCGGTGTCGATCTTCAGCTCATCCCAGAGAGAACCGAATGCTTTGATGATCCGAAGACGCTTATCGGTGCGAAACGCCGCGACCGGCAGACCGGCAAAAAGTAACTCCGACGCCTGACGCTCGGTCTTTTTAACATCGCCCTTCTGCTTCTGCTCCTCGCGAAGGATCATGTAGAGCAGGTATTCTCCGTTCTCTCGGCGGCTTCTGACGACGCGGGCATCAAAGGGGCGTTCCCCCCGCTTCGTTAAGAGCGAAGCACCAAATCTCAAGCCGCCCTGCTGGGATCGGATCAGCGTCTGAAAAGCCTTTGAGGCATCCGGCCTGTCTCCTGCCGGAAAAAAGCTCATGAAATTCTGCTCTTCATAAGTCCCCCCAAAGTGCCCTATCCCGCGGATAAAGCCCTGGTTGTGATAAACAATATCCATCCCTTCATTGCAAATCACGACCATGTCATTCGTGATCCGAAGGAGTTGTTTTCCCCATTTTGCAACTGCATCCTCCCCCATCGCGCAGGCGAACGCCGCCTTCCATTTTGCAGTGCTCGGCTCAGGCTGCGGTGACAAATCACCAGAGCTTGATGCAACTTGTGCCGGAGGATGATGAATAGAGCTGTCCATTAATGAAAGTTAAATTAATGAATTTATTATAATTTCAATAAAGTATTCGTTCAAGGCTTAAATTCCAACTTAAACAGGGTTAGGCTGCAGACAAAACAGGGTCGCGCTGGCGCTATTCCGCAAACTCCGCTATGAGAATCCATGAGCGAGTCTGATCGCAAACTTTTCAAAGACTGGTTCGACGAAGAAGCGGCAGCCCTCCTCGCCGGGCAAGTCGGACAGTCGAAGCAGTTCGATCGCGAGGCGTTTCTCAAACTTGCCCTCAAAGATCTTCGCCAGCTTGAGATGCAGGGACGAGTGAAGCAGTTCTCGCACGCACTCGCTCATGCCCTCCCTCAGGACAAAGAAATTGCTCTCAGTATCCTCAAAGAAACGCTTCCCCCCGCGCAGACTAATTGCGAATCGATCACCAATGGCTGGCTGCAATGGCCGATTGGACAATTCATCGCCGATTACGGGATCGGACATTTCGAGGCAGCCTTTGCCACCATGATCGAACTGACGAAACGCTTCTCCTCGGAATTTGCGATCCGCCCCTTTTTGGAAAGCGAACCGGAGAAGGTATTTCCACGGCTCCTCGCCCTGACGTCCCATCCTAATCCCCATCTTCGGCGCTGGTGCTCGGAAGGCGTTCGGACACGGCTCCCCTGGGGTCGAAAACTGCACCTACTCATTGCAGACCCGTCCCCAATCTGGCCCATCCTCGAAGCGCTTCGGGACGATGAGGAGAAATATGTTCAAAAGTCGATCGCCAACAATCTAAACGACCTCTCAAAAGATCATCCGGGAGAAGTCGTTTCCCTTTGCCGTCGCTGGATGAATGATCCCACGCCTCAGCGAAGATGGATCGTCAAACACGCGCTGAGGACGCTTATTAAAGAAGGAAATCCTGAGGCACTTGCCGTCATTGGCTACGGCGAACCGGTAGATCTTTCAGTCGAATTCCTCACCGGGGTCGATGCCATAAAAATCGGTGAATCCATCGATCTCACGGTGGCTCTCGGGTCAGGATCCGGAGAACCTCAATCCCTTATCATCGACTTCCTGGTTCACTACGTGCGACAGGGCGGCAAAACTTCTGGCAAGGTCTTCAAATGGAAGATCATCGACCTCGCGCCCGGTGAACGCATCACCCTGACGAAGAAGCACTCCTTTCGTCCAACTTCGATCCGGGCGCTCTATCCCGGCCATCACCGAATCGAAATCCAGGTCAATGGACACCGCCTCGCCGAATCCTCATTCGAGCTGATGCCCCCCGGGGGCTGAGTTTCCTCAAACTTGTCAGTTGTGAAGCCGTCGCAACCGTGTAGAGGGTGAGGAAAATCATTCACCTGCCATGAAAGTTAAAGCCTTCCCCTCTCTCGTTCCCGCCCCCGGCAAAGCCGCCACGATCGCCTCTGTCCCCTACGATGTCGTGAACACCGAAGAGGCCCGCGCTCTTGCCGGCGACAATCCCCACAGCTTTCTTCGCGTCGTTCGCGCCGAGATCGAATTTCCCGACGGCACGAACCCTTACGGCGATGAAATTTATGTCCGCTCCAAGGCGAACCTCGACAAGCTTCAGTCCGAAGGCCTCCTCGTTCGCGAACCCGTCCCCTGCGTCTATCTCTATCGCCAGATCATGAACGGCCACGCTCAGGTCGGGATCACCCTCGCCTGTCACATCGAGGACTACGAGAACGACATCATCAAAAAGCACGAGAAGACGCGTCAGGTCAAAGAGGACGACCGCACCAAGCTGACCGACACGCTCAGTGCCAACACCGGCCCGGTTTTTCTCACCTATGAAGATGTCGCCGGGATCGATGCCTTCGTCGAAAGCTGGATCGCCGAGCACGAGCCGACGATTGATTTCGTTGATGACGTCAACGTGCAGCACACCGTCTGGCGCGTCGAGCAGGCCGAGGCCGGCACGATTCTCGACGGATTCGGTAAGGTCCCCGTTTCCTACGTTGCCGACGGCCACCACCGCAGCGCCAGCGCCGCCCGCGTTGGCAAAGAGCGCCGCGATGCGAATCCGAATCACACCGGCGAAGAGAACTACAACTGGTTCCTCGCCGTGCTTTTCCCCGCGAGCCAGCTTAACATCCTTCCCTACAACCGCGTCGTCAAAGACCTCAACGGCCTTTCCACCGACGGATTCCTGAAAGCCTTGAATGAGCGCTTCTCGCTCGATTCCAACGGTCAGAAGTCACCCGACGCCCCGGAAGCTATGTGCGTCTACCTCGACGGAAAATGGCACAGCCTGAGCTGGGGTGGCGTCGAGTCGGCGAACCCGATTGACCGCCTCGATGTCTCTGTCCTGCAGGACAAAGTGCTCACCCCGCTCCTCGATATCGCCGATCCCCGCACGAGTGACCGCATTGATTTCATCGGCGGCATTCGCGGAACCGCCGCCCTTGAGAAGCGCGTCGACAGCGGAGAATGGTCCGCCGCCTTTTCGATGTTCCCCACGACCGTGCAGCAGCTCATCGACATCGCCGACGCCGGCGAGATCATGCCGCCAAAATCGACCTGGTTCGAGCCAAAACTGCGGTCGGGCCTCTTTATCTACACGCTCGGCGAGTGAGGGGCGGCGGAGGCATCGCGGGATTTAACCACGGAATACCCTGAAGACACGGAACCCGGAGCAGTGCAGAAACCTCTTTTCCCTTTTCCTAATCCTTTTCTTTTTCCCTCCGAGCAGCCTTCACCTCACCTCAAAAGCATCGCCGCCCATTCGCGTGTTCAGCTGCGAAGGCAGCGCGACAACGGCAGGAATGCCGTCGCTACAGGCATTGAAAACTCAGGCCCTCTTCATCCCCTTTTGTGTATTCCGTGTTTTCTGTGGTTCAAAAACGGCGAAAGCACTGCAGCATTTAACCACTGAAGACACAGAACTCGGGGCATCGCACCCCCGCCCTTTTTCCTTTTCCTAATCCTTTTCTTTTTCCCTCCGGTCATCACCCCACCGCTACCCGCAAACGCCTTCCAAGTAACACCGCGCCGATGCATCCTGCGGATTTGCGAAAACCTCTGCGGTCACTCCCTTCTCAACGATGGTGCCGACTCCGTCGCGGATCCAGAAGACGGCGATGCGGTCGGAAATGCGCCGCGCCTGGGCGAGGTTGTGCGTCACGATGACGACGGTGACGCGCTCGCGCAGGGCCGCGATGTGATCCTCGACGACGGAAGACGTGATGGGATCGAGCGCACTACACGGTTCGTCGAAAAGGATCACTTTCGGGTCGAGGGCAAGGGCCCGTGCGATGCAGAGCCGCTGCTGCTGACCGCCGGAAAGCTTCATTGCACTGCGGTCAAGCCGATCACGGACCTCCTCCCAGAGTCCGACATCGCGGAGGCATTGCTCGATGATTCCCGAAACCTCTTTTTTCGGCACGCCATGCTCGCGCAGAGGGATTTCGAAATTCCGGCGGATCGATTGCGGAAACGGATTCGGCTTTTGAAATACCATGCCGACCTTGCGCCGGAGCGCGAGGACATCGATGCCACGCCCATAAATCGCTTCGCCCTCGCCAAAGCAAACCGATCCCGCGACCCGGCAGGTCGGGACGAGGTCCGTGAGGCGGTTCAGGGCATGAAGAAAACTGCTTTTCCCGCATCCGGAAGGGCCGACGAGAGCGGTCACGGAACCGGCTTCGATCTCGAGATTCACGTCTTTGATCGCTTCGAAGTCCCCGTAGGATATTGAAAGATCGCGGATCGAAATCGCGGTGCCGCTTGACGCAGGGTTCGTGGACGAGGTCGAGAGGGTCACATTTTTCATGAAAGGGATCGGGTTTTGAGCCAGCGGTCTGCGAGCAGGGTCGCGACGAGATTTACCGCAAAAATCATGAGCAAGAGGACGAGAGCACTCGCGGAAGCTTTTTCGCCACCGTTCGGAATATTCATCGCAAGATCGTAGATGTGGACCGAAATGGCGCGGCCCGAGTCATGGATCGTCTCCGGCCAGCGGGTCGCGTATCCGCTCGTGAAGAGAAGCGCCGCCGTCTCGGCGAGGGCCCGTCCCACGCCGAGGGTGATCCCGATCATGATCCCCGGGAGCGCTGCCGGGAGCAGGATTTGCCCCAGCATCGTCGCCTTCGTGAGTCCGAGCGCTCCGGCGGCGGGGCGAAGATCCGGCGGGAGCGCATTCATCGCCGAGAGCGTCGTCCGCACGAGGATAGGCAAGACCATGCAGGTGAGGGTGAGTCCTCCTGATAAAATCGAGAATCCGAGTCCGAGGAACTGGCAGAAAAAAGTCATCCCAAAGAGTCCGAAGACAATCGAAGGGACGCTCGCGAGGAGATCGACCCCGCCGGTGATCGCCCGCGCGACGCGACTCCCCCGTTGCACATACTCAGAGAGCCAAAGCGCACACCCGACCCCGAGCGGAATCGCCGAGAGGAGACAACACCCGAGAATGAGAAGCGTCGAAATGATGATCGGACCAATCCCGCCTTCTCTCCCCGCTGATTTCATGTCGCCGGTGAGAAATTCGAAGGACAAATGCGGCAGGCCGAGGCGGATTAAATCGAAGAGAAGCCATGTCAGCGCCCCCAGCGTGACGAAACTCGCGAGCGCCCCGGCCCCGCCGATGAGCCAGTCGCCGATCTGAGCGCGACGCGTTTTCGTCGTGGATGGGGTTAAAAATGAGGAAGCCATCGTCTTTTCCGTGCCTTAATTCACGGCATCATGGTCGAGGTTTTTCCGAAACGAAAGCCAGCCCACGAGAAGGCCGACGACGAGGACGAGAATGAGCCCTGCCGCGTAGAGGAGAGATTTGTGCGAAGCCGTCGCGTAGCCCATTTCCAGGGCGATCGTCGAAGTGACGGGCCGAATCGGGTCGAAGAGACTCCCCGGAATTTGCGCGATATTTCCGCAAAGCATGACGACGACGAGCGTTTCCCCGATGGCCCGCGCCAGCGCGAGGAGGACGCCGGCCCCGATCCCCCTGCGGGCCATCGGCAGGGCGATCTTGAGAATTGTCCCGGCCCGCCCGATCCCGAGACCAGCGGCGGCCTGCACTTGACTCAGCGGCACCGCCGCGAGTGCCGCCTGCGTCGTCAGCGCGATGATGGGAAGGATCATGAGCGCAAGCACGAGCGCCGCCGCGAGAAGGCTCTGCCCCGGAGGCTCGATCCGCGCGATGGCAGGAACGACGACGGTGAGTCCCCAAAATCCGAGGACCACCGCCGGCATCCCCGCGAGGAGCTCCATCGCGCGGAGGTTCCACTTCGCAATCTGCCTGGGAGCATAAAAATGATGAAAAACCGCCCCAGCCACCCCGAGGGGCGTCGCGATGAGGGCGGCGGCAACCGTGACCAGAAACGACCCCGCCAGCATCGGGACAAGGCCATATTGAGGATCGCGCACCGAGCCGGGCTGCCAGTTCGGATCGCTGAAAAAATGCCCGAGGAGTCCCGAATTGATCGCCGGCCAGGCCCCTTGGAGAAGGGAAAAAATCACGACGACGACAAGCCCGCCGGCCACGACCGCAAGGACCCCGAGGAGATGACGAACGAGCCAATCAATGCGCAACCGGCACATAGAGATGGGTTTCGATCAGGTCATTGATTGCCGGTGTCTTCAGGTAATTAAGAAACGCGGTCGCCACCTCTGAGGTCTCCGCATCGGTGACGATCTGGAGCGGTCGCGTGATCGGGAACGTTCCCGCCGCAACGGCTTCAGTCGTCGGAGCGATCCCCTCACAACTCACGAGTTTGATCGGCGTGCCGCTCTCTGATTCACTCCCCGCCGCGCCAATCGAGACATAGGCGATCGCATTGACATTGCCGGCCACGGTTTTGATCGCATGCTGATTTTCACCAACAATGACATCCGCCCGAATGTCCGCACTATCGAGTCCGGTGTAGCCGAGGAAGACTTCCAGCGTCGCGCGGCCCTCCGCCTTGCTCGCGACGAGAATTTCACCGCTCCCACCGCCAAGTTCCGACCAGTTGGATACCTTGCCGGTATAAATTGCGATGAGCTGATCTTTCGTAAAATCGCTCACCGGATTGTCACGATGCACGATGACACAGACGCCGTCCATCGCGAGACGGTGCGCGGTCAGCTCGGTCTCGCCTTCCTTGAGATCACGGGAAATCATTCCCATATCCGCGAGCCCGGAGAGCGCATCAGTGATCCCACGGGAGGAGCCGCCGGTTTGAACGTCAATCCTGACCTCGGGATGGAGCGCTTCGTAGCGAGCCGCCGCGTCTGCCACGATCGGAGCGACGGTGCTCGATCCCGTTATAATAAGGCGGTTCGCTTCATCCTGTGGTTTACCGCAGGCAGAGAGAAAGACTGCCGCCGAAAGAAGGAGTAATTTTCTCATGAAACTCAACAGCAAGTAGACTGGAACGAAAGCTGGCAGCAACCTAGATCGAGCGTCCGCCCATTGCGATAGCTCTCGACGGCGGCCGTGAGCCGATAGATGACCGCCTTTCCATCGCGCTCGGATTCGACGATGCCCGCCTTGCGAAGGAGGCGGAGATGATGAGAAAGAAGGCTCTGCTCAACTCCGATTCGGGCCTGCAATTCACCGGCATGCAGCGGCTCCTCAAGGAGATGTTTCACGGCGAGGAGGCGCGTTTCGTCCCCGAGAGCCTTCAATAATTCAGCGCAACCCGGTTGGATCATCGTTTTTGTTTCTGCGGTCATTTGAAATGAATATATGTTGATATGAAATTTTATTCAAATCAAAAATTCGGACTTAAGAGGGTTAGGTCGGTGATTCAACCCTGTTCAGTGGGGTTGAGGCGCTGTGGCGGGGAGTCTTTCTTTTTTCCCCTCAGAGAGCCCCCCGGGGAAAAAAGGAGTAAGAAAAGGAAAAAGAGGGTGGGGTTAAGCCCCTGGAAAGTCGCTTCCTTCGCCGTTATCTTCCATCTTTTTGAGGACAATCGACATGTCTTCGACAGCCTCCCACACATGCTTCGCGACAAAAATGGGGGCGTCAGCCGCCACCGCGAGAGCGATGGAATCGCTCGGACGGGCATCAATTTCGATTATTTTTCGCTCCTGAATTTCATTTTCCGCCACGATAATGAGGCGGGCAAAATAAACCGTATCAGCAAAATCGTTGATCACAATTCGCTCAACCCGCGCGCCGAGAGCAATTAAAACGTCCCCGAAAAGGTCGTGAGTTTGCGGCCTTGGCTTCGGGGTCCCATGCAAAAACATATTAATCGCCGAGCCGACGGAGTGGTCGACGTAGATGACGAAGACCTTCTCATCGTTCCCGAGAAAGACGGCGGACCCGGCACTCGTGGCGAGCACATTTTTGACTTCTACTTCAACAACCGATTTATCCATCTGAAAGGGGATTGACAGTATCGTGATCGTTTCGGGAATAATCAAACGACGAGTCCCAGCCCTTCCTCAATTTTCTTCCTTAAGGTAAGCCTGATGCTCACGTGAAACCTGAATGTATTTCTCTGCCCAGTGCCGAATCCCTTCCTGTTCTGCTTCGCTCAGACAACGCATAATACGCGCGGGGGAACCCATCACGAGAGACCCCGAAGGAACCTCAAAGCCTTTCGTCACAAGGCTTCCAGCCGCCACAATGCTCCGCGAACCGATCTTCGCGCCGTCCATCACAATGGCCCCCATGCCGATCAAAACCTCATCTCCGATCTCGCAGGCGTGAAGCATCGCCTTGTGGCCGACGGTAACATCCCGCCCCACCGTCGTCCCGAGGTCGCTCGCGAGATGAATCACGGTTCCGTCCTGAATGTTACTTCCCTCACCGATAACAATTCGCTGGATATCGGCGCGAAGGACACATTGATACCAGACGCTGGCGTTCTCCCCGAGAGTGACATCCCCCATCACATCAGCGCCGGGAGCCACAAAAGCAGTTGGATGAATGTTAGGCATTTTCTTTAGGTGAGTGCAGACTGGATTAGGATTCATGTTAGGGCTGTTTGAGCATAAGTGAGATCGAAAACTGTAAAAGTTTACCGTAAATTTAAGCTTGCTAAACCAATTTTATGTCCTTAGTAAGGTCTGAAGACAGAAGCTCAATCCGTTGATTTACGGTGGTTTCAGGCTGATACCATCGAAAAAACGGCTTTACTAACTGTATGACCCAAACTACCAATCCGTAATGAACAAGGGAGAACTAATTGAAGCAGTACAAGCAACACTCGGTGGAGAAACCTCTAAAAAAGCTGCTGAGGAAGCAGTGAAGGCCGTGCTTGAAACAATCGCCACAGGCGTCAAAAAAGACGGAAGCGTTCAGCTTCTCGGATTTGGCACGTTTGAAGTCCGCCACCGTTCCGCAAGAACCGGTCGCAATCCAAAGACTGGCGAGGCCATCAAAATCGGGGCATCCAAGACCGTCGGCTTCAAGCCGTCTTCTGCTCTTAAAGGCTCCCTCTAAGGGATCCTGAGCTGGAAAATCCCCACTTAACTTTAAGAACGCGGCAGGAGACTGTCGCGTTTTTTTATGCCCGGGTGGAACTGACCGTTCCGTCCTACTTTTCGTCTTCAGGCAAACTTGAAATCGGCACAGGAATCGCTTCGCATTTCTCGCGCCAGCTCGGAAAGTTCCACTGATTGGGGAACCCGCGGCACAGGCCGGGCTTCACCGCCTGGATCGTGCAATCGATTCCATCGAGGAAGATGCACTCTCCGTTCGGCTTATCGATGAGCGTAAGCCCGGCACGGTTACGCCGGATATCGGTGTAATCCGCCACAAAATCGTAAAGCGGCTTCCCGAGAAAGTCCGCAATTTTCCGGACCTCTTCATCCGTCACAGGCACTTCACCATGCCAGCGACAGCAGTTTCCACATCGCTGACACTGGTAATGAATGCCCTCTTCCATGTCAAAAAGGCTCACGGGCTCAACATCGCCACTTTTGGTGAATTGTCAGTGCTTAGAGAGGAAAAATCTGAATATTTCCACCTTGCGATGAGTTTTTTGTCTTGGATTGTTTCGCTCAGTGGAAAAAAAAGGGCGGCGTGTTATCTTCACCTCCTTTAAAACCTGCGTTTTACCGGACTCATTCGATGAGTGAGTCCAAACCTTTTGTGACCAATTTTATATGATCAGTAAAATCATCGGAGCTTTCTCGAGCGATATCGGCATCGACTTGGGAACAGCCAATACCCTGATCTACGTTCGGGAACATGGTATCGTTCTCCGCGAACCATCCGTTGTTGCGGTGAAGGCCGGAACCAATCTTGTCCTCGCCGTGGGGGACGATGCCAAGCGTATGCTAGGGAGAACCCCGGGGAACATTGTGGCGATCCGGCCGCTCCGCGATGGGGTGATCGCCGACTACGAAGTGACCGAGGCAATGCTGCGCCACTTTATCCGAAAGGTTCACAACCGTCGGAACTGGATCCGTCCCCGCATCGTCATTGCCGTTCCCTCCGGCATCACCGAAGTGGAAAAACGCGCGGTGAATGAATCAGCTGCCGCTGCCGGTGCCCGTGAAGTACACCTTATCGAGGAACCCATGGCCGCCGCTATCGGGGCCGGATTGCCAGTCCAGGAGGCTGCCGCGAACATGATTGTCGATATTGGCGGCGGCACCACCGAGGTCGCGATCATTTCTCTTTACGGGCTCGTTTACAGCCGCAGCGTTCGCGTTGCCGGTGATGAACTGGATGAAGCGATTATCCAGTTCATGAAGCGGGCTTACAACCTCATGATTGGCGAGCGTACCGCCGAGGAAATTAAAATCCGGATGGGCTCCGCTTTCCCCCAGCCGAAAGAAACCTCCGTCGAGGTCAAAGGTCGTGATCTCGTCGCCGGCCTCCCCAAGACGATCAAAGTGACGTCTTCGGAAATTCGCGAAGCGCTCACTGATCCGCTCAATATTATCATTGAATCGATTCGCGTCACCCTCGAGCGCTGCCCGCCGGAACTCTCTGCTGATCTCGTTGACCGGGGCATCATGCTGGCGGGTGGAGGAGCTCTCCTCAAAGGTCTCGACAAGCTGATTTCGGAGGAAACCGGCCTTCCCGTTCATGTCGCTGAAGATCCTCTCAGCGCAGTTGCCGAGGGGACAGGACGACTTCTCGATGAGCTTGATTTCCTCAAGAAGGTCTCCCAGCCGGGAAGATCCTAGTATTTCCACCCACTTTCATCTGCCAGCTAACGCAACATGAGTCGCCTGAATATTATTGCGTTGATCGTATTCGCCGCACTCTTGATATGGGTCACGCTTTTTCAACCGGAGGCCGTCTCGAGAATCCAGAGTGGGGCGATGGTCGTCTTCGAACCGTTTATGAAAGCTTCGACCCGGCTTGAGTCCGGCGTGGAAACGGTGGGAACGGAGGCGCTTAGCCCGGTCCAGATGCAGAGTCTCCTCGCCGATCTGGAGCGAGAGCGGGACCGCCTCAAGCTTGAGGTGATCCAGCTCGATGAAATCGTCCGCGAAAACAACCAGCTTCGCCGGGCGCTTCAGTATGTAGAGAAGGCGCCGCTGGAGGTCGTCGCGGCCCGGGTCATCAATCGGAAACCGTCCAACTGGTACAGCACCCTCGTCATCGACAAAGGCCGGAGCCACGGCGTTCGGGTCGATAGTCCCGTGATCGTTCCGGTCGGGGAATCGGCAGGCCTTGTCGGCAAAGTCTCTGAAGTGATCGGCGAAAACTCGGCGCTCGTCCTTCTCCTCACCGATGAGATGTGTCAGGTTTCCGCAAAACTCCAGAACAGTCAGGAGCAGGGAATTCTCGGCGGCCAGCGTGGCGCCCTCCGCACGATGCCAAACCTCAGGCTTCGCTACCTTTCCAAGGAAGCCGAAGCAGCCTCCGGTCGCAAAGTCGTCAGCTCCGGAGCCGGCGGCCTCTTCCCGCCCGACCTCCTTCTCGGTGAAGTGATCAGCTTTGAAATCGGGGCGATCGACGCAGAGGCAACCGTAAAACCGAGTGTGAATTTTGAGGAGCTGATCGATATTTTTGTGGTTCTCCCCGTGATGGCAGAGGAAGAAGCGGCGGCAGAAATTATCGAAGAAACCGAAACTCTCCCCAAGGAAGATTCATGAGATTTTTCCTCCTCGTTCTTACTTTGCTCGCCGCCTCGTTTTTTCTCCAGGAGTTCCTCCCGGTCTTCGACTGGGCCTATTCATCTCGCCTCCTCCTCGTTCACACCGTCTTTTTCACCATCGCGATCGCAGTGCCTTTCCCGGTCATGCTACTCCTTGCCTTGGTGACCGGATTCGTCTGGGACGCACGCTATCACGTGCCGGTGGTCTCACCCGAGGCGGCGGCGGACGCGATTGCCCAGGCAGAACTTCCCTTTGGATTTACAATCTTCATTCTCGCGGTCACGGGAGCACTCATCCAGGGAGTGAGACCCCTTTTCCGACGCGGACGCTGGGAACTCCCCGTCTTCATGATCGGCCTTTGCACGATTCTTTGCTTGGTCCTCCAATATCTGGCAATCAGCTTTCATCGCGGCGGTTTGGAACTTCCGCCCGAACTGCTTTGGAAATTGGTAATGACGGGATTGTTTTCTGCTCTCATTTCCCCGTTTTTGCTGCTATTGTTGACACGCCTCGCAGATCGAACGCGATTTAAAATCCGGTCCGAAGATCGAAAGCGAAAGCACAGCTACGATGGTGACACAATTTAGAGTTCGTCTTTACCTGCTGGCCCTCCTCGTGTTGGCCGGGTTCAGCCTGCTTGTGTATCGCCTTTATGAGATCCAGGTCGTCGAGCACGAAAAGTATGCGGCACGGGTTCCGGGTAGTAAATTCGAGTCGGTGAGAATTCCCGGAATTCGTGGAGAAATCCGCGACCGGAATGGCGTCACCCTCGTCGACAGCACGCCAAATTACGAGCTCCGCCTCGATTTGCGGGAGCTGGTGAACGCCTACCTGAAAGACAACGACACCCTTCCGAAATACACCTGGGAGCGCTTCGACAGCTACGGGCAGCGGCAGAAAAAGACTGAGACAGATATCGTCAAAGTCTTCGAAGAAACCGCTTTCAAAGGCCTTCAGGATCTCGGATTGCTCGCTGACTACAGCTCAAGCTCGATGCGGGTTCACTATCGATCGACACGGGGCGTCGTCCCTTTCACCTATCGTCGAGACCTCAGCTTCAAGGAATTCGCCCGCTTCGCCGAGAATAACATCGGCATTCCCGGCGTCACCGTGACACGGACGGGACGGAGACGCTATCTTTACGACTCCCTTGCCTCTCACATTCTCGGCTACATGAACCTGGCTGACATCGACCAGGTAGCCAAAGAGAAGAGGGACGAATTCAATTACTACGTTGGTGACGATTACGGAGTTATGGGCGTCGAAAAGACGATGGACCATTACCTCCAGGGCAAACCGGGGAAGCTGGTGATCGAAAAAGACGAAAAAGGTAAGATCGTTGGCGAAGTCAGTCGGACCTCGGCGATGCCGGGATCGGATGTATTTCTGACGATTGACGCCAGACTCCAGGCTGTGACCGAGCAGAGTCTGCGTAAGATCGGCCGCGGTGCCGCCGTGGTCATTGACCCCCAGACCGGGGACATCCTTTCGATCGCTTCCGTTCCGTCCTTCAATCCTAATGTCTTCATTCCCGAAGTGAGTGTGGACGACTGGAAACGCTACACTGAGGACCCGACCAGCCCGATGTTCAGCCGCGCTGTGAACCCCTATTCCCCCGGGTCGACTTGCAAAATACCGATCGCACTCGCCGGGTGCCTTTCTGACTCCTGGAAATATCGCTTCAGCTGCGGGGGTGGCGCGCACTATGGCAATAAATTCATGAAATGCTGGTCCTCCGGACATGGCTCGGTCGATGTGAGCACGGCGATCAAAGTGAGCTGTAACGGCTTTTTCTACCGCTACGCCAACCACACAGGTATCAGGAATATTCAAACGATGACGAACCTGCTCGGAATGGGCAAGAAAACCGGCATCAAGATCACAGGCGAAAATCCGGGGAACATCCCGAATCCGGAGTGGCTCAGGATGCAGGGCTTGCTCTGGAGCGATGCCTTCACGGCACTCGTTTCGATCGGACAGGGGGCCACCGAAGCGTCGCCTCTCCAGATGGCTTCGGTCACTGCATCAGCCACGAATGGTGGTCGCGTCTTTCGTCCCCGCATCATTAAAAAAGTCATCGAAAAGAACGGCGAAATTGTCTGGGAAGAGCCTCCTGAGCTCAGAGCCGACCTCACGAAAGAGGGCATCACGGCTGAGCAGATCGAAATCGTGAAGCGCGGGATGTGGCGTGTTGTCAATGAAGGCGGCGGAACCGCCGGCCGCGCCAAATCCGACTTTACAGTGCTCTCAGGAAAAACCGGCACCGCCCAGACTGCCAACCCGATTCAACCGACCAACGCCTGGTTCATCGCCTTTGCCCCCTATGACGAGCCAAAGTATGCCGTCTGTGTTTTCGTTGAAAATGGAAACTCCGGAGGAGGAGCGGCCTCGCCCATCGCCAAAAACATCATCGACAGCGCCGTCCTCATGGAGCAGGGACGTGAAATCGAGGTGACGGCAATTCCCGAAGCGATTGGTCGCACCGACCGTGTCATGAGCGTTTCCTTCGACAGTTCCAGCCTTGATGCTTTTGTCCTCGCAGATGAGGACGCGGAATCCGCCGTTGATGTGGCTGCCTTTGTCCCTGAATCTCTGCAAGAAAGGAACTACCGTCCCATGAACGGCGTTCTCGCCCGACCCACCATCAAGCCGAATACAGATAGTCGAGGCCAGGTAGGGGGCATGAACTCCAGCCCCAAACCCACTTTTCGACCTTTCCAATGGCTCAAACGGAAGACGCAACGGTAATCCATCGCCTCTCCATTCTTTTCCATCGCCGTCCTTTTCTCCAAATGAATCCTTTTTGCGCCGCCTTGTTGCTTCAAGCAATCACTGACCCGGCGCTATCCAACACTTTTAACCCGTCTTTTAAACAATCATGTTCAGTAAAATCCGTAAGTTTTTTGGTCCCAAGAAGTTATCCGAAGGAAACAAAATAGTCATCAACTGTGAGAAACTTGAGACGCGCGTCGCGCTTCTCGAGCATGGCTCACTCGAAGAATACACCGTCGAACGCTGTAACGATGATAACATCGTAGGCTCCATCTTCAAAGGCATCATCCGCAACATCGAACCGGGCCTCAATGCCATGTTCGTGGACATCGGGCTTGAGAAGAACGCCTTCCTTCATTTCTGGGATGCCATTCCGGAAGCTCTCGACGCCGGTCTTGAAGAGATCCAGCGCAGCCGCAAACAGAATCAAAGCGGTGGCCAACAACAGGGTAAGGGGAAAGGTAAGGGCGGCAAAAGCAAGGGTGGTCGCATTCAATCAAAAGACATCCCCAATCTCTACCCGGTTGGCTCCGAGGTACTTGTGCAGGTCACAAAAGGACCGATCGGAACGAAAGGACCCCGTATCACCACGAATATTTCCCTTCCCGGTCGCTACATGGTTCTCATGCCGCGGAACGACCAACTCGGGATTTCCCGCAAGATCGAGGATCCCAAAGAGCGCGCCCGCCTCCGGAAAATCATGGGCGAAAAACTCACCATTCCCGAGAAAATGGGCGTAATTCTGCGCACCGTTTCTGCCGGACAGAAAGTCCGCTACTTCGTTCGAGACCTGGCGATCCTTCTCGACGAGTGGGAAGAGGTCGAAGAGGAGGCCGCTAACTGCAAAGCACCTGCCTGCGTCTTCCGGGAGCCGGATCTGATCGAGCGAACGGTCCGCGATTTTCTCACCGACGAAATCGACGAAGTTCTCTGTGACAGCGAAGAGGCTGCCAACCGAATGAAAGATCTTATCGGGATCATTTCCCGACGGTCGAAGAAGCGGATCCAGTATTTCCCCACGCAGACGCCGATTTTTGAAAAACTCGGGATTCAGCGGCAGATTGACGACGCCTTCTATCGTCAGGTTTGGCTTCCGAGTGGCGGCTACCTCGTCATTGATGAGACCGAAGCGATGATCGCCGTCGATGTGAACACCGGTCGAGCCAAGAGTCAGGACAAGATGATTCTTCAGACCAATATCGAAGCAGCCGAGGAAGTCGCGCGACAGCTTCGCCTTCGAAACATTGGTGGCCTTATTGTGGTCGACTTCATTGACATGCGGGCGCGCCGGGATCAGATGGCCGTTTATAAGGTCATGCGCGAGCGCCTTCATGCTGACAAAGCGAAAACACAGGCGCTCCAGATTTCTCAGCTCGGCCTCATGGAAATGACGCGTCAGCGTCTTCACGAAAGCCTCAACATTACCGTGAACGAAC
This sequence comes from uncultured Akkermansia sp., assembly GCA_964583035.1. Lineage (GTDB taxonomy): Bacteria > Verrucomicrobiota > Verrucomicrobiia > Verrucomicrobiales > DEV007 > Arctic95D-9. The sequence goes on from CAZOUP010000043.1 coordinate 31,711, forward strand.
CCTGCCATTACTGTCAGGGACGCGGCATGGTGAAAAGCGCCGAATCGATGAGCGTGGAACTTCAGCGGCGTCTCAACGGGGTCCTCGCGAGAGAAACCGCGCCCAACGAACTCATTGTCATCGTTCACCCCGATGTCATGGAGCGCCTCCGCACCCACGATGGTGAGCTTTTTGTCGACCTTGAGCGCCGTCATAACTCGCGACTCACTTTTCGAAGCGATGCATCCTATTACCGCGAACAAGTCGTGGTTGCTGATGCGAAGACGCAAAAGGAGATTCGTGACTAGGACCGCAACTCGCCATCAGGGGCAGATTTGCTTGCCCTTCTCGCATAGGGCGATAGAATTTCTGAATGAAACGTTTGCTGGAACGTCTTTAGTTTGAATAGGGGCGTGATTTCGCCCCTGCTATCCCCCGAATCCACGATGAAATCCCGGGCCTTTCTTCCTCTCATCGCCATAATCCTGTGCGGAGTTACTTCCGCCGACGCTCAACTGCGCCGACCCGGAATTGTTATGGTCGAAAGGGAAGATCGCACTTCAAGCCGCTTAAATAAAGAAGAGGGCGCGATCTACCTCGAGGAAATGATCGAGGATCCTGTTCCAATAATCATTACCAAACAAGTGAGAGCCTACTCCAACCTTTCCGGGGCACGCTGGCTTGGAAATTTAATTCCAAACCAGAATGCGGTGCTCCTTGCGGTCAGCGAGAAAGCCTACCGGGTTCGCGCTCAGGCGAAACAGGGACAAATTGCCGGATGGATCAGCAAAGCATCAGTTGAAGGCCTTCCTCCAGAGTTTGAGGAAAACCTCCGCCTTTTTCATGAGCGATATGAGATCGTGAAGGAATTGATCGATAACCAGCAAGTAGCCCTCGGAATGACAGTAGGCGAAGTTACAGCTTCGATCGGTCCGCCGGACAAACGCAGTTCCAAAGTGACTCAGGAAGGCCGAACAGACTCGCTCGAATACATTTCTTACGAACGGGTCCCCCAATCATACGTGACTTATGACGCCTTCGGGCAGCCTTTTACCAGCACCCAATACATCGAAGTCGAGAACGGACGGGTCACTATCGAGTTCGTTAATGATACCGTGACTTCCATCGAAGAAAGTAATGGAATCGACTTTGGGACGGGACGAGGGAATCGTAACGTGCCTCTGCCAATTTTTCTTTTCTAATCTTGTCGAAGGAATTGGAAATTTCAGTGATTGCAGAACTTCCCCTGCAGGCAAAATGACCGCGAAATTTTTGGCCAGATTCCGCACTCGCGTTCGTAACCCGCTTTGACAATTGAGAGCATTGGTTTCTCATTGAATACCCCGGTTTGTGAACCGGAATCTAATTCGAATTACGATCAAAAATGGCCTACGAACTACCCGCCCTCCCCTACGCACCTGCTTCCCTCGAGCCGCACATCGACTCTGCGACGATGGAAATCCATCACGGAAAACATCACGCCACCTACATTGCCAAGCTTAACGACGCCATCGCCGGTAATGCTGACCTCGAAGGCAAGTCGATCGAAGACCTGATCTCTGATCTCAGCAGCGTTCCTGAAGGAATTCGCGGAGCGGTTCGAAACAATGGAGGCGGTCACGCCAATCACTCGCTTTTCTGGTCCATTATGAGTCCGGACGCAGGCGGAACCCCTTCCGGCGACCTCGCTGCTGCGATTGACAGTGCTTTCGGGTCGCTCGATGCGATGAAGGAGGCTTTCAAAGCCGCCGCTCTCACTCGTTTTGGTTCAGGTTGGGCATGGCTCGTGAAAAAATCTGACGGCTCTGTCGCGATCACCAGCACTCCGAATCAGGACAGCCCGCTCATGGGTGCCGCCGCCGACTGCGACGGAAGCACTCCCATCCTCGGTCTCGACGTCTGGGAACACGCCTATTATCTCAACTACCAGAACCGCCGCCCTGATTATGTCGACGCATTCTGGAATGTCGTGAACTGGGATGCCGTCGCTGAGCGCTTTGCGGCAGCCTAACGAACCTTTCTCCGGCTCCTCACGAGGAGTCCAATTCGGGGTGAACCTCTTCAGGTTCACCCCCTTTTTTGCCCATTTACGACAGATTGCCTGATATTTACAGGAAATATTGAAGTTCAACAATTCCGAAACGTTTTTGAACTCGTTTGGCAGTGAAATCGCTATTTGACTGTTGAAAGGAAAATAAATTCAACATTTCTGCCAAAATCATCTTGCGATACCACTACATATTGTGCATTTTAATCAACGACCACCAGATATGGTATATTTCACCTCATATTCTTAGTGTTCCAACCTGCTTGTTTTTATCGTTTAGAATAGTTTTTAGCTTCTTTTCTGGAAATTCCAACATAGAAATACTTAAGCATTCTAAGCCTTCTACAAATCCGTTCCAAATTACCCAACCACCGCAATCTCAACAACTGTTCCATGGATAAATCATTCACAATCGGCAACCGGACCTTCGTTCTCGACCAGGACAAAGCTGAAGAAGCTTTCGCCGCCAAGCGCGTCATCAACGGGCGCGACACCGAAGCTTTCAATCTCCTCCCGCTCAAGTATTCCTGGGCCTACGACCTCTACGGAACAATGAAAGCCAACCACTGGGAGCCTGAAGATATCCAGATGCAGAAGGATATCGAGCAGTGGCAAGGGTCAGAACTCAGCGACAGCGAGCGGTGGATCATCCGCATGGGAATCGGCTACTTTTCCGCCGCCGAAGGCATCGTCGGAGACAACATCCTTCACGTTATTCGCGAAAAGGTCACCGCTCCCGAGCTTAAGCTTGTTCTCGGTCGCCATGCTCACGAAGAAAACATCCACGCTGACAGCCTCCTTTATATGATCTCCAGCCTCGGCATCAACCCGCACGAGTGCGAGGCGATGTTTGAGCAGATCCCGACAATCAAAGCGAAGAACGAATTCGTCACCGGCGTTTCCCGTTCACTCCGCCGTGACATGGACCTCACCCTAGTCGAGAACAAGAAAGCCTTCGCAAAGAACATCTTTCTCTTCGGCCAGTGTATGGAAGGAACTCAGTTCTACGGTCTCTTCGGCATGATCCTGAGCCTGTATCGTCAGAACAAGTTTCCCGGGATCGGACAAATGTTCCGTTACACCCTCCGTGACGAATCGAACCACATCGAACTGCTGCGAAACCTTTTCATGGACCTCGTCAGCGAGAACATGGAAATCTGGACTCCCGAGTTTAAGGAGGAACTTGCCGACACGATGCGTGAAGCAGTCCGCCTTGAGAAGGACTTCATCAACGATTGCCTTCCAATCAGTCAGGTCGGCTTGAACTCCGCAGAGTTCTGTCAGTATATCGATTACATCGCTGATCGTCGCCTCGAAGGAGTTGGATTGAATCCTATCACACCGGGCGTCACCAACCCTTTTCCATGGCTCGCTGAGACCATGGACATTAAGAAGGAAGCCAATTTCTTCGAACAGCGCGTCACTGAGTATCAGAAATCGTCCGTTCTTGCGAACGCCAACGATGATGATCTCTAGTCGCCGCTGAACCCCACCAAACAGGGTCAGGTCATCGACCGGCCCCTGTTTGGTGGCTCCCTGTTTCCGTTCCCCGTTTCCCGTCCCCACCCGCACACACACCATGATTACCCGCAATTTTATCGAACAAGACATCGAACTACAGCGCTGCGCTGCCACTCCCGAGAACATGAAGCCTCGCTTCAACTGGAGCGAACTCGCCGATACTCCGGAGCCCTTTTCCTCGCGAATTCAGGTTCAAGTCGGCGATGAACAGTCCGAGTTAAGCATTGCTAGAATCGCAGAAACGGTCGGGAAGGCAGTCACGGATCTCGCCCTCTCACGGAAGCAGGATGACATTTACACCGACAGCAACCGTCAGCTCGTCTCGAGCATTGTTTCTTCAGTCACCGAAATGCTTCAGGCGAAGGTGCAGGGAGAGGACAATGACACGCCGGTTCTTCTCTCCGCCCAGGAATTGGCATCGATCATCGAAGTCGCCCTTGTGAAGCAAAATGCGCACGACGTCGCGAAGAGCCTTCTCTTTCAGCGGAAGAAAGCGACGACCGACCTCGGATTAATTGAAATGGGACTGGAGAAACCGCTCTGCCGCGTGATTCGACGCAACGGCGAGGTCGTCGCCTGGAATCCGAACAAGATCGAGGTGGCGGTGCGCAGTGCTTTCCTCTCTTTAGGAATGGACTCTTCACCGGCACGGGAAATTTCAAAAGGCCTCACCGACCGCATCGCACGCAGCGGCCAGGAATTTATCCGCATTGAAGAACTTCAGGACCGCGTTCAGGAAGAACTCATGCGTCAGGGCCACTTCAAAGTCGCCGAAGCCTACATTCTTTACCGTGCGCACCGTTCCACGAACCGCCAACATGACGAAGACGTCGCGACCGCTGAGTCGGAATCGACTCAGGAGTCGATGATCGTTCTCAATCGCGCCGATGGTTCCAGCGACCTCTGGGACGGCCTCGATCTTCGTAAGCGCATCGAGTTCGCAGCCACCGGCCTCGACCTCTGCCTTACTCAGGACGAAATCGAGCACGAGCTTCGCCGCGCGTTCTTTAACGAAATGACCGAGTCTGACCTGAAAAAGACCGTCATTCTCAACGCAAAGAGCCTCATTGAAAAAGACGGTGACTTCGCCAAGTTCGCCGGCCGCATCCTTCTCACCTACATCTACGAAGAGGTTCTCGGGTGGGACATCGTCCGCGACGGCATGGAAAACCTTGGTAATTTTCACCGTCGTGCTTTCAAAGCGAACCTCGTTCGCGGCGTCGAAATTGACCGTATTTCGCCCCGTCTTCTCGAATACAACCTCGATAAGCTCTCCGACGCGATCAGCCCGACCGCTGACCTCGACTTCGATTATCTCGGGATTCAAACGCTCTACGATCGCTATCTCATTATCGATAAGACCAGCAGTCCGCACCGACGCATCGAGACGCCACAGCTTTTCTGGATGCGGGTTTCCATGGGACTCATGATTGGTGAAGAAGAGAACGCAGAAGACAAGATCATCGATCTCTACCGCCTCTACTCGAGCCGCCGCTTCTGTTCCTCAACGCCGACCCTGTTCAACGCGGGAACACTTCACAGTCAGCTCTCCTCCTGTTATCTCTACAAAGTGGACGACAGCATCGAGTCAATCATGCAGCGCGGGATCGCTGACAACGCCTACCTTTCCAAGTGGGCTGGCGGGCTCGGTGGATCGTGGACTTCCGTTCGCGGTACCGGCGGCTACATCAAGGGCACCAACGGCGAGAGCCAGGGTGTGATCCCTTTCCTCAAGCTTCACAATGACCAACTCGTTGCCGTGAACCAGGGCGGCAAGCGTCGTGGATCCGGCTGCGCCTATCTTGAGTCATGGCACAACGACATCACCGACTTCCTCGAATTGAGAAAGAACACCGGTGATGAGCGCCGTCGTGCCCATGACATGAACACCGCGAACTGGATTCCGGACCTCTTCATGCAGCGCATGGAAGCTCGTCAAAACTGGACCCTGTTCCGTGCGAACGAAACCCCGGATCTCCACGAGCTCTACGGCAAGGCCTTCGCAGAACGCTATGCGCAGTATGAAGCCGACGCGAAAGCAGGAAAAATCTTCGGTCGCGAGGTGCCTGCCCTCGACCTTTGGAAGAACATGCTTAAGATGATCTTCGAAACCGGTCATCCCTGGATCACTTTCAAGGACCCCTGCAACGTTCGCAGTCCTCAGGATCACGCCGGGGTCATTCACAGTTCGAACCTTTGCACCGAGATCACGCTCAACACCTCAGCCGATGAAACGGCGGTCTGTAACCTCGGCTCGGTCGTCCTTGAAACCCACCTCAAGGAAGACGGCCAACTCGATCTCGAAAAGCTCCGTGAAACGATTCAGGTCGCCGTCCGGGCGCTCGACAATGTGATCGACATTAACTTCTATCCGACCGAGTCGGCGAAGAATGCGAACAGCCGGCACCGCCCCGTCGGACTTGGCGTCATGGGAGTCCAGAACGCGCTCTTCATTCGCAACGTTCCCTTTGCGAGTGATGCCGCCGTTGAGTTCAATGACGAATTCATGGAAGCAATCGCCTATTTTGCCTACGAGGCGTCCAGCGGCCTTGC
>CAZOUP010000044.1:0-37175 GCA_964583035.1 uncultured Akkermansia sp.
AACGCCGACCGGAGCGTCCGGATTGGGCGCGAGCCAGGAAGCATCCGGGGTGTAAAGTTCACGATACTTCTTCGGAGCAACGAAAGGAAGGTGCGGGCGACGAAATCCCACCGCGTAGAAAAACGGCTTTTCCTTCTCGCGAGCGGCGAGGAGAGCAGCCACCTCGCTGGTCATTCGTCCGGCAAAAAAATGATCGTCCGGCACGTCCGGCGACTGCATCACCGGGCAGGCCCGGCGATCCGCGATGATCGTTTCGCCATCCGGATTTGCCTCGTCAAAAATTTCGAGCATTTCCCCCTCGCGGCCCGGCCTTGGAGGAGCGCTCCAGTCTTCGGGGACGGCCCAGCCATCGTGATCGATCTTGCCAAAGCTTCGGGTCTCGTATCCCTGATCCCGAAACCAGCGCGAGATAGGGATGGCATCAGCGCGACGCTCGCGAAAGGCGACGACGTTATCGTTGCCATGATCATAGACCCCAACGGAAGCGGGGCGCAGACCGGTCATGAGGGACAAGCGGGAGAGGCCGCACTTGGCATAGTTGCAGTAGGCCTTTTCAAACAACATCGATTGCTCCGCGAGCTGATCAATGTTCGGCGTTTGGACCCGCTCGTCGCCATAGCATCCAAGCATCGGTCGGAGGTCATCGACCGCGATCATGAGGATGTTCGGTCGCGCCGACTCGTCCGCGGTGACGAAGGTTGCGAGAAAAAGGAGAGCGGCGAAAAGAAGGGGCCTCATGATTGGGAAAGGTGAAAGAACATACCGGCGATACTCGCGGTGATCAGGCTCGCGATCGTGCCACCGATCATCGCTTTGAAACCAAGCGCGGCGAGGTCACTGCGGCGCTCTTCGGCGAGGGCCCCGATTCCACCGATCTGAATTCCGATGGAGCTGAAGTTGGCAAAACCACAGAGCGCGAAGGTCGCGAGAAAGACACTCTTAGGATTGAGCGCCCCCGCACCGCTCAACTCGCCGAGCTGAAGATAAGCGACAAATTCATTCGCGACCATGCGGGTTCCGAGGAGCTGACCCATCTGGAGAAGATCACTCCACTCCGCTCCAATCGCGGCGGCAATGGGGGCAAAGAGAAATCCCAGAATGGCCTCAAAAGACAACTCATCGAAAACCCCGCCACTGGCGCTGGCGACGAGTCCATTGAGCCACCCGGCTTCTCCGCCAAGGCCACCGATCCAGCCGAGAATCCCGTTGAAGAGGGCGATGACAGCGACGAAGACAATCAACATCGCGGCGACGTTGAGCGCGAGTTTGAGGCCCTCAGTCGTGCCGCGGGCAAGCGCATCGAGGGCGTTGCGGCCTGCCTTCTCGCGTGGCACAAAAAGTTCTTCGCGAATCTCGTCCTGTTCCGGCACTAACATTTTCGCCACGAGGAGGGCGGCGGGCGCATTCATCATTGAGGCGGTGAGGAGTTGCCTCGCGACCGCGACCTGAGTTTCGATGTCCCCTCCCCCGAGGGTGACAACATACAAACCGAAGACACTCCCCGCGATTGTTGCCATCCCCCCGGTCATGAGCGCCATGAGTTCCGACTTGGTCATCCCCACGATGTAGGGCTTCACGACAAGGGGCGCTTCCGTCTGCCCGACGAAGATGTTTGCCGCCGCAGCGAGACTTTCCGCCCCTGATAAACGCATCAAGCGCTTCATGACCCAGGCAAATCCGACCACGATCCATTGCAGGACACCGAGGTAGTAAAGGAGCGAAGTGAGCGCGGCGACAAAGAGAATCGTCGGTAACACTTTGAAGGCAAAGCCGAACTGACTCGCGTCGATGAGCTTTCCAAACATAAACTCAGCCCCGACATCGGAATAGCCTAACAGTCTCACAAAACCACCCGAAACCCATTCGACAAATCCACCAAAGGGCGTCGCGAGAATCAAAATCGCGAGCGTTCCCTGGAGGAGAAGGCCACCCCCGACGAGGCGCCAGTTGATCGACTTCCGGGCGTTGCTGAGGAGGAAACAAATCCCGAGGAGGACTGCCACCCCGATGAATCCCCGAAAGATGTTTTCAATCATAGTGGACAATTAAAAGTGAATTTCCTTTCCGCCATCCCGCGCCGACTCGAGACAGGCATCGAGAACCTGCTGAGTTTTTAGTGAAATGTCAGGCCAATTCGGATCAGGCTTCCCTCTGAGCACGAGGTCACCAAAGTTCCGGAACAGTTTCGTCTCCTGCGAGGTTGGGTGGCTGTCCGAGTATTCGCGAACGGAAACACGGCGAGGGTGCCGCTCCATGTGAAACTGGCAGACATCGGTTTCAAAATGCGCCTGCTCGACATCGAACCCGATCTCAGGACCATGATAGGGAAGCACAAAATCCGGAATCGCGATGTGACCTTTCGTCCCGCTGAGATTGATCCACTGCTGATGCTCCGCTTCAAAACTACAGAAAAAAGAAGCCGTCACGCCGCTCGCAAAAACTATCTCAGCGGAGATCGTGATCGGGACTGAGTCGCGGCTCCCCGGCTCTCCTGACTCGCGGATCATGCGTGCCTTCAGAGAAACCGGCATTTCGTAATGTAAGGTCCAGAGCGTCATGCGAATGCAATACCAGCCGAGATCCCCGAGGCTGCCGAGCGGCTCAAGTTCGGGGTGCATGCGGATATTTCCGTCAAAGTCCGGTGGGGCCATGAAACTGAACTGCGAGGCGATCCTCTTGATTTCGCCGACGGCGTCCCCTCGATCCAACTCAGCACGAAGTGCGGGAAGACGGTCACTATGCATGAACATGACGCCATCCATGAACTGAACGCCTGCCTCCTGACAGGCGGTGACGATTTCCTCGACCTCCGCCGCGTTCGCCCCGCAGGGCTTTTCGCAGAGGACGTGCTTTCCCGCAGCGGCGGCTTTAAGGACAAACTCTTTACGGAGTCCGGTCGGCAAGGGAATGTAGATCGCGTCGATATCGTCGGCGGCGATCATTTCCTCGTAACCGGCGATGGCGCGCGGCGCGGGAAGATGGGGCACCTGCGCCTGGTTCTCTGCGATATATTCAGCGGCGCGCTCTTCGGTGCGACTTGCCACCGCAACGAGCTGCCCGTTTCCTGAATTCCGGATTGCCTGCCAGTTCTTTCGCGCAATTCCCGCAGTCCCGAGAATCCCCCATCGACATTTTACTTCGCTCATCTCCCGATGGGTTAACAGGGTTAGGTCGCACATTCAACCCTCTTGAATGCAAATCGATCCCGAGGACTCGGCTTGCAGAGCCATCGATTACGGCGGATGAATCCATTGCATGGATTATCGCGACCTCCTCCCAAAGCATTTCGGACATTCCGAGTTCCGACCCGGCCAGGTCGAGGTCATCGATGCCCTCATTGCCGGAAAATCAGCGCTCGCGCTTTTCCCGACCGGCGGCGGTAAAAGCCTCTGTTATCAACTTCCCGCCCTCGTTTTCGATGGCCTTACCCTCGTGGTCTCCCCGCTCATCGCCCTGATGAAAGATCAGGTCGAGGCGCTTCAGGCGAAGAACATTCTCGCGGCCCGGCTCGACTCGACCCTCGAGCGCGCCGAGGTGAATCAAATCTACGACGCGATGGACAATGGCACGCTCAAGCTGCTCTACGTTGCTCCGGAGCGGCTCGGGAATGATGGCTTCATCCGGCGCCTCCGACGCTGCCAGATTGATCTCATGGCGGTCGATGAAGCGCACTGCATCTCAGAGTGGGGACACAATTTCCGACCTGACTACCTGAAGTTGGCGGAGCTGGCGGCCTCGCTGAAAATCCCGCGAGTCCTCGCCCTCACCGCGACGGCAACTCCCCGCGTCGCGGGGCAGATCCGGGAGCGATTCAGCATCGCCGAGGCAGAACAGATTCAGACCGGATTCTCGCGCCCGAACCTGCTCTTTGGGGTCTTTCCCTGTTCGGAGTCGGAGCGCGACAGGCTTCTCGTCGAAAAAGTTTCGAGCCAGACACCGGGAGCTTCAATTGTCTACGTGACGCTCCAACAGACCGCCGAACGGGTCGCGGGCACCCTGAAGAAAGCGGGACTCGATGCGCGGGCGTATCACGCGGGGATGAAAGACGAGCACCGCGCCGAAGTGCAGGATGGGTTCATGTCAGGGTCAATCGAGATTGTCGTCGCGACAATTGCCTTCGGGATGGGGATCGACAAATCCAACATCCGCCATGTCTATCATTACAACCTCCCCAAGTCGCTGGAGAACTACGTGCAGGAATCCGGGCGCGCGGGACGCGATGGCGAGATCGCGACCTGCAACATTCTCGCCTGCGCCGATGACCTCACCGTCCTCGAGAATTTTATCTTCGGCGACACACCTTCAAGCACGGCACTGAAATCGCTTGTCGAACATGTCATGCTCCAGGGAAACTCCTTCTCGATTTCCCGCTACGACCTCTCGGTTGCAAAAGACATTCGACCTTCGGTGGTTTCGACGGCCCTGACCTATCTGGAGTTGGAAAAAGTCATCATTCCGAAAGGGCCGTTCTATGGGGGCTACCGCGTCCATCTCGTCCGGAAGTTTGAAGAAGTCCTCGCCGGTCACACGCCGGGACGTCAGCATTTTTTGACAAAGCTTTTTGAAACGGGGAAGAAAGGATGGAAGTGGCACACCTTCGATATCGCCGAGTCCGCCCACGCTCTCGGTGAGTCGGAAGAACGAGTTAGAAAAGCGATCAACTACCTTGCCGACATGGGCGACGCCGTCCTGCAGCCGGCGGGACTGCGCCACGCCTACGCCCTCGCCAACGAAACGCATCACACCGTGGCCTCGCTCACGGAAATGCTTGTGGAGCGCTTCGAAGCAAGTGAAGCCGGGGAAATCGAGCGCCTCGGCCTCGTCGTCGAACTCTGCGAATCAGGAGAGTGCCTTCAGTCACAGTTGGTCCGCTACTTCGGCGACGAAATGGAACCCTGCGGTCAATGCGGCGTCTGTAGCGGAGCGCACTCGGGCGGCTCCCTCCCGCAGTCACGCCGCGTCGAAATCGATCTCGAGATGGCCGCAATTATCCAGCAGACAAAAAAGGAAGGCCACCCTGCCCTGCGCCAGTCACGGCAGATTGCGCGCTTTCTTTCCGGCCTCTCAAGCCCGGCAACGACGCGCGCCCGCCTCCAGCGCGATGAACGGTTCGGAGCTCTCGCCGAGGTGCCCTTCCTCGACTTGCTCGATCACATTAACGCGTTGTGACGCAAAACTTCGGCGAGCACCGGCAACCCCGCTTCCGAGGAAGCGATTTCCTTCAAACGTGCCTGCGCCGTCGGAATATGCTCCAGGAATTCCCGCTTCCCTTTCACTTCGCTGAGAAATCCATAGGCCCCGAGTGCCTGCATGAGGCGTTGCATCGCGCACTTCGTGAGTCGCTCCGAGAAGTCGGCGAAATTCGCAGCGGGATCTGCCTCCTGACAAAGCGAGAAATAATAGCGCACGAGATGCTCCCGTTCTTCACCGGTGAATTCGGTGTAGGGGTCGTAGACGAGTGACGCGAGATCATACTCCGGCAGTCCCCAGCGCAGACCCTGGTAGTCGATCAGAAAAGCCTCGCCACTGATCATCATGACATTGGTGCTTTGGAAATCCCGATGCAGCAAGGTACGGGGTAACCGTGCCAGCGAGCTCGCGAGACCCTTGAGCGCTTCATTTTCAAGGAGGTCGGGAGCGACTTCGGCAGGGAGAAACCGCTCGACGAACTGATGAATGAAATACTCCTGCTCCCAGCGGTAGAGCGACTCATCGAACGAGATTTCCAGCTCCGGCAGGTCTGAAGGGGCTGCTTTTTCGGCAATGCGATGGAGCTGAAACACGGCGCGGAGGGCGGACTCGTAAGCGGGCCGCCTCACCTTCTCCCAATCCGCTGTCGCCAAATCCCCGAGATCCTTTCCCCCGAGATCTTCGACCCAGAGAAGATTTTCCGCGAGGCGGCGGTCAATCACCTTCGGTGCCGGAATCCGATGCCGGTTCAAAAAATCGGTCACATCGGCGAAGCGCAAGTTGTCCGAACGCTCGTCCGAGTAGTGCATCGCAATGACCGATTCACCGAGGTCGAGATTCTTCGCGCGGATGAAAATCCGGCCCGAGCCGCCTTTTTCGATCACGGCAAAATCCAGGCTCGCATCATTCCATCCGGAAAGCTGCGACCGGGTTCGCGCTTCGACTTCGTTGAGATTCAGTAACATGAGAACCGCACCAAACCACGGATTGGGACGCGTAAAAGTGATTTTAATCTCATTGCCACAAGGTCCCGCTTTGCCTAGATTACTTCACTGCCTTCTCATGCCGGAAGACAACCAACAACCTCCTCCCTCTCCTTCGACTAACGGAACGGCCAAAAAGAAAATTGGCTCACGCTTCCGCACCGAAGGGCGTCGCGTCGGTCTCGTCCCCCAGAAAGGCTGGGCGCTCCGGAATTATCAATATCTCAGCGGGAGCCTGTTCCCGGCGATGATGCAACGCCGGGAAGCGACCGGCACGGTCGAGCCGCCGACGTTTCGCGCCCTCGAACCGCACGAGGTCGAGGTCGTCTGGATCGGTCACGCCAGCTTTCTCGTTCGCACCGCGAGCTTCAACGCGCTCATCGATCCGGTCTGGGCCAAATGGATGGGACCGCTGAAGCGTCATCGGGATCCGGGGATCGATATTCAGCATCTTCCGCCGATCGATTTGATCCTCATCACGCACGCCCACTTTGACCACCTCTGCCGCGTCACCCTGAAACAGATCGTGGATGGCAGTCAGACCGTGATCGTTCCGAAGGGCGTCGGAAGAGTCATGAAGCGGCTCCCTTACTATTCCCTGTATGAGATGTCGGACTGGGAATCGATGACCTACAAAGATTCCGAGATCCATTTCACCCCCGCCCATCATTGGGGGGCCCGCTATTTGACCGACACTCACAAGGGCTTCGGCGGCTACGTGATCAACACGCCGGAGCACAGCGTCTATCACTCGGGTGATTCCGCTTACTTCGACGGGTTTTCAGAAATCGGGAAACGCCATCAGATTGATACCGCCCTGCTCCCCATCGGAGCTTATGACTGCCCCAGTGGTCGCGAAGTTCACATGAATCCTGAGGAAGCGGTGCAGGCTTTCCTCGATCTCGGGGCGCGGCGCATGATCCCGATGCATCACGCCACTTTTCCGATCAGCAACGAGCACCGCTCTGAGCCGATGATTCGTTTGAGAAATGCGATCACGGATCATGAGATCGATGACCGGGTCGTTGCTCCCGGCGAAGGCGAGCCCGTGATCTTGTCGTCGCGCGGGTGAGGAAAAACCTCAGGGTGCTTCGACCTGACCGGCAACCGCACGTTCCTCGACCCTTGCATCTGGGAGGACGCGGCGGATTCCATCATCAGGACTGCCGGAATCGAGAGCTTCCATCGGAATGCCGTTTTGCTGAGCGATCAACTTCCACTCCGAAATCGTCCGCAGCCCCTCCTGAGCCGCCGCTTCATTGCGAAAAGCCGATGCCTGCAAGGACTCGGTGTAGGTTTCCTTCGCGAGGCCGACCTGACCGTTTCTCAAATAGTGTTCCGCCTCGGCGAGCATGAGATTGCCATAGAGAGGTGCCCACTGGCGGGAAACCCTGAGCCGTTCGCGGGCGCGTTGTTGCTTTCCGAGTTCATCGAGAACCGCGACGTGCCCGATCGCAGCAAAGACATCCTGCGGGTAAAGCTGCTCCGCCCGTGAGAAGTAAAGATCAGCCTTCTCGAGAGCCTGTTTCCGTTCCATCGCCGGCATCTCAAGAGTGATGCTTCTGACCTGAGCATGGGCACTCAAGGTCTGCACATACGGATTCTTCGGGTCAAGATTTCGCGCATTTTGAAGGTGGCGATACTGCTGAAAAGTTTTTCCACCGTTCTCGAATCCTTTGCGTGCCATTTCGTAGTGATACTCACTTTGCACAAATATGGCCCCGAGAGCGGCGAGGACGAGACCGCCGCCGAAACCTACCGCCCGGACCCCGAAGAGAAGAGTTCCCCCGGGAATCAACGGAGTTTCCTCTTCGTTCTTTTCCACCTGCGCCATCGGGTCAGGAACCGCGAGGATCGCAAGAAGCACCGTGGCAAGGATCGCAATCACGGGAAGATGAAAGACAAAATCAAAAGTCGCGGCCGTAGACAGCGCCATCAACGCAGAAACCGCTCCAGTGGCGAGAGCGAGATGATTTGATCGCGGAATGAGTTCCCCTTTTGCCGGCTTGATCCAGCGAAAGGAGTTCAAAAAGCGGAGACCTTTTGCCAAATGGACGCCTAGAAGACAAAGGACAAGAACCAAGCCGATCGCCCCGTAGTCGCCGAGCATCTGCATGAACTCATTGTGAACAAACTCCGGCTCCGTCGCGCCCACGCCGAGATCTTCGGTCCGGAAAAGGCGACCGTAAATTTGAGACGAACGACTCCCGGTTCCAATGATCGGGGACTCGGCGGCCTGCTTCAGCCCGGTTTCCCAAAGCGAGAAAAGTCCACCCTCTCCGCTGGAAAACAAGCCGTGCCCCAATTTGCCCGGGACAGCCCCGCCACCGAAAAACCCAAATAAGAAAAAGGAGGCGATTAACACGGTAAAAGCGGCCACCGCGAGTCGCCGCACTGGGATCTTGAGGCGCGGCCAGACGAGGCGGGCGGTCAAGCAGGCGAAACAAATCACTCCCGCTCCTAAAGTGATCCAACCGGCGGCACTGCCCGAGATCGCAAGAAAGAGGACCGAAAGCGCGGCCAGACTCATCCAGAAAAAGCGGAAGACACGACTTTCGCGCCCCTGAATCCCCATCGAAAGCCAAAGAGGAACAAGCGCAGCCAGGAAAATGGCGAAATGATCAGGCTGATTAAAGAGGCCACCCATCGCGCCTGTCATGGTCCGTCCATAGCCAGGGAGGAGCCAGATCGCAGGATCCACCGTCATCTGAAGCGCGGCAAACCCCAAGTTCACGATCACCAGAGCGGCAAAGGCCAGGGCCACACATTTCCTCCATCGCGCCGGGGAACAGAGCGAAATCAGCCCGGCGTAAGCAATGAAGCAGGCGATGATCATCATGGCATCCTCCCTCGCAAAATAGGCGACCGGAGAATCAGCGGCCCTCGACAGGAGATAAAAAACGAGGAAAAAAACGGAAATCGTCGTCCATTTCGGCAGCGAAAAGGACACATGCTGGAACAAAGCACCGATCGAAAGAATCCCTGCGATCCCGATCATGAGATACCCCGGCCAGACGAAAGTCATTGAGGTTGAGGTTCCCAACATGCCGGTCAAAAAAAGACCCCCAAGAAAGGCGAACACTAAAATGGCGCGAATACCGGATTTCATCCTCACAAGCCGTATCGGCAAGATTAAGCAGAATTATGCCGTCATTTTAGAAAAACTAAAATCTTATTTCAATTAAATATTTGGTTATTCTAACTAATTTCGCCATTTTGCTGATTTCAGTTTGGCATTGATTTCCAGCCGCTAATCTCGCAGTGTTCTCTTTTCGGGGTGGTCGCGGTGAATTACGGGCAATGAAATCGATTCTAAATTTTCTCTCTCTGACGTTTGTCCTCCTGCTGTCGCACAGCGCAAACGCGCAGATTCAGGTCGAGCTGAAGTTGGACCGCACTCTTTTTGTCGCTCATGAACCGATCACAGGAACGCTCAAACTCGTGAACCGTGCCGGTCAGGATCTTATTTTCGGCGATTCAGGCGGGATGAGCTGGCTCGATTTCACTGTCACCGACGGTCGTGGCAACCTTATCATCCCGGTGCGGAACCAGCTCAACGAGCGGCCCATCGTCCTCTCTTCAGGGCAGACCTACGAACACAAAGTGACGATCAATCGCTATTATCCCATGTCGACCGTGGGTCAGTATCGAGTGAAGGCGAACGTTTCTTTTCCCCAGATCAATCGCGACTTTCAATCCCAGACCCTCAATATTCAGGTGACCGAAGGGCAACCGATCTGGAGTCAAATCGTCGGCGTCCCTCAAGGCCACCCTCAAGCCGGCTCGTATCGGGAGTTTTCACTGATGACCTATTATCATGGGGCGAGAAGCAAAGCGCTTTACTTTCGGCTCAAAGACAGCGACTCCGGCGTGGTCTACAAGACTTATCCGATCGGAGATTACATGTCGCTCCGAAAGCCGACCTACTCGATTGATCGGCAGAACCAGCTTCACATCCTTCACATGACGGGACCGCAGCGGTACAAATACACCGTCGTCAGCATTGATGGCGATCCCGTGCGCCAGGCGAAGTATTTCGAGAAGAACGGGAATCGCCCGGAACTCAAATCCAGCGATTTCGGCGATGTTTCTGTCGTGGGAGGCATCACGGAAGAGGAAATGTCCACTCCCTACGAGGAATCAGAGTTCAGGCGGCTTTCGGAACGCCCTCCGGGGCTACCGAAACTCTAGGAGAATTCTCCTCGACATTAACTCGCTCAATTCGAGAGGGTTAGAGTGATATTCAGCGATCAGGCCGGCTCGGCTTGCTGAATAAAAGAAGAAAACCTTTGAACAATATTGTTCAAAGTAATACAGATACTTTAAATACTTGTAACTCTTAACAATTCGATAAGGTATCATGGAAAGTCGAATGTCCATTCACACTCATCACTCGATTCCCCCGGTTCTTCCTCCAGCCAACTGCTTCACCGTCCTCGTTATCGATGACATGTTGCCCAACAGGATCCTCCTCGGGAAATTCCTCAAAAACGCGGGATACGCTGTCTTCGAAGCCACGAATGGCATCGAAGCTCTTAATCTGCTGCGCGAAAAGGCAATCCAGCCCGACCTCGTCATCACCGATGTTGAGATGCCCGTGATGGACGGGATCACTCTCATTGAGCAGATCCGCCACCTCGACTCGTCGACCGCCACGGTGCCGATCATCACGGCTTCCGGCAATCCTGATGAAGAAATGCGGCGCGAGGCGATTCAGGCAGGAACCGACGTTTTTCTCACGAAACCTTTCGACCTGAAAATGCTTCAGAAAGAAATCGCCGGATTGCTCAAGGCACGCCGTCGCACGACTCGCCAGCCTTCTCGCGAAACCTCTCCAGAGGCTCAAAGTCGGGTCGAGTCCGGAACCGGCCTGTCAGTCGAGAAATAGTTCGAAAGGAGGTTTGGCTTTCCCTTTTTGATTTCGGGCGTAGCTTCTGCGTCCACCACGTCCATTTTCTATCAGTGCAGGAACGGGTGGTTGAACCCTTGATTCTGTCGCTTTGTCTAAGAAAACTTTCTCCGAACTCGGCCTCCCCGAGAACCTCGTCGCCGCCGTTGAAGAACTCGGCTACGAAGAACCTTCCGCGATTCAGGAAGCCGCCATCCCCGCCGCGCTTGAAGGTCGGGACATTGTTGGCCTCTCCGAAACCGGTTCCGGCAAAACCGCCGCCTTCGCCCTCGCAAGCCTCGCCCGCGTCGATGTCGGAAATGCCGCGCCTCAGGTCCTCGTTGTTTGCCCGACCCGCGAACTCGCCGTTCAGGTCTGTGGTGAAATCCAGCGTCTCGGCTCGAAGATGCCGGGACTGCACGCCACTCCGATCTACGGCGGTGCCCCCATGGATCGCCAGATCCGGGCGCTGCGCAATGGAACGCATGTCGTCGTCGGCACCCCCGGTCGACTCATTGATCACATTCAACGCGGAACGCTGAAGCTCGACCAGGTTGGCATCGCCGTCCTCGACGAAGCCGACCGCATGCTCGACATGGGTTTTGCTGAGGACATGGAGAACATCCTCCGCGCCCTCGCCGAAAACCACCAGACGCTCTTCTTTTCTGCAACGATGAACTCTGCGGTGCAGCGTCTCATTAAAAAGTTCGGCAACGAGCCCGAAACGATCCAGATCAAGCACAAAAGCGCGACGGTTGACTCGATCGAGCAGGTTTGTTTCGAAGTCCGCCAACGCTCGCGCATCGAGCTCGTCTCACGAGTTATCGATCTTGAGCAGCCAAAGCTGACGATCATTTTCTGCAACACGAAGCGAAGTGTCGATGAATGCGCCGAAGCGCTCCT
Source organism: uncultured Akkermansia sp. (assembly GCA_964583035.1). Lineage (GTDB taxonomy): Bacteria > Verrucomicrobiota > Verrucomicrobiia > Verrucomicrobiales > DEV007 > Arctic95D-9. The sequence continues at coordinate 11,965 of CAZOUP010000044.1, forward strand.
CGCCCGTGGCTACTCGGCGGACCGGCTTCATGGAGACATCGCCCAGTCGATGCGGGAGCGTGTCCTTCGTCTTTTCCGCGAGGGAACCGTCGAAGTTCTCGTCGCCACCGACGTCGCTGCCCGCGGAATCGACATCGACGACATCGATCTCGTCATCAACTACGAACTTCCTCAGGATCCCGAAGACTACGTCCACCGCGTCGGACGAACCGGTCGCGCCGGACGATCCGGTAAGGCCGTCTCTTTCATCTACGGTCGCGATGCCTACCGCATCAAAACGATCGAGCGATTTATCCGTCAGCAGATTCCCAAAGGCGTCATCCCGACGCAGGAAGAAGTCAATACCCACCTCGCCGATCAACTCATCGAGTCCGTCGCCGTGCAGTTGGAGGAGGAGCCGAGCGAAGGTCACCTCGCGCTCCTGAATCAGCTCAAGGAAAAAGGGCACGAGTGGGAAAATATCGCCGCCGCGCTCATGGCTCTGCTTCAGGAAACGACCGCCCGTGATGGTGAAGAAATCATCGAAGACCGTCCCGGTGGCGGACGCAATGAGCGCAGGGATGACCGTCGACCCGACCGACGCGATGACTTTGATCGCAACGACCGCGGCGGAGATCGACCCCCACGCCGACCACGCGAAGAATACAGCGGCCCCGACGAGGGCATGGTCCAGCTTTTCCTCAACCTCGGAAAACGGGACAACATAAGTCCCGGCGACATCGTCGGCATGCTTCACAACGAATGCCAGCTCGAACGCGGCACGGTGGGACGCATCCGCCTCATGCCGAATTTCAGTTTCGTCGAAATCGCTAAAGACAGCGCTCCGAAAGCTATCGACATGTCAGCCCAGGCGACCCTGCGTGGGCGCGAGTTCAAACTCGACTATGACACCGGCACCCGCGAAGGCGGAACCGAAGGCGGTGGTGGTGGAGACGGCGGTGGCGGAGGCTATCGAGGAGATCGCCAGGGCGGTGGCGGCTATCGCGGCGGAGATCGTCAAGGCGGTGGCTACCGTGGAGGCCAGGGCGGAGGCGGTCCTCGCGGAAAACGCGATGATCGCAGCGGCGGCTATCGTGGAGGCCAGGGCGGCGGTGGACGCGGCGGTCCAAACCGCAGCGACCGCGGTGATCGCTACTGATCCTTCGCACTCAGTCCAAGGCTCTTTTTCATCACTGAAATTTCAGAGGTCGGCAACTGGCAGGTAAATTCCTGACAAACGTACGCCGTAGCCTTTCCATCGAGAGGCACTTGAAATTCCGTGAACGGAGCGAGTCCGCTCAGCAGCTCAGCATTCTCCGCCGTGCGATGCAGCACGACCTTGTTTGGGAAAAATGGCTTCCTCACCACGTCCAGGATCGCGGCCGGATCATCGCCGCTGATGACAATTTCAAACGAAGGTCCAAAGTGAAAATCAAGCCCCGTGAGGACCAGTGGATACACCATGCTGTTCTTGCCAACCTCACCTGAAAAGGCCCGGATCAACTCCTCCCCTCTTATCGCAAAATGCGGCTGTCCCGTCATGCGGTGGAGCCGCACAAGGTTTTCGATTGTGACCGCATTCCCACTCGGAATCGCTCCCCCATATAACTTCTTCGCCCGAACGATAAGTTGCTCTGCATCATCCGCGACCGTGAAGTAACCGCCGTCCGTCTCGTCCCAGAAAAACTCGTCCAGGACCCGCTGAAAGGTAATCGCCTCGTCAAGATAACGAATCTCGAATGTCGTCTCGTAGACATCCAGCAGGGCCGCAATCATGAAAGCATAGTCTTCGAGATGCGCCGTGAGTCCCGCCTCGCCCTGCCGATAACGTTTCAGCAGCCGCCCATCACGATCCCTCAATGCCTCGAGGACAAAGTCCGTCGCCTTCACCGCCGCCTCCACGTACGACGGCTCGCCAAGCGTCTGCGCCGCCTCCGCAAAAGCGGAAATCATGAGGCCGTTCCAGTCAGTCAGAATCTTATCGTCTTTGAAAGGGTGAACCCGCTCTTCCCGCGCCTCGAAAAGTTTAAGCCGAAGCGCTTCGGCACGATCCGCAACCTCCCCTGAAAGCTCCTCTTTGAGATGCGGAATATTCGCCCCCGTCTTCTTCCTCGTCACCTCGTCGAGAAAATTTCCCTCCTCAGAAAACTGGAAAGTCGCAAGATAGAACGTCGCATCCTCTTCACCGAGAACCGCTTTGATCTCCTCATTCGTCCAGACATAGAATTTCCCCTCCTCCCCTTCGCTGTCAGCATCCTCGGCTGAATAAAAGCCGCCCGTCACACTCGTCATGTCGCGCTGGACATAGGTCAAAATTTCACGCGCCGTCTCCGCGTATCGCTCCTTCCCCGTAACCTGATAAGCCTCCAGATAAATCCGGGTCACGAGCGCCTGATCGTAGAGCATTTTCTCGAAATGAGGCACGAGCCACTCGCGATCCGTCGAGTAACGATGAATCCCGAAACCGACCTGATCATAGACTCCGCCCCGTCGCATTTCCGTGAGCGTTTTCTCCACCATCTCGAGGGCCGCAGGTTCGCCGGTGCGCCGATGATAGCGCAGGAGAAACATCAAATTCGGGGGAACCGGGAATTTGGGGCGCACCGCAAATCCTCCATGCTCCTTATCGAAGCGCTCGGCGAAGGCGGCAAAGGCGATTTCAAAAATTGACGAATCCAATTCACCACCCGGAGAGGATCCCATGATATCTCCGAGTTGCGCCGAGATATTCAGGGCAATTGATTCCGCTTCCTCACGCCGCTCCACCCAGAACTGATGCAACTCCTCCGCGAGACGTTTTACTCCGGGCCTTCCCGGCTGCGATTCTTTGGGAAAATAAGTTCCGGCAAAAAAGGCGTGCTTCTCAGGGGTCATTACCACCGTCATCGGCCAGCCACCGCCCCCTGTGATCGCCTGTGTGATCTGCATGTAGATCTCATCAATATCGGGTCGCTCCTCACGATCCACCTTCACCGGGATGTAGTTCGCATTGATCAGCGCCGCGACCTCCTCATCCTCGAACGACTCCTGCTCCATGACGTGACACCAGTGGCAGGTCGCATAGCCGATACTGAGGAAAACCGGTTTGTCGAGCCGCTTCGCCTCCGCAAACGCCTCGTCTCCCCACGGCCACCAGTCCACCGGGTTGCGGGCGTGCTGGAGCAAATACGGACTTTGCTCGAAAACGAGACGATTGAACTCCTCCCCACCGTCAGCCGGTAAAGAAGCGATCACTTCCGAAGCAGGCAGCGGCAGGCGAACGTGGCCCTCTTCGGCATGAGACATAGCGGCTAAAAGAACACAGAACGCCGCGAATGGGAAAGGGAATCGGAGGAAAGGTCTCTGCATGTGAAGAACCTAGCCGAATCCCGATCGCGTTGCGAAGCGCAATCGCAAAGGCAAAAGACAACGCGCGCAAGCAAAACAGCGCACACCACACAAAACAGGCACACAAAACAGGGACACAAAACAGGGACAGGTTATTTATTGTTCAGGTTATTTATTGTTCAAAATACCACTTGCTAAAAAACTGTTCTTAAATACAGTTTTTCATGCGCCATTCCAGGATCAAAGGCGAAGGAACCAGCTACTTCCACTGCCTCTCACGCGTCGTTGATCGCCGTTTTATCTTCCAGGATGCGGAAAAAGAGCATTTCGTCGCACTCATGCGAAAGCTGGAGGCCTTCCACGGCATGCGTGTCGTCACTTACTGTGTGATGTCCAACCACTTTCATCTTCTCATCGAGGAACCGGATCGCGAGACCCTCCCTCTGCTCGATCGCGACACAGTGCTCAAACGCATCGGCTTTCTCTACGAAAAGGACTACATCCGCGACGTCCGCGAGGAGTTGGACCGCGCCACCACCGCAGGCAGCGACGAGTGGGAGCAGGAGATTCTGGATCGGTATCGGCGCCGCATGGGTAACCTCTCCACCTTCATGAAAGAGCTCAAGCAACGGTTCACCCAGTGGTATAACCGCCGCGAAGGGAGGCGGGGAACCTTGTGGGAAGACCGCTTCAAGAGCCTTCTCGTCGAGGGCGACGCCAAAGCCCTCATGACCGTTGCCGCCTACATCGACCTCAATCCGATCCGCGCCGGGATGGTCGATAAGGTTGAATCCTACCGCTGGTGTGGATACGCTTCCGCCATTGCCGGTAATAAGTGGGCACGAGAGGGTCTCATCAAGGTCTGGGGCAAGTCCCCGGCCGTCTGTGCGAGCGAAGAAGAACTCGACTGGGACACCGTCGGAGCCGAATACCGTCTCTTGCTCTACCACGAAGACGTCGAAGTGGAATCAGCTGAGCCGGCAGACAAACCCGTTCGCCGGGGATTTACCGAAGAGGAGAAAGAAGCGACCATCGCGTCTCGCGGTCGTCTCTCCCGGCAAGCCGTCCTGAGAAGGCGAGTGCGTTATTTCACTGACGGAGCCGTCCTCGGGAGCGCTGATTTTGTGAACCGGGTTTTCGCTCGGCATAAGGAAAAGCTCGGACTTAAGCGAAAGACCGGAGCGAGGCGAATGCAGGACGCTGACTGGGAAGAACTCTATGTCATGCGCGATCTCAAGGCAGATCGGATTGGCTGAAGTAGCGGCGGGTTGGCTGGAAAGGTAGAAGAACGGGACTCCTGAGGGACGTTTGCGCACGCTCATGCATTGGAAGCAAGGGGTGGGGGCAAGTTATTGCTCCAGACTAAAATTGACAAGCCGGCCAGCTATTTTGCCTCGTGTCTATAGATTGAACCGTCGGAAATCTCCGCCTAATTGAGCAAAAATCAAAAACGTGAAAATATCGTGTGATGAAGCTATAGATGACCTGTCCCTGAAGCTATAGATGTTGCTCCAGACTAAAATTGACAAGCCGGCCAGCTATTTTGCCTCGTGTCTATAGATTGAACCGTCGGAAATCTCCGCCTAATTGAGCAAAAATCAAAAACGTGAAAATATCGTGTGATGAAGCTATAGATGACCTGTCCCTGAAGCTATAGATGTGAAAATATCGTGTGATGAAGCTATAGATGACCTGTCCCTGTTCCGCGCTGCGCGCTGCTGTTCCGCGCTGCGCGCTGCTGTTCCGCGCTGCGCGCTGCTGTTCCGCGCTGTTCCGCTCGAATTCATTTCGATAAAACCGCTCACCTCGATTCAACCCAGTCCACGAGAAAAACGGCGAGGGACTTGGCGATGGTTCGGAATTTTTCCTCGCGACCGCTTTTCAAGAGTGCCTTTTCAACGGTCGGGTTGTCCATGAACTCCACTTCGAGAAAACATTTCGGGGCGGAACGGATTTGTTTGTGCCGTGCCATTTGAAAAAAGAAATTAGAGCCGAGACCTCCATGGAGATGCCCGTCAGTGATGACACCGCGACTTTTCGATGAGGGCAGGTATTGCCTGACCCCGGCATTGCAGGCTTCGGCGAGGGCTTTGCCGAAGGCTTCATCAGCGGCGTAGTTGGCGTTGCGTTCTCGGGCGGAGATGAGGGCGAGACTCCCTTTGGCATTCCCCCCTCCGCCAGCATTAAAATGAATGCTGACGACGCAGGCGGTATCAGGGCGGTTCGCGATCGCCGCTCGCTCGATGAAGTTGAGATTCCGGTCATCCTCACGGGTCAGGAGGACGCCGACTTGCCGGCCTTTGGTCGAGGCGTTTCTCAGAATTTCGTCGTGTAATATTTTGCTGAATTCGAGGGTGAGATCCTTCTCTTTGAGGCCGCCCGGCGAAACCGCATTGTTCGGGGAACTGTTGCTCCGGGATGAGAGGGATCCGGCCACCGAGCTTCCGCCGTGACCCGGGTCGATGATGATGACGGGAGGGGCCGCCCTGAGCTCCGGGAGGAGGAGGAATCCTGCGAAAACGAGAAAAGTGAGCGTAAAAATTCGAGACATGAGAAAAGAATGAAAGATCAGGACGCTCTTTACCGTATCACAACTGTCTCGAAATGGTGCGATTTCCTAAGGGTTCGCCTCTTTGAAACGTCTTGTCTCTGAACCGAATCTGCCTCATCTTTTCCCCTCCCCCATGAAACTCACCTCCCGACTTTCACTCGTTGTCGCGCTCGCGACGATTCCGCTCGCCGCGCAGGCCCAGAATTCCGCCCGCGAAGCTCTCGGAATCATTTCAACTCAGTATGGCCCCAGCGCGACGCAGTGGATCGCTGAAATGAGCGGAACCGGTGGAGTCCCCCAGCCTTTTGATTGGGATGTCGTGGCCTTTGATGATCGTGCCCCGCGGCTTCTCTATCGTTTCCGCTCAGGGGGAGGACGCGCCTCCGACATGGGCGTTGATCGACAATTTTACCCGGAGTATGCACCGGCCGGCTATTTCAGCGCGAACCAGATCGGCGTCGATAGCGTGGCCGCATTCACGATTGCCGAAGGCGAAGCGCGGAAGGCGAAAATGGCCTTTGATAGCTGCAATTACGTCCTGCGGGTCCGCGATTTTTCAACCGAGCCAATCTGGCGTCTCGATCTCGTCGATGTGCGAAGGGAGGTCGTTGGGAAAATCTATTTGTCGGCCAATAGCGCGGCCGTCCTCCGAACGATCTGGATCTACCGTGATCAACGGGCGAGGTCAGACGGTGAGCCGTTGATCATTGATTCCTCAGCGCCAACGCAGCGCTCGCTTCACACCGGGATCACCGACAGTGAGGTCCCGACGCGGGCCCCATACCCGGGCGAAGGGACCGGCATCGTGCAAACACTACCTCCGGCAATGTCTCCTTCTTTCCCGGGCCCCACGCCGGGCGAAACCGGAATCACCGGCGCTCCCCTATCCCCCGCGCCGGCGGCGCCCCGAATGACGTCTCCGCCGATCTCAAGTGTCCCTCCGACAGCTTCGGCGCCTCAGGTCTTTCGCCCTGTCGATCCGAATGGTCGCGTCATGGACAATACGGGGTCGATCCCGGAACCTCCCGCGATTAACCCTCCTTCGACGAGTTCGATTCCGCCGACCGCGTCCACGCAAGCGCCGCCGCGAAGTGGCATGGCGGACCTCAGAGAAGATCCCGCGGCTCGCCCTGATCCGACGAGGCCACCGATCGAGATTCCCGCCGGCACCGGGGGCTCGAGTGAGCGGATTCCGCCTCCGCCGATCCCGCGGTAGTGTTCGTCCCGGCCTAAATTGACGGATGTCTTACCGGTCTTTTTTCCCGCGTCCTGCGTTGCTCGTCGGCTGGTTATTTACAAATAGCCAACCTCCTTACGCCTTGGTTGCAGAAAAAATCCGCGCCCATACACCGCCACTTAAGCCTCGGCCAAACACTGGTCGTTTTCAATGTTCGGGAGGCTTCGGTTTTTTTGCGGCGACCCGTCCCAGTGCTTCGACGGTCCAGATGATGGGATAGCTTCGCTCGAAATACCAAAGCCGGGCGAAGTAGAACCCGATCGGGCTGGCTTCGAAACGGGTTCCGTTTTCGGTTTGCTGAAGAAGCCACGCCACTCCGCGAATTACTTCTTCCTGAACCTCAACTCTCTCTGCGAGCGTCGCCACGGCGAGCGCGGTTTCTTCAATCGTCGAGGGCGTCTCATCTTTCAGGGCGCCCCAACCTCCGTCAGCGTTCTGGTTGGCGATGAGCCATGCAGCGCCGCGATCAGCGAGGCCGGTCTCTCCAATTTCATCAAGCGCCCGCACCACCATGGCGGTGCCGTAGGTCGGGTTTTCCTCATCAACGAATCGATGCTGATTGCCAAACCAGAGGGGCGACCAGGAACCGTCGGCCCGCTGTTGTTTTTTTAAATACCGGAGCGCCTTTGCCTTTGACTCGTCGATGCGGGCCGCGTTTTCCGGGGAAAGCCGCGCCTGCCACCGGTGCCAGGCGCGGAGAGTGTGGGCGGTGAGATCTTCCGAAGATCGGTCAAAAGGAAGGGCTCCCCAGCCACGGCAGAAAGTCGGGATCCCGCCATCGCGATTTTGAAGGTCGAGGAGCCAGATGACGCCTTTCTCCGCTGCCGCCTGGATTTCGACGGAACGATCTCCGCTGTCCAATTCATCGATCGCGAGGAGTGCGCCCGGCGTGTCGTCCGCGTCGGGGACGCCGCCGGTGAGATCTGTCCAGGCCCAGCCTCCGGGAGCACTGTTGGTGAAGGGATGCACTTCCTGATATTGCTGCCCGAGGAGCCAGTCGAGAACCTTTTCCTGCCCCGTAAACAGGGAGGCCCCCTCAGACAGGGTTGAGTCACTGACCTGACCCTGTTGAGTCGCCGCCAACGCCTTGACCGAGAGGGACGTCGACCAGGTCGCGAGGTTGGTATCGATCGGCCAACTCCCATCAAGACGAACCGTATCGAGCAGGAAGGAGACACTTTGTTTGACGACGGGATGATCTTTCTCCCCTGCCGCGACGAGCGCCATCGTCACGAAACTGGTGAGCGGGGCGGCCTCAAGGAATCCCCCCGAAGGGGGCTGAATTTCTTCGAGAAGTCGGGAAACCCTGGGCCAGACCGGATGCGAAAAACGAACGCCCCGACTTTTTCGAAAGCCGGCATAGCCAATCGCGATGAGCGCGGGTAGGGCGTAGCTCACGACGGGGAGCCGCATCATCGCGAACCACTCTCTCGGAAACGCGGCGAGTTCAAAGGGCAATCGCAGGACGAGCCGCCACCCTTTGGGACCGAGCGTCCCGCAAATCGCACACAGCATCAGAATGGGGACGGAGAAGGTGCGATCTTTCCCGTAGCGGGCCTTGACGGTCTCCGCGATCAAGCCGGGATTCAGCGAGCCGATGTAGTCACGAATCCAGAAGCGCGCGCGAATCACGGAATGGCTGGCGGCATCACCGCCAAAACGGGTCAAGGCCGACCAGCAGAGCAGGGTCGTGGAAATATTGGAAAAGCTCTTCGTGGTGTCCCCCCACCCGCCGTCCGCGTTCTGATTTTTAACGAGCCAGCGAGCCGCCGCCGAAACCTGTCCCTCATAGGTTTCAGGATCAACACAGCCAAGGGCCACGAGCGCGGTCGCGGTAGAGAGGGCCGAAGTCGAGAGCTCGCCTTCCCAATGACCGGCTTCGTTCCTTTCCTCAAGGAGGCAACGGCGGGCGTTTTCAAGAGCTTCGATCATGTTCTCACAGCGCGAGGTGACCGAGCGCGAGGAGCCCGTAGTAGGTGTATTCGATGTCGAGATCGTCATCGTCCCAGGTTCCGTGAAATCCACCCGCCGCTGTCCAGAGGCTGTCGACAAAATCGAGGACGCGATCCTTTCTCTCCCCGAAAGAAACCTGGAGGCCGTCGAGGGCATGCAGGGCCACCGCCGTTGAAAGTAAGTCCGGGAGCGGGGCCATTGGAAAGGGGAGAAACCCGCCGGTGGGGTGGAGAGAATTTAGAATCCAGCCCGGAGTTTCATCGGGGATGGGGAGGCGCAGATTGCGGCAGAGGGTGACCGCCGCTGCGGTCGAGGGCACATTGGGGATCGGCAGCTCAACATCGTTCGCCCAGGCGCCGCCCTCCACTTCGAGTTGCTTCAGGGAGCGGGCAATCCCCTCAGGATCGGGGACTGATTGCCCGTGATCGGCATAGGCCCCATAAGCGAGAAAACACGCGTAAGCCGAGCCGGTTTCGGAGTCGTCGCTCTGATTGTAGCCCCCATCGGCGGTGCGATATTTTTCGATGGCGAAAAAGACGAGGGCGAGCGTGGCGGCGGACGGCTTTTCCTTCAGGGCGGAGAAACACCGGGCGAGGCAGCAAAGATGAACGAAATCGAGGCCAGCGATTTGGGAGAGTTTCAAGGTCAAAAAGGCGCTCAATTTTTCCCCCGGCAACTCCGCCTGCAGCGCAGTGAGGCAGTCGATCGCGAAACTGGTGTAGTAGAGGTCGGGAGCGCCGTCACGATCACAGAACCCCCCGTCGGGATGCGCCTGCGAGAGGACAAAATCACGGATCAGGCCACTGGCTTCCTCGCCAAGCACGGTCGGGGCAAGCCGCGCGACTTGCAGCATCTCGAGTCGCAGAGACATCTCTCAATTTCCGGAAACGACCATTTCGTTCTGAATGTCCATGAGATGCATCCCCGCAAAGATGTTCACGGCCAACTCCTGATAATAGCGAATTTGGCGCTCCTGCTTGCACTTGCCCTTCAAAATCACGACGCCCTCTTTATAACCGACATAGGGCTCTTCGATGTCCATGAAGTAGGGAATGAGAAAGCCGACACTGACGCGGTTCCCCCACCCCACCGGATAGCGGTGCGCTTCGACGACGAGCCGGTCGTCCACTTTGAAATCCGGGATGTCCCGCGCGAAGTCATCGGCAATGCGCTTTTTCTGAAGGCGACTCTTCAATGCCCCTTGAATCACGATGGTGTCACCCTCGAGATAAACTTCGAGCTCGGGTTGAGTGAAATCGGGCCTTTCACCGACAGCCTCAGGAGCAGGAGCAGGCTCGGACGCTTCCGAGATGATCGGCCCACCGGAGGTCACCGTCGCTTGGCTCACTTCGGGAGCGGAAGGTTCCGGAGCTGACAACTCCGGCTTCTCACAGGAGACGAGAAAGGAGCCAAAAAGCAGAAGGCAGGGGATCCGTAAGGTTTGCAGGGGGATTTTCGTCATCATTGATGCTTTCAAACAGACTCAGCAGAGCGAAGAATGCTTCTTTCATCGTGCCAAGTCCAGAAATTGTCGATACACAAAGCAGAATGACCCCAGTTTACGATTTTTTAGTCATCGGTGGCGGAAGCGCCGGATACGCCGCCGCCCGCACCGCCCACGACCTCGGCATGAAAACTGCCGTGATCGATGGGGCCGAAGAGCTGGGCGGCCTCTGCATCCTGCGCGGTTGCATGCCATCGAAGACCTTGATCGAATCCGCAAACCGCGCCCGCTCGATGCGGAGGGCTGAGGAATTCGGACTGCGTGCCGGGGAAACGGAAGTCCACCCGGACGAAATCATCGCGCGGAAACGTCGTCTCATCGGGGAATTTGCCGAATATCGTCAGGGGCAGCTTGCCGATGGCCGATTCGATCTCATCCGCGGAACCGCTTCTTTCTCCGGCCCCAATTCGGTCACCGCGACCCTCCACGATGGAATCATGCAGGAAATCGAGTTTCGCTCCGCGCTCATCGCGACGGGTTCGAAAGTGAAACGCATTTCGATTGAGGGCCTCGAAGAAACCGGCTCCTGGATCAGTGATGATGTCCTCGAAGCGGAATCCATCCCTGACAGCGTCATCGTTCTCGGCGGCGGCGCGATTGCTCTCGAAATGGCCTGCTACCTCGAAGGGATCGGGCGGGATGTCACCGTGATTCAGCGGAGTGGACAACTCCTTTCCGGCTCCGACCTCGATGTGGCCAAGGCTCTCGAGGAAGCCCTGCAAGCCCGGGAGAACATGACCGTTCATACCGGAACAAGCCTGAAACGCGTCTTCCGTGACGAAGTCTCCGGACAAAAAGCGGTCGTTTTTGAAAAGGACGGCGAGGAGATCACGGTAATGGGAGGAGAGATCCTCGAGGCCCTCGGGCGAACGCCCAACACTGAACGCCTCGCCCTCGAAAAGGCGGGCGTGAAACTCAACGAGAAAAGTCCCCACCTTGCCTGCGACGTTTCTCAAGTCACGTCCGCACCGCACATCTACGGAGCCGGCGACGTTTGCGGTCCCCATGAAATCGTCCACATCGCGATCGAGCAGGGTGAAATCGCGGCGCACAACGCGGCGGTGGACCTCGGTTTCACGACGGAAGCGAAGAAGCAAATCAGCTATCGACTCAAGCTTCTCGGCATTTTTACCGATCCTGCCGTCGCGATGGTGGGAATGTCAGAGGCGGAAGCAAAAAAAGCGGGGCGCGATTTCGCGACGGCCACCTATCCCTTCGATGACCACGGGAAATCGATGGTCATGGGGGAAACCCACGGCTTCGTGAAAATGATGGCCGACACGAAAACGGGGGAAATCCTTGGCGCTTCGGTAGTTGGGCCGGAAGCCGTCGAGATTATTCACGAACTCGTCGTCGCGATGCATTTCGGTTCGACGACGAACGAATTCCTGAAAATCCCCCATTATCACCCCACATTGAGCGAAATATGGTCATATCCCGCAGAAGATCTTTTAATTTCTGAATGATTATAGTATATTTCGGCTGAAGGTTAGGAATCGCCTCAACCTCAAGATTAAAAATTTAAAAATTTCTCGCCGTGCTTAAGCAAATCATCAATCAAGACGACGATCCGAATTCCGGTGACAAATCCTCGGCTCCTTCGGGTGGCGGAGACAATTTCAGCAGCAGACCGAAAGCGACTTCTCCCTCCATGACTTCGAGTAAAAACATCCTCTCCAGCGACGTTGAAATCAAAGGCAAGCTTCGTTTCTCAAATGATCTCATCATCGATGGTCGCATCGAAGGCGAGGTCAATTCCGAAGGTGATCTCACCGTCGGTGAGAACGCGCAGATCATGGGCGACATTAAAACCCGCTCGGTCGTCGTCTTCGGCAAAGTGCACGGGAACATCACCGTGACCGACCGCTGCGAGTTGAAGCAGAACGCTGAACTCCACGGGGACGTTGTCGCCGGCAAGCTCGCGATCGAAGAAGGCGCCGCTTTCATGGGAGCCTCCACCGTAGGCGCTCCTTCCAAGCTCGGTGCCTCGAAGCCCGCTTCCACACCCGCCCCGAATTCCGGAGGTTCTTCTTCCGGAGGTTCTTCTTCCGGAGACAGCGGCTCGAACTAATTTTCTCACTCATTCTGCTGGAATTCATGATCGAATTCCGGTCACGGAGACGCGCCGAATCACTCCGGCGCGTTTTTCGTATTCGCCCACTCCGATCACGTTGTGTTTCGTAAGCTAAACAAGACCAAAAGAATCAAGCTGACCTGCCCTTCCTGCGGTCACGCGCAGGAGGAACCGTCGCTCGTAATCTCATCGTTCTGTAAGGATTGCGGAGATCACTTCCGGGTCCTGAAAGGGAAAGCGATTCCCAATCCCGGTCTCCGCGTCAGTGGCCTTGCGGAATTGCGGGCTCCTGAAAAGAAAAAGGAAGCTCCCTTCGTCTGGGACGGACCCGACAAAACCCCTGAGGAATCAGAAGCGACCGACGAATCATGGGTCATCTCCGCTGAAGACAAAGAGCGAAAGGCCAAGCCCCTGCCGAAGCCGCACGAAAAGGATGAGAAAATCGAAGAGGGCATTTCCGCCGGCGCGTTTTTCGGGCTTTCCAGCGAGGAGGAAGAGGAAGCTTCTCCAGTTTCCTCAGGCTCCACCTCCCTCGGTGATCGGGCGCAGGGGAAAGAAACTCTCGCAGAAGGCTCCATGGCAGCTCTGATTCAGTCGCAGGGGCCCGTCATTTCCGATGACGCGAAAAAAATGCCGCCGAATTATCAGGCACCCGACAAACGACGCAAAGCAGTCGATGCCACGACCGAACTCGAGGTCCGCTGCTTCCGCTGTTATCACATTCAACAAGTTTCACGCTTCGCGAAATCGACGCAGTGTGAGCGATGCAGCGTCTACATCAGCCTCGCGAACTACGAGATCAAGACGCAGAAAAATCATACCCTGCGCACGCGTGGAGACATCGTCATCGGAAGAAAAGGCGGACTCAAAAAATGTGAAATCGCCTGCCACCATTTGACCGTGAACGGAAGCATCGACGCGCTCGTCGACTGCTCAGGGGACGCTGTTTTCCGCCATTCGGGCGTTGTTAGAGGCAACCTCTATTGCCGGAAGCTGCTCATCGAAAAGAACTGCGTTGTTGAATTTCCCGACGGGGTGAAAGCCCGGCGAGCCGACATTCAGGGGCAGTTGATCGGAAATTTGATCTGCTCCGGCCCCGTTCGCATTTCCCGCACGGGCTCTGTCACCGGCGATGTTCACGCGACCGAAATCGACTTGAAAGACGGTGCCGCCATTTCCGGCGACAGCAAAATCGATCCTGACACTTCGACAGAACTGCCCGTAAAAATGGGCTTCAACCCCTCTGTGATCGGATAACCCCCCCATGACAACCACCTTAAGTTCAACCGACCTGCGCGCCGACATTCTTGCTCTGAAGAAAGAGCGGAACGCGGTGATTCTCGCCCACAACTATCAGATCGCGGAGATCCAGGAAATCGCTGACTACGTCGGCGACTCGCTCGGCCTCGCCTTCCGGGCTCAGGAGACCGACGCTGATGTGATCGCCTTTTGCGGTGTCCATTTCATGGCCGAAACCGCGAAAATGATCAATCCGGAGAAAACAGTTGTCCTTCCCGATGCCAACGCCGGCTGCTCACTCGAAGATTCCTGCCCTGCTGAAGACCTCAGTGCTTTCCTCGAAGAGAATAAGGAAAAGAACTACTACGTGATCACTTACATCAACTCATCGGCCGCCGTGAAAGCGCTCTCCGACGTGATCTGCACGAGTGGCAACGCGGTGCGAATCGTCGAAGCAGCCCCGGCAGACCGACCGATTCTTTTTGTCCCCGACCAAAACCTGGGTGCCTGGGTTTCGCAGCAGACCGGGCGGGAGATGGATTTCTGGAACGGCAATTGTTATGTCCATGTTGAGTTCACGCGCGACAGCATTCAACGGATCAAAGACGAATACCCCGATGCCGTCACGGTGGCTCATCCCGAGTGCACCACGGCGGTCCGCCTTCTCGCTGACGTCGTTTGCTCGACCGAGAAGATGGTCGACTTCTGCAAAGAGACTGAGTCGCAGAATATCATCATCGTGACCGAGGCGAACATGCTGCACCGGCTCCGCCGCGAAGTCCCTGACAAAAACTTAATTCCCGGCCCGACTGACAACTGCGCCTGCGCCGAGTGCCGCTACATGATGATGAACACGATGGAGAAACTCTATCTCTGCCTGCGGGATCTCAGCCCGCAGGTGCAGCTCGACGAAACAACACGTGAGCGGGCCAAAGCTCCGATCATGAAAATGCTCGAACTCAGTAAGTGAAGCAGAGTCCCGACGTCTACCTAGCGATGAACAACTACCAGTGGGACACCCAATTCACCGAACTTTTCGAGCGCTGCCTTGAGCGATATCGCGGCGGCGACGAAGATTTCACCGGTTACTACACCGAAGCCGATGAGGCATTCCTGAAATCCTTCGGCTACAAACCTCGGGAGTTTTTCGACTTTGTCGAAGACTTCGGAGACGGCGGCGAACCGACTCTGACCACCGCGATTTTAGTCGCGAGCGCCCGCCGCGATTACTTCAAGTGGGAGATGGATCGCGAATTCGGCACCCGTGAAATCAAACCTGCCGATCTTCCAGGGAAAGGCGAGGATCTCGACGGCATCACCTGGCTTCCCCGCATCATCATGAAAGCGGTCGGAAAACTCAGGGGCGAGCTCGATCCTGAGATCATGTTTTGCTGTGGCGGAGACCGGAACTTTTTGAGAACGCATCAGATTGCACCCGCTGATTTTCTTCGCGCGGTTTGGAGCACTGGAGGCGACCCGGCAAAGATGATCGACTTTGTTAAAAGTCACACCACAGAGTGATCCTGACATGAACCCCCTTCGACGATGGTTTAGCCTTGTGG
Organism: uncultured Akkermansia sp.; assembly: GCA_964583035.1. Classification (GTDB taxonomy): domain Bacteria; phylum Verrucomicrobiota; class Verrucomicrobiia; order Verrucomicrobiales; family DEV007; genus Arctic95D-9. Next base: position 27,391 of record CAZOUP010000044.1, read on the forward strand.
TCAGCGGCTGTCTTTGGCTGGCCTTTGGGGGAATATCCGTTTCTCAAGAAAGCCTTTCAGACCTAAGCTCGTTTCGTGACGGTTGCCGCGCCCTCGCCGATTCCCGTTACGGAACAGCTTCGGACCATCTTCTCAAAGCCTGGGACACCCTGGAATCGGAAGGAGCCGGCGAGGTCGAAAAAGAATTCGTGACGTCGCGACTTCTCGAAGCGTGGGTGAAGAATGACGACACCGCCAAGGCCGTGCAATGGCTGGACCGGAATCCCTCGCTCGCTCCCTCACCGGCGAGACTTCGCTGGTCCGCCCTCGCGCTACAGAAACAACTTCGATTCGCCGATGCGATCGAGGCATACGGTCCTCTCCGTGGACTCCCCGGCGATCCTGGCGAAACCATAAGACTTAATCACGCGTTTTGCCTCGCGATGCTGGGCGACGCCGCCGGGGCGAATGAGTTATTGGGAACCATTTCGTCGATCACGACACCGGACGCGAACCTCCAGGCGGCTTTGATTTGCGGAAAAACCTCTGACCACGAAGCCGCGCTGAAGCGGCTTGGCGCGGCGGGAGATCAGATCGATCCGCTCATTAAACTGAATCTGCAATCCTGGAATCTGATCCAACTCGGTCGGACCTCCGAAGCATTCAAATTGATTTTGGAATCGATCCGCGAAGAAACTGACGAAAAGAACCGCCTTCGGAAATTCCTCATCCTCGAGCAGGCTGAAAAGACCGCCATGGTAAAAGTGCCGCGCGAGACGATTGAGTCATGGGCTTCCGGCGATGAGGCTCCCCTCGCCACCGGGGCCTCCTTTTTCCTCACAATCACAGAACCTGATGAAGAGACTTTGCAGCCCCGGCTCGACGCGTGGACGAAAAAGCACCCGGGAAATTTTTACGCAGACGAAGTCAGAATCCGTCTCCTGAGATGGACGGAAGCCCCCTCCGATGTCAGCTCGATTTCCGCAGACCTCGTGAATACTCCCGATTTCCTCCTTCATGAAAAGCACGCTCTCGCCTCCGCTGACTATGAGTCCGCTCGATTCGAAAAGGCGAGTGAGGAATTTTTGCGACTCTCCGAAGTGGGAAGCCTTGAGAATCGCCACCGAAGTCTCTACAACGCCGCGCTCACGACCCTCAAGGCCGAAGATTTTGAATCATTCCTCCTTCTTCAAGACTCCCTCAAAAAGCTCGCTCCAAATTCGGTGAGAGTCGCCAACATCACTTACCTCGCAGGCCTCTACGGTGCGGCTCGGGCGGAGCCCGATGCCCTGACATATCTCCAATCTTTTATTCGTGAAAGCCCGTCTCATCCCAATCGGGTCGAGGCACAGCTCGCCCTTGCTGAAATCCATCTCAATCAAGCTCCGGCCCGCCCCCAAGCAGCCCGCCTCATTTTCGAATCACTGAGAACGCAGGCCCTGACACTTTCACAAAACGAGCGACTTGATTACACCGGAGTCTGGCTCGAATTGATCGACAACAATGCTCTGAACTTCACGCAAAGAGCGGAAACCTTTCTCCGCGAGTGGCCGGGCTCAGACTACTTTGCCGAGGTCGCAATGCTCCTCGCACGAAGCTACTTCGAAGAAAATCGCCTTTCGGAAGCGAACCTGCTCTTCGACCGCGTCGCGGGGGAGTTTCCTGAATCCCCCTTCTCGGATCTCGCGCCACTCTTTGCCGCCAAATCAAGCCCACCCGGTGATGAAGCAATCCTTGCCTGGAAAAAAATTGCCTACGGTAAGGGTCCGTATGTCATTGAAGGACGACACGGGCTCGGGCTTTTGTTTTTGAAACTGGACCGCTTCAATGAAGCGCGAAACGTTTTCGCAGAGATTATCGAAATGGCTACCCCAAACTCAGAGATGCATTTCGCAGCTCTCGCTGACACCGGATATGCCTGGTATCTGGAAGCACTCGCGGCGGGACAGGATGAAGCGCTTCTGCTTCAAGCGGCGGAAAAATTCTCCGATCTTTCAACGCTCGCTGCGGCCCCCACTTATTGGCGCTACTCAGCCGCTCTGCGAAGAGCCCGCTGCCTCGAAGCAATCGGAAACCAAGAGGTCGCACTCGAACTCTATCGCTCGATTGTCGAGAGCTCCTCCGACTCAGAAGTCGGACTTTCTGCGGATGCCGATCTCAAAACTCAGGAATGGGTTTTCCGCGCCGGTTTTTTCGCCATCCGAATCCTTGAGGAAAACAAAGATTGGCGCGCCGCGATCAAAATGGCGGACACCCTTTCCCGAAAGAACGGCCCGAGAGCAATCGAGGCATCAAACCTCGCTGAGCAGATGAGGCTCAAGCACTGGGTTTGGGACTGACCTTTAAACCCTCGCTTCGAAAGAACGGGCGCAAACGATAAGCTCTTCAGGGTGATCGATGCAGAACTCCGGTCCCTCGGTTTCCATCGCCTCCCGGCCATTCGCCCCCCAGCAAACCGCAAGACCACTGACCTTGCTGTCTCTCGCCGCTTCCATGTCACGGGTTTCGTCGCCCACGTAGATCGCAGAGCCCGGTTCCCGGGCTTCCTTTCTCAACACGCTGAGGATTCGATGAGATTTCCCGAAAAGGCTCACCCCCGCTTCGATAAAAGAAAAGCAATCCAGCAAACCGAAGCGACGCAATACCAGCCTGACATTGTCCGCCGAATTCGAACTTAAGACTCCCAGTCGGAAGCCGGCATCATGGAGTTCCAGCACCGCCTCTTTCATGCCGTGGATCATCTCCACTTCATCCATCTGCTGGTGGAGCACCTTACGAATGTGAGCTCCCAGCTTCACGGCAAGTAGGCGCGAGATCCCGAGCTGATCAAGAAGAGCCCGTGTGTTCAGTTTCCGCAGTTCCTGCACCTCATCAAGCGTCACCGATTTCAACCCATAGCCGGGAGCGAGTTCGTTAAAAATGCCGATCCCGGTTTCGAGAGTATTGGCAAGAGTGCCATCGAAATCGAAGATCAATAAAGGCTTGGAATGAACGGCCATCTCACGCACACTCTCCGACCCGAGGCCTGATTGGCAAGCATTCTATCGTTCCAATCCCTCGATCTTTAGCGTCATTGAGGCTTGGCTCCTGCTTGAATTCGGCGACTCGTGGCACAGAATTAAAATCTCCTTAAATTTCTATGAAACTCAAATCCCCCCTCTCGTTCGGATTCATTGCCGGCCTGGCTTCCAGCTTGATCCTGACGAGCCCCCTTCCGGCCCAGGATGAAGCGCCCAAATTCCCCCATGCCGATGCAGAAATTGTTCCTGAAGAACTTTTTGTCGTGCCCGAAGGTCTCGAAGTCACGGTCTGGGCGACGTCGCCGCAATTCTATAATCCGACAAATATCGACATCGATAAAGACGGCCGCATCTGGGTCGCCGAAGGAGTCCGCTATCGCAAAAATCACGAACGTCAGCCGGAAGGCGATCGCATCATGGTGCTCGAAGACACGAACGGAGACGGCACCGCCGACTCAAGCCACACCTTTGTCCAGGAGCCGCTCCTCGTTGCTCCTCTCGGTGTCGCCGTGATCGACAACCAGATTGTGGTCTCACAGCCCCCTCACCTTCTCGTTTATACCGACGAAGATCGCGACCTCAAGTTCGACCCTGCGATCGATAAGCGCGAGGTCCTTCTCACCGGTTTCAATGGCCAAAACCACGACCACTCGCTCCACTCGGTCACTGTCGGCCCCGATGGGAAATGGTATTTCAATTCCGGAAACTGCGGAGCGAAGTTCACCGACAAATCCGGGAAAACATTTTCGGTTTTCGGATCCTACCGCCCCAAGCCGATCGGCCCCTTCGAATATCCACACGACAGCGCCGCCCTCGCCGGAGAGGCCAGTGATGACGGCCACACCTATGTCGGCGGATTCACGGTCCGCATGAATCCCGACGGCACTGACGCCGAGATCATCGGTCACAACTATCGGAACTCCTACGAGCAATCGATCAATTCCTTCGGCGATGTCTTTCAAAATGACAACGACGACCCGCCCGCCTGCCGCGTGAGTTGGGTCATGGAGTATGCCAATTTTGGATTCTCCTCAAACGACGGTCAGCGCACCTGGCGCGTCGACAAGCGCCCCGGCCAGACCATTGCGACTGCAGAATGGCGTCAGGATGATCCCGGCATCACCCCCGCTGGTGATGTCTACGGCGGCGGCTCACCGACCGGGAATGTCTACTACGAAAACGGTGCCCTCGGTGAAGACTGGATCGGAACTTTCCTCGCCTGTGAACCGGGTCGGAATGTCGTCTTCGGCTATCAGCCGGAACTCGAAGGAGCCGGATTCAAACTCGACCGCATGGATTTCATGACGAGTAACCCCGCCGGGGAGCACGAGAACGGAAGGGATGCCGAATCACGTTTCGCCGGCTCCGATTTCCTCGGTGGCAGCGACAGTGTGCGAAATGAAACGAAAACCCTCTTCCGCCCTTCCGACATCGCGATTGGCCCTGACGGCGCACTCTACGTTTCCGATTGGTATGACCCCCGGGTCGGCGGTCACCAGGATCTCGATGAAACCTGTTCCGGCGCGATCTATCGAATCGCTCCGAAGGGCTTCAAGCCCGTTATTCCGGAAATCGATCTCGACACCATCGAAGGTCAGATTCTCGCCCTCAAATCCCCTGCCCCCAACGTGCGCGCGATGGGATTCGAGCGGCTCAAGGCTCAGGGCCGCGCCGCCCTCGATCCGGTCGCGGAACTACTCAAGGATGAGAATCCCTACATTCAGGCACGCGCCGTTTATCTCCTCTACCAACTCGGCATCAGTGGCCCGCGTGTCGCCGGTTATCCCGCCGAGCAGGCCACGCCGGAGCTGAAGATCGCCGCCTACCGTGCGATGCGTCGGGCGAACCTCGACTTCCTCGCCAGCGCGATGCGTTTGGCTGCTGATGAGAACCCCGCCGTCCGCCGCGAGGTCGCCCTCTCAATGCGCAACGAGACGATCGAGACCGCGAAAGAAATTCTCGTCATGGTTGCTTCCGGATTCGACGGAGAAGATCGCAGCTATCTTGAAGCCCTCGGAACCGGTGCCGCCGGCAAAGAGAAAGAAGTCTATGAGGCGATCAAAGCCGCCATGGGAAGCGAAGATTCACGCGCCTGGAGCGAGCCGTTTGCCGCGATCGCCTGGCGCCTTCACCTCTCCTCTGCCGTCGATGACTTCACCATTCGCGTGAAGAACGAAGGGATCTCCCAGAAACTCCGGAAACAGGCGCTCGATGCGATTGCGTTCATCAACACGAAGACTGCGGTCGATGCGATGCTGAATCTGGCGATGCTGGACACTCCGCTCAAAGCCGACGCCACCTGGTGGCTCATGAACCGGGCGAACAACCACTGGCAGTCCTACGACCTCATGACCCTGCTGAAAGAGCGTGGCATCTACGACCCGGCCAAAGTGGTGATTCAGGAGATCACGACTCCGGAACCGGACGAGGCCATGAAAAACGCGATCACCGTCGAGCAGGTTCTCGCCCTCACCGGCGATCCGGTGAAAGGCAAGATGACCTCGGCGCGATGCATCATGTGTCATGAAATCGGCGGCATGGGAGTGCAGTATGGACCCGCTCTCGATGGCTGGGGCAAAACCCAGACCGCAGAAGTGATCGCGCTCTCCATTGTCGATCCAAGTGCTGACATTGCCCACGGCTTTGACGGAACCGAGGTGAAAATGAATGACGGCAAAACCATTCACGGCATGGTCATCCAGGAGGGCAATCCACTCATCACGGTGAGCATGGGCGGCGTCACCCAAATGATTCCCAAGGGCCAAATCAAAGGCACCCCGAAAATGAAGCGCAGCCTCATGATGTCTGCCGCTCAACTCGGGCTCACCGCGCAGGACGTCGCCGACCTCGTCGCCTTTATGAAGGAAAACTGAGTCGCCCCGCACTTCACTCTTTTTCTTTTTCCTACGGTTGCAGATCGGATAAAAGGAAAAGGATTAAGATAAGGAAAAAGAGTTCCATTCAACAGGGTTAGGTCATCGACCTAACCCTGTTTGGTGTACAAATTCCGCGTCCATTTTTGGTCGAAATTTCTCAAAAATAGGGATTCTTAAGCGTTCTTAAGAACAGATCGCAAAAAACCCTGAAAAAGGGGCGTTTTTACCGCCTGAAAAGGCCGCAAACCGTTGATCTTTCGCGCTTCCTCGCCATAGTGACAGGATCGGAACACGCTTTTTCCGGGAGAGGTTTTCTGCCCCTCCCACTGCGTTGTTTCCTGTTTTTCATCCCCGAGGAATTCCCTATGTCAGATCCTGCTGAAGACAACACCCCGCCGAAGCCGACCGGTGATTACGACGCCAGTCAAATCAACCAACTCGAAGGTCTCGATGCGGTCCGCAAACGCCCCGGAATGTATATCGGAGATCCGGCCACCGAGCGGGGACTCCACCATGCCGTTTTCGAGGTGCTGGACAACTCGATCGATGAGCACCTCGCGGGACATTGTAATTTCATTACGATTTCCCTGAATTCGGATGGCTCGCTCACCGTGGAAGACGACGGCCGCGGTATTCCGGTCGATATGCACGAGAAGTCCGGTATTCCCGCCGTCGAACTCGTCCTCACGCGACTTCATGCCGGTGGTAAATTTGGACAGGGTGCCTATAAATTTTCCGGCGGTCTCCACGGGGTCGGCGCGAAATGTGTGAACGCTCTTTCCGATTGGTTCAAATGTGAAATTCGCCGCGATGGGAAAGTTTACCTGATCGAGTTCGAACGCGGTAAAACGACGCGGCCTCTCGAAGTGATCGGTGAGCTCGATGACAAAACTGAAACCGGGACGAAGATCACCTTTTTCCCCGATGCGACGATTTTCACCGGCGGCATCGAATTTAACTTCGATTACCTCCTTGCCCGCCTCCGCGAGCTCGCTTTCCTAAACCCCGGCGTCAAAATCCACCTTGTTGATGAGCGCGGTGATACGGAACGCTCCAAGGACTTTTACTACGAAGACGGCATCGTCGAGTTCGTCCGTCAGATGGGCGAAAACAAAGAGCTGGCGCATGAAAATCCAATCGTGCTTCGCGGAAAGCGCATGGTTGAGATCGATGACGATGGCAAGACGCTCGAAGACGAATGTTACGCCGATGTTGTCCTCCAATACACCGGGGACTATCACGAGAACGTCCTCTGCTTTGCGAACTCGATTCCGAATGGCGATGGCGGCGCGCACCTCTCGGGCTTTCGCGGTGCTCTGACCCGTGCGATCAACAACTACGCGAAGGCGAATAAGCTGCTCAAGGACAAGGATCCCGCGCTCTCCGGAGAAGATGCCCGCGAAGGGATCATGGCGGTCATTTCCGTGAAACACCCGAACCCGCGCTTCAGTTCCCAGACCAAGGAAAAGCTCGTCAACAACGAGGTCGAAGGCGTCGTTGGCTCGATCGTCTACGAGGGGATGACTGCATTTTTCGAGGAAAACCCAGCGCTCGCGAAGAAGCTCGTCGAGAAAGTCCTCAATGCCGCCCGTGCGCGGGAAGCGGCTCGAAAGGCCCGCGAGACAGTCCGCAAATCGGCGATGACCGGTGGCGGTCTGCCCGGAAAACTGGCTGATTGCTCGTCACGCGACCCGAAGGAATCTGAAATCTACATTGTCGAGGGCGACTCAGCGGGAGGTTCCGCAAAGCAGGGCCGTGATCGCCGAACACAGGCAATCCTGCCGATCCGCGGTAAGTTGATCAATGTCGAGAAGGCACGTTTGGACAAGGTCCTTCAAAACAAGGAGATTCAAACCATGATCACCGCCCTCGGAGCCGGGATCGGCGACGGGGATCAGGAAGGCGCATTTAATCTCGAGAAAGTTCGCTACCACAAAGTCATTATCATGACCGATGCGGACGTCGACGGCTCTCACATTCGCACACTGCTTCTGACGTTCTTCTGCCGCCAGATGCTTCCGCTCGTGAAGGCAGGTTACGTTTACATCGCGCAGCCTCCGCTCTACAAAATCACACGGAAGAAAAAGGAGCAGTATGTCGCGGATGACGAAGATTTGAGCAAAATCCTCATCGACCTTGGTTCCGAGGATGCTCGTCTCCGCATTATTGGAAGTGAGGAGGAAGTGAGTTCGGAAGCCCTCCGCGAAATCCTGACCCTGCTTTCCAAGCTGAGCCGTTACAACAACGTCATCACCCGGAACTCCGGCGATTTCGAAGAATATCTCGCCGCAGGCAAAGGCGACGAACTCCCTGAATATCTCGTTCAGATCCGCGACGGAAATAACATCCACGTGAAGTATTTCGTTGAGGAATCCGACCTCCGGGATTTCGCGGCTGAAAATCGTGATCTTCACCTTTTCGGGAGAAAAGAAGTCGCTCCGGTCGAAGTAGTTGAAGTCGAGGAAGGGGCTGAAACGACTCTTGAGGCCAGTGACTCTGAGACCGAAGCCCCTGTCGATCCCACCGCACCGCCCGCCTCTTCCGTCGCGGCCGAACGCGGAGTGATCCGTCGCGGTCGCCTCATTGAGATTCACGAAGCGAAGCCGATTCAGAAAGTGCTCTCCCGCCTTTCCGAGCTGGGACTGCCGATTGAACACTTCTCCTCACAGGACAGCCCCCTCTTTGAAGTCCTTGAAAGCGACAGCGAAAATGCGAAATCGCACCCTGTCTTCAGTGTTCCGGAGATTCTCGAAACCGTCACCGAAATCGGTAAACGCGGAATGCAGTTGCAGCGCTTCAAGGGTCTCGGCGAGATGAACGCGAAGGAGCTTTATGTCACGACGATGCAGAAGGAAAACCGCAAACTCCTCCGCGTCAAAATGGACGACGATAACATGGTCGAGGCAGACAAAATGTTCACGATCCTCATGGGTGACGTCGTCGAACCCCGCCGCCGCTTCATCGAAGACAACGCACTCAGTGTCCGAAATCTGGATATCTAATCACAAGCTTCTCGACTCCTTTTCTTCTCAAATTTTTTTCTCCTGACCGCGAAGCGGTCATTTTCCCATGGCAGACGAAACTCCCGCAATCCCGCCCTACGAAAGAGACATCGAGCCCATTTCCGTGGCTGACGAGATGTCGAATTCGTTCCTCGACTATTCTATGTCGGTGATTATTTCACGGGCGCTACCTGACGCCCGTGATGGCTTGAAGCCCTCGCAGCGACGCATCCTTCTCGCAATGAATGATCTCGGGCTCGCCCCGGGCAAGCATTATCGAAAGTGCGCCAAAATTTGTGGTGATACCTCCGGCAACTATCACCCGCACGGCGAAGCGACAATCTACCCCACCCTCGTGAACATGGCGCAGCCATGGACGATGCGGGAAATTTTGATTCAAGGTCAGGGTAACTTCGGTTCCGTCGAGGGCGATCCCCCGGCGGCGATGCGATATACTGAGGCCCGTCTCACTCACGTCGGTCATGTCCTCATGACGGACATGGAGAAGGACACCGTCGATTTCGTTCAGAACTACGACGAAACCCGTCAGGAACCGGTTGTTTTCCCGGCGGCGGTTCCAAACCTGCTCGTCAACGGCGGAACCGGTATTGCCGTCGGCATGGCGACTAACATTCCGCCACACAACCTCGGCGAGGTCATCGACGGCGTCTGTGCCACGATCGACAATCCGGACATCACCCATGAGGAACTCCTCCAGTTAATCAAAGGGCCTGATTTCCCGACCGGTTGTACGATTCTCGGAATGAAGGGCGTTCACGAGTATTCCCGGACCGGTCGCGGATCGATCCGGGTGCGGGGGCGTGCCACGGTCGAGCAATCACCATCAGGGCGCGAACAAATCATCATCACGGAAATCCCCTACGTCGTGAACCGGGCTCGTCTCGTCG
>CAZOUP010000045.1:0-36811 GCA_964583035.1 uncultured Akkermansia sp.
TTCGCCAAAAAATCGTCAAAAAATCCGCTTGAACAATCTGATACTACTGTCCCCGGTGACTCTGTCCCCGGTGACTTTGCCGGTGACTCTTCTGACTCAGCAGATTTCATTGCGTTGTCGGGGCGCACTGTCTATGTTTTCCGGCATCACTATGGCCGAAGCTAAAGACGTTTATACTTTCTCCGATTTGCAGGACTGGCCGGCGGCCACGAAGGGGCTCGATCATCCCGTTTCCCTCGCGGTGATCGGTGACCCGGTTGAGCACTCGCGTTCTCCACAAATGCACAACCCCGCGCTGCGTGCCGCCGGGATTGATTCTCAATATGTCCGCATTCATCTCACGCCGGATGAGTTGGAAGAGGGGTTGAAACTCATGAAAAGTTCCGGGTTCACCGGGACCAACGTCACCATTCCCCACAAAGGTGGCGTTTTCGACGCCGTGGACAGCATGACCGAAGTCGCCCGGCGGATCGGCGCAGTCAACACCGTTGCGTTTGATAGCGATGAGATGCTCGGGCACAACACCGATGGGCCGGGGCTGAAAAGAGCGATCCGTGAGGAATTCTCCATGGATTTGACCGATCTTCGGATCATGATCATCGGAGCGGGCGGCGGGGCCGGCAAAGCGGCTGCGGTGCAGTGTGCGATGGATCATTGCGACCGACTCGTCCTCGTGAACCGGACCGTGGAGAAAGCAGACGCTTTGAAGCAGGAGTTGCACGAACTCTTCATCGATCCCGACCGTCTCGAGGGACCGGCGAATCGACTTGTCTCGATCCCGTGGGATGAGAAATCACTCGAACGGGAGCTGGGACAGATCGATTTGATTATTAATGCTACTTCAGTCGGAATGAAGCGGACTGATCCCGAGGTCGTGCCGCAGCGTTTGATCGAGCCTCATCATCTCGTTTATGACATGATCTACGCGCCTCCGCGAACCCGGCTCATCAACGACGCTGAGGCAGCCGGGGCAAAAGCGGCGAACGGTCTCAGTATGTTGCTTTGGCAGGGCGTTTTCGCGTTTGAGTTCTGGTTCAATCAGCAGGCACCGGTCGATGCGATGAGGAAAGGGTTAGCAGAATCTTTTGCCTAGGTCGCTATTCGCGGTGCGTGTTCGAACCAGAGGAGGCGCACAATTCTCCTGATTGCGTTCTTGTCAGTCCGACTCGACCCGCTGAATATTGGAGTCATGAATCGGTGCCTCCTCATTTATGTCCTCCTGGGCGCTTCCCCGCTTTTTGCGGAGCCACCGCGCCCATTGCTTGAAGGAATGTCGATCGAGCGTTTTGCAGGATCGGACCTGATCAAAACGCCCACAGGAATTACGTTTACGCAAAGTGGGAAGCTCCTCGCGATTGAGTCGAATACCCACTTTCGACCCGATGGATACGAAGGTCCCGAGAACGATCAGATTGTCTGGCTCAAAGACACCGATGGAGACGGTGTCGCCGACAACCGGTCCGTCTTTTACGACACGAACCTCGTCGCGGCGATGGACATCGCGACCCACCCCGAGACCGGCGCTATTTACGTGGCGACGCGAAACGAGGTCCTCCGTCTCTGGGACGACAATCATGACGGGGTCGCGGATCCTGACCGGGTCGAGCGGAAGCTGGTCTTTCTCGAAACGGAAGGCACCTACCCGCACAACGGCTGTTCAGGGATCACCTTTGATGACCTAGGAAATTTGATGTTCGGGATTGGGGAGAACCTCGGTGCCCCCTACACCCTCATCGGGAGTGACGGACGAAAGATCAGTGATGAGGGGGAAGGGGGGAACATCTGGTGGTGTGATGCCTCCGGTGAAGGCCTGCAACGATACTCGACGGGATTCTGGAACCCGTTCGGAGTCGTTCATGCTCCCGGTGGCTATGTTTTTGCGACGGATAACGACCCCGGCTCACGCCCGCCGAGTCGGCTTCACTTTACGATGTTGGGGGCTGACCACGGCTATCAATTTCGATACGGTCGCAGCGGGCAGCATCCTTTTGTCTCGTGGGATGGAGAGCTGCCGGGAACTCTCCCGATGCTTCATGGCACGGGCGAAGCACCCTGCGATATTATTTTTCACCATGGCTACCTCTATGTCGCGAGCTGGGCGGACCGTCGTATCGAGCGGTATCCTCTGAGTTGGGCGGGGACGCATTTTGAGACGAAACAGGAAATCATCGTGCAGGGGGACGGGGACTTTCGCCCCGTCGCGTTTGCGATCTCTCCCGATGGGGATCTCTACTGCAGTGACTGGGTCAAAAGTGACTACAAGCTCCATGGAGAAGGCGCAGTTTGGAAAATCAGCGGCTGGGAGTCAGCGCCCCGTCCCATGCCGGAGCCGGAGGCTCGCGTCGCCTTGATGCGGGCGCCTCGTGCCGACGGTGCGATTTCTGATCCCGATTACTGGACTGACCCCTGGCTCGCTCCGGCGCTCGTGAATTCCATCGGAGGAAGAAACTCGACACTTCTCGGGCAGTATTTACCTGATCCTAAAGATGAATCATTTTCGGCTCATCAACGCGCTTTGATGCTCCTCGCGTGGCGTAAAAACAATCCTGAAGATCCCACGGGAATGGCGATCCAATCTCTGTCCGATCCGGATCCCACCGTCAGGCTCGTCGCGCTGAAGTGGATCAGCGATGAGAAGATCCTCGCCGCTCATGGGGCGGTCGAGGCGATGGTGAACAACCCGCCCTCGCCGGTTCTCTTCCATGCCGCAATCACGGCGCTGACCCGGCTCGATGGGGAGGCAGTCGATGACAACGCGATTCAGAAGCAGATTGGGGCACGCTTGAAACGCGAGGATGTTTCTGTGGAAACGAAGAAGGCCGCTTTTCGGGTTCTTGCTGACCGCGAAAATTTTCTCTCCGTCGCGGACCTTCGTGAACTCTACACGACGGCAGATGTCGAGCTGAAGATCGACATCATGCTGACGCTTCTCGTGCATGGAAAGCGGGAAGAGGCAGTCGCTTTTGCCAAAGAAATCCGCGACGATGAGGTGACTCCCAAACGCGTCCTCCGCTTTGCAAGGGAAGTGATCGGACGGCCCGCGACTCCGCTCGCGGGGGATGGGGAATATCCTGCGGCGGATGATCTCGCAGGGTGGGAGCGTTTTCTCGCGGCGGTGGATATGGGCGGTCAGTCCGTGGTGCAGATCCAGGATCACGGGCGTGTCATTTTTCACCGCTACTGTGCTGCTTGCCATCGAGCTGATGGTTTCGGAAAATTGGGCGGTCCGGATCTCTCGACGATTCATGCGCGGGGAAGGGAACATCTTTTGCGTTCGATTCTGGAGCCGGGAGCAGAAGTGGCTCCTCAGTATGAACCGTGGGTGATTACACTGGAAGATCGCAGTAGTAAAATAGGGTTTTTGTTAGGCCAAAAGGGGGGGCAGAGTGTCTTTGCTGATATCAATGGTGAAGAGTTTGTGCACGACTACAAAGAAATAGTGAAGCGGGAGCAGGTCTCAATGTCTTTGATGCCTCCCGGATTGATGGCGCAAATGTCACCGGTTGAAATTAAGGCTTTGTTAGAGTGGTTGGGGAGTGAACGGTGAAAAGAAGAGTTTTCAGGAAAAAGAAAATCTCTGAATAGAAAGTGCAGGCAGCGCGTCTTCCTTTTGTAACAACTTCAACACCATTACAAAATGAAAACTATCATCACCCTTGCTCTCGCCACGGTCGCTCTCATCGGTTTCACCGCCGAAGTTGAAGCCGGTTCCGGTCATTACTACGGCACTCCTTCATGGGGTCACCAGCAACAGCAACAGCAACAGCACGGTCACTGCGCTCCGCAGATCTACAAGATCCGCACGATGGAGATCTGCCGCCGCCAGGAATGCCGCACTGCCTACTATCCCTGTGGCACGCCATATCGCTACCACGTCACCGTCGTGACCTACCGTGATATCTTCTCGAACGGCAGCAGCAACACTTACACCCGCGTTCTCGGGTAAGCCTTTCTCTCACTTAACAACCAACAACAAAAATATGGGCAGCCGCAAGGTTGCCCTTTTTTGTGGCTTGATCTGATTTCAGATTTGGTTCAAAACCTCGTCATGTCTCGTTGGCTTTGCTTTCATCTGCTTGTTTTTCCTCTTTTCAGTTTGGCAGAGGAGAAGCCGAACATTCTTTTCATCTACACGGATGATCATTCTTACCGCACGGTTTCGGCGTACCCGGAGTCCTACAACTGGGTTGAGACCCCGAATATCGATGCTCTCGCAGAGAAGGGCGTGCGATTTCATCATGCGACGATCGGGACCTGGTGCATGCCGTCACGAGCGACGCTCCTGACCGGTCATCATTCCTACGGCATCGAATCGATGAGAATGGAGGGCGATTATCCTGGAAGCGAATATGATCCTGAGCAGTGCCGGTTCTGGCCTTCGGTCTTTCGTGAGCAGGGATACCAAACCGCACAGATTGGCAAGTGGCACACCGGAACGGACACCGGATTCGGGCGGGACTGGGATTATCAAATTGTGTGGAATCGTCCCCGCTATCCGGAGAATTCGGGAGCTTATTACTATGATCAACTCATTGAAAAGAACGGTGGAGATCCGGTCATGACCGGGGGCTATTCGACCGATAACTACACCGACTGGGCGCTTGACTATCTTTCCGGGAAAGAGGGTCGGGATGATTCCAAGCCATGGTATCTCTGGGTTTGCTACGGCGGTGTCCACGGCCCCTTCACCCCGGCGGAGCGCCATCTGAGCGCCTACCCGGATGCGAAGGTGGAGGATCCCGTAGACATTTATCCGCCGAGAGTTGGAAAGCCGAGCTACTCCAGACTCGTCGAGCAATGGGTCGAGGGAAGTGAAGGGGAACCCGTCCTGGCGCGTGGAAAATCGAAAGGCGGGATCAAAACCGATGGGAAGAAGACCTTAAGCGAGTGGGTTCGGCAGGTGAACCAGGCGGTGATTTCGCTCGATGAAGGTGTCGGGCGACTCGTCAAAGGTTTGGAGGAAAGTGGGCAGATTGACAATACGATGATCATCTTCACTTCAGATCAGGGTTTCGCCTGGGGCCAGCACGGCTTTCAGGTCAAGAAGGCGCCCTACGACGCGAATATCCGTTCGCCGATGATTGTCTCGATGCCATCGCGGTTCCCGGAAGGAAGGGTCTGTCGTCATCCTGTCGGGGGTGTCGATATTGTGCCGACAATTTTTGCAACGGCGGGACTCGAATTGCCGTGGGAGATGCACGGGCGAGATCTCACGCCGTTGCTGGAAAATCCGGAGGCTGCGGAGGGCGGTCATGCTGTCCTGACAATCCACACGGGTGACAGCTATGGATCCAATGCCGACGAGGTGCCGGTGGGAGAGGATGATGTTTCTGAGGCAAAAATGTACATGCGTGGCGCCGTCCCGTGGTGGGTGTCGCTCGTGGATGGCGAGCACAAATACATTCGGACGCTCGTGCCCGGTGAGCCGGAGGAATTGTATGATCTTTCCGCCGACCCGGAGGAACTCACCAATCTCGCCCGCGATCCGCGATACGGCGCGCGGGTCATTGCGTTGCGGGAAATGACGATCACCGAACTTCGCCGTACCGGGGCAGGCATGGCGGAAAATCTCCCGGAAGTCGAGCCGCTCCCGTGAGCCTGCGAATGGCGATCAAATGCGGAAAGTAGCTCTGAGCGTGAGCGAGGAGATCGGCGGCGGTTTTGTTCTCGCTCAAGCTCAAACCTACGAGGGAGGTTGTGATCGGATGCGGAAGGTAGCGCTGAGCGTGAGCGAGGAGATCGGGCGCGGTGTTGGTTCTCGCTCACGCTCAAACCTACGGGAATGGCGATCAAATGTGGAAAGTAGCTCTGAGCGTGAGCGAGGAAATCGGGCGCGGTTTTGTTCTCGCTCACGCTCAAACCTACGGGGGAGGGTGAAAGAAATGGCGCGTTCGGGGGCTCGCCAGATTTGACGGTTGAAGCCTAGACTCTTCGCATGATGAATCGTCGAACTCTTCTTGCCGCTGCCGCCGCGCTTCCTACCGTTTCTCTTGGGCTCACCGGCAAACCAATTCTGAAGTATCTTCAAATCGGAACGGGACATCCTCATGCGAATAAGATCGGCGGTTACGAAGCGAGTGACGAGTGGGAGGTCGTCGGGATCGTTGAAGAGGATCCGGAACTCCTCGCGAGGGCGAAAGAAAATCCGATCTACAAGGACTTCCCGTTTCTCACGTTGGAGGAAGGGCTCCATGTTGAAGGACTCTCCGTCGTCGGGATTGAAACGGAAGTGAGGGATCTGCTCAAGTATGCGGAAATCGCGGTCGATGCCGGATTTCATCTCCATCTCGATAAGCCGGCGGGAGCTTCGTTTCCCGCCTATGAGAGGCTCATGAAAAAGGCAGACGCCGCGAATTTGGTGGTGCAGATGGGATACATGTATCGCTTTAACCCGGCGGTTGAGTTACTTCATCGGATGCTCAACGCGGGGTGGCTCGGGGAGGTCTTTGAGACTCACGCGGTCATGTCAAAAGTCATGGATCCAACTTCGCGGCAGGTCGTGGATGAATTTTCAGGAGGTACGATGTTTGAACTGGGCTGTCATATTATCGATCTCACAGTGGGTGTCTTAGGGCGTCCTGACAAAGTCACCTCGTATCCGCGACGAGTCATCGAGAGCGAAGACGACACGCTCGTCGATAATATGCTCGCGGTCTTTGAGTATCCCGGCGCAACCGCGACGGTTCGCTCGACCGCGCTCGAGGTCGAAGGATTTTCCCGTCGTCACTTCGCGGTCTGTGGAACGGAGGGGACGTTTCATATTCAACCCCTCGACCGCCCGACAGTTCAATTGTCACTTTCGCAAGAGCGCCAATTCCCGGGGGAGACAAAGGTCTACTCGAAAGGTCGCTCGGAGATTCAGTTCGATCCCTACGAGCGCTATGTCGGGGATGCAGCGGATCTTGCCGCGACGGTGCGTGGGGAAAAGGAAAACGCTTTCCCCTCGAGTCACGATCTCGCGGTGCAGGCGGCGGTGCTTGAAGCCTCGGCAATGCCGGTGCGCTAGAGTTCCTTCGTGTTGAAGGTATCGCCCTGGGTCATGTCGCCCGACTTGAAGCCTTTGAGAAACCAGCGCATGCGCTGCTCCGAGGTGCCGTGGGTGAAGGAATCCGGAACAACATAGCCGCGGGATCGCTTTTGGATTGTGTCATCACCGATCGCGTTGGCAGCGCGGAGTGCTTCCTCGATGTCTCCTTCCTCAAGAATGCTTTTCGTTCGCTGCGCGTGGTGCGCCCAGACTCCGGCAAGGTAGTCAGCCTGGAGTTCGAGACGGACTGAGAGCATGTTGTAATCTTCTTTGCTGATGCGATTTCTCATCGACTGAACTTCGCGCGAAATACCAAGCAGATTCTGCACGTGATGCCCGACCTCGTGAGCAACGACGTAGGCCTGGGCAAAGTCACCCGGTGCCCCGAAACGACGCTTTAACTCTTCGTAAAAAGCGAGATCGACGTAGACTTTCTGATCGGGTGGGCAGTAAAACGGTCCGGAAGCCGCCGAGGCGTAGCCGCAGGCCGACTGCACTGAGCCGGAGAAAAGGACGAGAGTCGGTTCACGATATTGCTTGCCCTGCTGGCGAAAGAGCTCGTTCCAGACATCTTCGGTATCGGCAAGAACGACGGAGACGAATTGAGCGAGCTGATCCTCTTCGGGGGAAAGCGTGCCCGGTCCCGATTGCTGCGTGGGGGCGGTCGTCGTGCCGACCTGGTCGAGCAAAGCGACCGGATCACCACCAAGAAGGGCGAAAATGATGATGATAATGATGAGACCGCAGCCGCCGCCCATCGCGACGGGGCGCCTCCCGCCTCCGCCACCACGGGCGCGACGGTCATCCACATTATTACTCGCTCGGCGTCCTCTCCACTTCATGCCTTTCAGTATCGCGAAGCGTGGCGGTTCTCAAAGCAAAAAAGAGTGATGAATCAGATCGCTTTTTGAGGCTCTCAGTGAGCGACGTCTACCCAACCCGCTGGCCGGGGACGGCACCCTCATCAGGGGAGAGGAGGAAGATGTCTTTTCCACCGGGGCCGCTGGCAATGATCATGCCTTCGCTGACGCCGAACTTCATCTGGCGCGGCGCGAGGTTTGCGACCATGACGACGAGGCGTCCGACGAGCTCCTCCGGCTCATAGGCGGATTTGATTCCGGCAAAAACGTTGCGGGTCTCATCGCCGCCGAGACTGAGGGTGAGCTGGATGAGCTTTCGAGCCTCGGGCACTTCGTTTGCCTCAATGATTCTGGCAACGCGGAGGTCGGGTTTTAAAAAATCATCAATCGTGATTTCAGCAGCAAGCGGAGTTGCCGCGAGGGCGTCACCGGAATCCTCAAAGGCCTGCGTCGAGACTTCTGTTGTTTCTGATTGCTTGGATTCTTCGATCATGGCTTCGATTTTGGCCGGATCGACCCGCTGCATCATGTGTTCGAACTTGTTGATCTCGCGACCGGTGATGGGCTTTTGTGATTGATCCCAGGAAGTGAGTTCTTCACCGAGGAGCTCGCCTGCTTTTGCAGCCAGTTCGGGAAGCACGGGGGCGAGGTAGATCGCGAGGGTGCGGAAAAGATTGAGCGAAACGGTGCAGACATCCCTCAACTCCTGCGCTTTGCTTTCGTCTTTCCGAAGTTCCCACGGAGCATTGTTTTCCACGAATGGATTCGCCTGATCGGCGAGCTCCATGATCATCCTCATTGCTTTGCTGAAATCACCGGCCTCGTAGGCTTCCGCGATTTCGCTGCCCTTAGCGGCGAAGGCCTCAAAAAGTCCGCCGTCGTCTGGATACTCGCCGGAGAGTCCGATGTTTTGAATGAATTTCGCGGTCCGGCTCGCGAGGTTCACGACCTTGCCGACAAGATCGCTGTTAATCTTGCTGACAAATTCTTCAGGATTAAGATCGAGGTCCTCGACGCGCGAGGAAAGGCGGGTCGCGTAGTAGTAGCGCAGGTAGGACGGATCGAGATGGTCGAGATACTTGGCCGCCTCGATGAAGGTTCCGCGTGACTTCGACATCTTCTCTCCATCGACGGTGAGAAAGCCGTGGATGTGAACTTTCGTCGGGAGGGTGAAGCCGGCCGTTTTCAGCATCGCGGGCCAGAAGAGGGTGTGAAAATACTGGATGTCCTTTCCGATGAAGTGATGAATCTCGGTGCTTTCGCTTTTCCACCAGTCATCGAGGTTTTCGCCATTCGCGTCGCACCATTGTTTCGTCGTTCCGATGTAGCCGATCGGAGCGTCGTACCAGACATACCAATAGTTACCGGGAGAGTCCGGGATCTCGAATCCGAAATAGGGGCCGGGTCGTGAGATGTCCCAGTCGCGCAGCGGTTCGTTCAGGAAAAAGTTCTTTAAGTAATTCGCGCTTTCAGAAGGAAGCGTTCCGGACTGTGTCCACTCGTTGAGGAAGTCGTGAAGCTTCTCGATTTTAACAAAAAGATGCTTCGCGGAGCGAATTTCAGGAGTCGTTCCGGAAAGTGCGCTCACGGGATCGACGAGATCGGCAGGGCTGTAGGTCGCGTTGCACTTGTCGCAGTTGTCGCCGGGTTGATCTTTGGAAGCGCATTTGGGGCAGGTCCCGCGGACAAATCGGTCCGCGAGAAAGACGCCCTTTTCCGTATCGAAAAGTTGGTCGATCTCTTCCTCTTTGATCATGTCGGCCTTGCGGAGCGCCGTCCAGATTTCGTGGCAAATAGCGCGGCTTTCCTCACTGTTGGTCGAGCCATAGTGATCGAACTCGATTCCAAAACCGCTGAAATCACGCTGGTGTGCTTGACTGACCTCGGCAATGAGATCTTCTTCGCTTCGGCCTTCGGCCTGCGCCCGAATCGTGATCGCCGTTCCATGCGTGTCGTCCGCGCAGATGTAGACACAGTGATTGCCCGACATTTTCTGAAACCGGACCCAGATATCGGTTTGCAGATATTCCACGAGATGGCCGAGGTGAATCGGGCCATTGGCGTAGGGGAGAGCAGAAGTGACGAGAAGCTGTCGCATGAGGTAGACCCTTAGGTTTCAACGGTCTATTTTCAAATCTAAACTCTCTTGATCTGAAGGCGGGAGAGCAAGATCAAGATTAGGATCAAGAGCAAGACGTCCGGTTTCGAGGACTCTTCTTACTCATCATCATCATCTTCTTAATCTCCTCCCAAGCCGAGAGTAGGATTAAGATTAGGAGGAGGAAGAAGAGTTTGACTATTCGCCCGCCGCTTCTTTTTGCTGCCAGAGGTAACCGCTTCCGTCGGGATCTTCGACCTCGACCCATTCGCCGGGGAACGACTTGCGCTGCCAGTGCCGCCATTGCTCTTCACGAATCCGGCCGAGGCTGACGCCTTTTTCATCCGATTCGTTGCGCATCAAAAATTCGCGATCCTTGTTCTCATCGCGCACGGTTTTAACGACGTAATCGCCGTATTCTCCGGCCGGCTTGTTTCGGATCTCCACTTTGCCCTCCCGGTTTTCGCCGATGAAACGGTTGTTTTTCAGCTCTTGAATCTCCTGCATCCGGTCGCGTCGGGCATCCATCGCGGCCCGGTAGGATGCCTGTTCCTCGGAAGTTTTCTCGTCGGCTTTCCCATGCTGATAGACGTGAACGTCCATGCTCAAATCGACTTTGATCGGCTCGGGCGTGGCAACATCGACGTCGATCGTGGGTAGGCACGAGGTCAGGCTCAGCAGTGCCGTGGGCACCACCATCCAGAGTAGAAAGCCGTGGTTTCGAAGCGTCATCGCAAAAGGAGTGAGACGTCGTGTCAGGGTTCAACCGGAGCGGGCGGAGCGCCGTTTTCGGTCAAATTTTGAGTGTCTGTTTGTGGAGTGACCTTAGGAGTCGTGTTTCTGTTGTCGTGCAGGTGGAGATTCAATTCGCGGATGCCGTAGGGGCCGGCAAAGCGAAGATCGAGTTTCCCCTCCTGTCCGAGAAGGTAAAGGCTACCGGCACCTTTGTCATAATCAAATCGTTTCAACGCGATGAGTCCCAGCTCGGTGAGACTGCGCTGAAGGCTGTTCCATTCTTCGGGAAGTTCGTCGAGAATGGCGTCAAATTTGGTGACGTCGAACCAGCCGGGGCCCACCGTTTGAATCTCGCCGGTCGATTCACCGAGAACTTTGTCGCGGCCCTCACTGATGAGCGTCAGGGAGACGAGGCCCTCCATTTCAAAATTGTCCGGCACGAGGACCTGCGTGATGGGGCGGGTGTCCATTTCCGTTCCGGCGACCCACGCGTCCCATTTGCCCGGATCATTGAGATAAAAGTTAAACCCTCCCTCGGCGTAGCCCCCATAGGCATCGCCACCGAGTTCGCCGTAGACGCCGTTTTCATCGAAGGTCACGCTGAGGTAGAGATTCTGTGCCTCGTAGTCTTTCCAGATGAAGCGGTCGAGCGCGAAGACTTGGACGATATTGTTGCTGACCTGCTGAATCGGGACGTTGAACTCGATGTTCCCGGTGAGTCCGAAGAGATCGACCTCGTAATCGGGGAAGCTGTAAACGTAGCCTTCTTCATCCGGAATGTTCAGCTTTAACTCGATGCGTCCGTCCTCCATGTTTGTCGTCGCGTTGAAAGGGAAGGGGACCATGCCGATGGGGATCCCGGTCGGGGCGATCACGATCTTTCCGGCGGTCGCGTTGATTGTTTTGATCTCCCAGTCAGGAGCTGCTTCGGCCTCGCCGTCGCCATCAAGTCCGACGCTGGCCCCTTCGTTCTGCTCGCGGAATTTTCGCTGATAGTCGATCCACCAGAAAAGACCCTGACCGACATGTAAAGCGGGACCGATCAGATCGATTTTTTCGATCTCCTGATTCGCGAGGCCGGCCAGGGAGAACTCGACGAAGATCGTGGGAAGAAGGGCCACGGTGATGAAAGAATTATAAGGGTCTTTGATTTCGATCCCGGCGAGTTCGATTTTCTGAAGCTGGTCCTGCGCCAGCAATTCATCGGGGGAAAGCGGGACGTCGGTGAGCTTCGTTTCGATCGCAAATTCGAGACCGGTGATTTGCGGGATGAGTGATCCGAAGCGGACCTGGCTCTGGGTGATTTCGACTTCGTTGAGAATCCATGTCGGTAGTCGAGGGGTTTCTTCCACTGGCGCCTCCGCCGCTTTCTCTTCTTCATCCTTTCCGGAATCGGTGATCGCTTTGAGGCCTTCCCCGACGCGTAGGATTGCCCCGGTGACTTTCACTTTTTCGACTTCCCGCGTCCGCTGGAGCGCTTCGGCAGTGGCGGACAGTTCGATTTTTCGGACGGAGAGTACTTCGGTTTCATTGATCCCGGGAGTGGGCGGTCTTATGTCGTTGTCAGGGAAAAGAGTAGGGTCGACATTTTGTTCCGGCTCGACTGCGGCGATGGAATGATTGCGTAGGGTTAAGTTCTCAAGAACAAACTTGTAGGCGAAGGGAGCTGCGTCGGCGCCTTCGTTGGTTTGGACCGAAAAGTTACCGATCACTTTGGGGACCTTTCCTTTCGCGAACTGTGAGTCAGCCGTTATCTTGCCATCGCTCACTTCGAAGTCAGTGATTTTGTAAACGGGACGGTTCACAGGACCGGTCGTTTCTGAAGGTTCATCAGCCGCGCTGAGCCAAGTACCAAGGGTTTCGTCGGTGAAATTGATTTTCGGTCCATGCATCACGAGTCGATCAAGTTCGTTGTTGAAATTGAAATCAGACCACTTGCCCGCGAGTTCAGCGCGGTCCACTTCGATGAGTGGGTCAACTCCGACCGCGACCCCGGGTGCGAAAAGGCGGGTGTTGGAAAAGCGAATTTCTGAGCTCTCGTCCGAGGCAAAGCCCTCTTCTCCGCCGAAGCGCAGGTCGCGCAGACTTCCGGCGATGGCGGTCTCGAGATGTGGTGCTTCCTTTTCACCAAACGTCGCCCCCCTCATCACGAACTTGCCCTCGTTGAGGTCGAGTGATTCGATGATCCAGGGGAGTCCCGGTTCCGTGTTCTCGTCGGCTCCGGCAGGGGCTGTTTCGATCCGGCATCGGGAAAGCGTTTCGTCGGTCATGACAACTTCGACGCCGTCGATCGTGATCGCTGAGAAGGTCCGCTCATTGAGAATCGACTGAAGTGATGCCGCTTCGGCACGGATCAGGGATGCCGAGGCGAGCTGGGCGGCGCGGCTCCCTATCGCGATATCAGTGAGGGAAAGCGCGACCGTGCCGGGCGTGGTGAGTTTTCCTCCGGCAAAACGAAGCTCTCCCAGCTCAAAAGCACTGTCGAAGGTCATGTCAGGGAGCGCAGCTCCCCCGGACGATCCGTCAAAGTCCTCGATCGAGAAAGTCGAGTCGCCCAATGAGACGTTCCGGACGATCCATTCAACAGGGTTAGGTGTCGGACCTGACCCTGTTGAACTGACATCGTCGGCGAGAGTCGGGACCTCGGCTGCGGCTTTAGCGAACCACTCCGGAGTGATCGTTGCCTCGATGCCGGAGAGGGTGAGGTAGGGGATCTCGAAACGGGACAAGTCACGATTCAGGATCAGGCCGGTGGAGAGGGATTTGATCTCTTCCCCACCATTGATATCTCCCAACTGAATCGAGGAAAGCTCTAGCGCGATCGGAGCGGCGAGGCTTCCGGTTTCATCAAATGCAAAAGCCGGGGTGTCGAGCTGCCAGTTTCCGGAAACTCCGGGGATGCCGTCGAGGTCGAGGAACAGCTTTCCGTCATTAATCGAAAGCGACTCGGTGAAAATGGCGAATTTGGAAAAATCAAGGGGGGCCGGGGCAGCATTTAGAGTGGCAGGTTTTCCGGAGAGGGCGCTGAGAGTTTTATTGTCGAGTCGAATGATCGGGGCGTCGAAGCGGACTGATTTCAGCTGGCGATCGAGGCGCAGTTTTTGGAAATCGTAGCTCAGACTGATTTCCGGAACCGAGAGCGTCGGTTCCTCCGAAGCGAGACCCTTCGGGGAAAGTTGCAAATTTTGAATCGAAACCTCACCAATGGGGTAGAGGTCAATTTTTCCCACTGAGACATCAAAGGGCTCGACATAGAGACCAAGGACGTCGTTGACAATCCGGGCACGGTTTAGATAAACGAAAAAGGCGACGACTGAGACGAGGGCTACGGCGATCAGCGTGACCACGGAGGACCACGCGAGGAAGCGGAGTAACCAGCGCACAATGCGTTTCGGCGTGCGCTGTCGCCAGCGTGCGCCCGGGATCTGTTCGTGTTTCGGCAAGTTGACTGAATATAGTCAACGAACGGGGCTTTGCGAGCCGATCTCAGCGGGCGGCCTGAACTTCAAAAGCGTGGATGAGCTGAAGGTTGGCCACTTCTACCGGGGTCATCGTGCTTTGTACTGCCTGAACCGAAGGAGTTTTCGGCTGATAGTGAGACCCGAACTGTTGGGCAAACTGCTGTCCCTCGGTGGTCGTGAAGAAGAAGCCACGGCGGAGATAGATCTCATTTCGCGCCCGCCAGAGGCCTTCGGGGGGGAGGGTTTGCAGCTCGCGAGTGCTAAGCGGGCGGGCGTGGGAATCGGGAAAAACCCACGGGGCTTGTGTCGCGGTGGGCTGCAAGGTGGGGAAGTGGATTGTGTTCGTGCCCCTCGCTGCGGGCGGGCGGGGCGCGGCGGGATGAGTCATGATCGAACGGGTCCTGCCTGGCTCGAGTCCTTCCACCAGCACGATCGCCTCCAGGGCCCGGCTGACCTGTTTCTGATGACCGGTGGTTTTCGTGAGAAAGCGCGGAACTTTCACCGAGGCGTTTTTCAAAATGGGGAAAATGAGATCGGTTTTGATCGCGAAATTTACCGATTGAGGGAGATATCCACCCTGCGCCATGCGATCCATCGAGTTCAGTCCCGCGGCAACGACGCCGACGACGCGACCGGTTGAGGAGATGAGAGGACCGCCGGAATTTCCGGGCTGCATGGGGGCAGAGACCTGGAGAAAACGGGGGTCGTCTCGAACGCCGGAGAGAGCATTGACATGACCTTTGGAGATTTTTGGATTGATCCCAAGCACCGTTGGGTCGGGGAAGCCGGCAGCGGTCACTTCAGAAGAATGCACGACTTCGCTGGCCGAGGTGAGCCCGAGGAAGCGACCGTCCCATTTCTCGATCTTAAGAACCGCAAGGTCGTTTGCTGGATCGAGTGCAATGATCTGCGCCGGGACAGGGCCGTCCGGCGTGTGAATGAGGATATTCCCCGCATTCTTGATCACATGGTGACAGGTGATGAAATAGCCTTTCGGGTTCACGGCAAAACCGGTTCCGAACTGACTCGCACTGAGAGACACGCTTAGGAGCATGCTCACAGCAGCGAACGCTGCGTAAAGCTTCATGATGGTTAGTTTTCTCGGTCACTTCGAACAGCGCGTTTGTGAAACGCCGTCAGGAGTGGGATGTGATTTGTCCGGTGTCTGAAGCCGGACGGGTCGGGTGTGTTTCAGGCACCCTAATGTTTGTGTTATGGAAATTATAATTCAGCTCGAAAGATCGCGCAAGCCGGAATTTATAATTTTCATAAAAAAGAGTAACCGCTGATCGTTCCGGAACCGTGACAGTGAGGCATCACGGAGCAAATCCCCGCTTGCGCTGGCGGGAATTTGCGGCAAAATTCCGACCCCGCTGAGCAATCAGCAAGCTTGATGGAATCGGGACGTGGCGCAGTCTGGTAGCGCATCACACTGGGGGTGTGGGGGTCGCAGGTTCAAATCCTGTCGTCCCGACCATCTTAGCTTTATTGGGGAAGCCGAGTTTTTTGAGCCGAGGCTCCCCTTATGCCTCTGCTGAAGGTCCGGCAAGGCTTCTCAGGACTTTCCGGCGGACAGGAGTGTCCACACCTTCCTTGAGTCCCCATCGCCACGATTGCGCCAGGGCGGAACGACACTCCTGTCGTTCGCAATGCCATGGGCGATGTAGCTGGATTCGGTAGAATTCAGATAGGCGTTGCAACCGTTTGGTCAGTGTTCGGAGGCCCGAATTTTCATTCGTTCGGGATTCGTGGCGTGGCTATTGAAATGCTGCCTAACTGCTTTTTCAAAAACCTGAGTTATCCCCCAAATCCACCAGAACCGGATCCAAAAGCAAGGTCGCCTTCCGATCCCGCGCTGGATCCTGGATTCTCGAAAGGAGCAGCTCAAACGCCAATTTCCCGCGAGCTTCGGTTCCAAGATCGATCGTGGCGGGACGGGGGAAGAGCCCTTCGAGGTAGGCTTTTTCGTTGTCGCAGGAGACGAAGTCGAAATCACGGCCGGGTTCCAGTCCAGCTCTGCGACAGGCGGCGTGAGCGAGGGCGGTCATGTAGTCGGAGGGGAGAAAGAGGGCGGTGGGGCGCTCTCGTTTTGGCATCGTGGCGAGCCGGGCGATGAGACCGTCCATGAGTGTTGCCGGGGTGCGGTTTTGCTTTCGCTCAGCAGCGGGGGGAACGAGCTTTGTCGCCTTCAATTTCAGACGGCGGGAAGCCTTGAGAAAAGAATCGACGCGGACTTCGTAAGACGGATTGTCGAGATCGACGCTGAGAACGGCGACGCGCCGGTGGCCGTGCTCGTGCAGATAGCTCGCGGCCATTTCGCCGACCGCCTCGTTGCCGGGGAGGACGGCATCGTCCGCGCCTTCGGCATTAGTTGTAAGCCAAAGGCTCGGGATCTCGGCGGCGGTTCTCGTGAGGTGATCGCGCGATCGGAGACCATGAAGGAGAAGGCCGTCGAGGTTGTCGCGACTGATCCAATCGGGGACGGTAGTACAGTCGTCGAGCGAAAGCAGAGAAACGGTGATCCCGCGTTCGGCTCCGGCGCGGCGGGCACCTTCGTAGATCGAAGCGACGAAGGCACTGTGCTCGGTAAGAGAGCGGTCAAAGGTGAGCAGGGCAATGTGGCGATGCAACGTGACCGATGAGGGTTTCACGGAACGTCCCGGACGCTGCGCGCTCGGCGGTGCGAGATATTGCAGCTCGGCGATAGCCTGGCGCACCGCTTCTCCGGCGCGGGGACTGACCCCCGGGCGTCCATTGATGATGCGGGAAACCGTGGCGTGGGAGACGCCGGCCCGCTTCGCGACATCTGTCATCGTGGGTGATTTCATCGGTGACGAACCGTTTCATACTTATTGTGCAA
This sequence comes from uncultured Akkermansia sp., assembly GCA_964583035.1. Taxonomy (GTDB): domain Bacteria; phylum Verrucomicrobiota; class Verrucomicrobiia; order Verrucomicrobiales; family DEV007; genus Arctic95D-9. Next base: position 17,042 of record CAZOUP010000045.1, read on the forward strand.
AATCAAAATGTAAAATAACTGCATAATAAATGTTGCGCCATAGGATCGAGTGCGTAGCATCAGGTTGATGGCAGATGACCGCTACGAAAACCTGACTCCGCTCTACGGTGATATGCACAACCACTGTGGGATTTCTTATGGTCACGGTTCGTTGGAGGACGCGATTTCAAATGCGCAGGAGCAGTTGGATTTTGTTTCGATCACGGGGCATGCGCACTGGCCGGACATGCCGGAGCCGGAGTCTCGCATCCAATACATCATTGATTTTCACGAAGAGGGTTTCGCCCGTCTCAAGCAGGTCTGGGAGGAAATGATGGCAACCTTGCGGGAGCGGAATGTGGAAGAGGAGTTCGTCATTTTTCCCGGCTTCGAGGTTCACTCCTGTGCGTCGGGGGATCGGAACATGCTCTACAAAGATTTAGAGGGAGGGATTCTTTATCCAACCGACATCGGCGATTTGCACGATCAGCTTCAGGGGCTTCGTGATGCGGGGAAAGACAGCATCGCGCAGCCGCATCACGTCGGCTATCGGACGGGGACGAGGGGGATTGACTGGGATGCCTTCGACCCGCGCTTTGCTCCGTTCGTAGAAATGCTCTCGATGCATGGTTGCTCCGAGGGGAGCGAAAATCCCCGTCCTTTTCTGCACTCGATGGGACCTTCTGATTATGAGAATACGATTGCTGCCGGTTTGTCGAAAGGGCATGTCTTCGGCTTCTCCGGTGGGACCGATCATCACAGCGGACACCCGGGAAGTTATGGTCATGGCAGGACCGGTCTCTGGGCCAAAGACAAAACGCGCGAGTCGATCTGGGAAGCTCTCTATGCGCGGCGGATGTATGCTTTGACCGGTGATCGGATGGATCTGAAAGTTTTCGTGAATGGCGCGGCGATGGGTTCGGTCATCCCGGTGTCGGGGCGGCGGAAGATCGAATTTGACGTCGCGGCGGGAGGAGCGATCGATGCGGTTGATCTTATCAAAAACGGAAAGTTGCTGAAGCGATTTTCGCAGACTGATTTTCCGGAGCCTGCTTCAGACGATCTCGTGAGAACGAAAATCCATCTCGAACTTGGTTGGGGCGCGAAGCATCGCAGCGCGGAATGGGAGGTCGAGCTCGGCATCGAAGGCGGGCGCGTTTTGTCGGTCGAACCACGATTTCGCGGCCTCGAAGTGGTGTCCCCGTCGGAGCGAAAGGCGGAGGTGGGGGAGTCGTTTTATCGTTCGCGAGTGCTCGGGAAGACCGACACGGCGGTGCGCTTTGAAACGGTTTCGAATGGCAATGCGACGAACACAACGAGCGCGACTCAGGGGATGTGTCTCGAAGTCGAGATGCCGCGCGAGGCGACGGTCTACGCGGTCATCAACGGGGTGCGAACGGAGCACAGGCTCGCTAACTTGATGGAAGGCGCACGGAGCGGAAGTCTCGGTCACACCGACGCGCCGTCGTGGCGCTTCAACCGCGCTCCGGCCCCTGAGGAGTGGAACTGGAGTGGAACATGGATCGACGAGGATGCCTCCGGCGATGAAAGCAGCTACTACCTCCGCGTCAGGCAAACTAATGATCAGTGGGCGTGGAGTTCGCCTGTATTTTTAAGAAAGGAATCATGAGCACTAAAACGATTCGAGTCGGCATCATTGGAACCGGCAGTCGCGGGATCACCTGCATCGGGCGCCAGATCGCCGGGCAGGGCCGTGAGCTCGACATGACGATCACCGCCTTTTGCAACCGCACCGAAAGCCGGATGCAGATCGCGCTCGATGACCTGAACGAAGTCGCCGCGAAAGCCGGGCAGGAACCCTTTGCACCGACTTTCTACGCTAATCCGCGAGACCTCATCAACGACCCCGAGGTCGATCTGATTGTCATTACTTCGCCGACCGCCGCGCACGCCGAGGCGACGATTCCCGCGCTGGAGTCGGGGAAGAAAGTCTACCTTGATAAGCCGATCGCGCACACCCTCGAAGATTCTATCGCGATTCGCGAGGCTGAGCATCGCACAGGCAATCGCATGATCATGGGATTCACGCGGCGCTATGAAAAGCCGTGGGTCGATCTTCATGAGATGGTTCAAAGCGGAGTGATCGGTGATCTCAAAATGATGCTGATTCGCGCGGTCCTGCCGTATTCGTTTTACTTCCAAACCTGGCACCGGACCCGCGCCGTCAGTGGGGGTGCTCTGAACGACAAGGGCTCGCACTACACCGACGTCTTCAACTGGTTTGCAAAGGGGCGCGCGACGCAGGTCAACGCATTCGGTGGGCGCAATGTCTTTCACGAGGAGGAGGACGCGCCGGAGTTCTGTTCCGTCTGCGAACGCGATTGTCCTTACCGCGTCGGGGAGGCGATGCCCGATACGCAGGACCAGATGAAGGGCGCCGTGGACCGGAGTTACGAAACGGAAACTGATCCGCTAAAGCGAAAGGACAACTGTGTTTACAAAAAAGGAGCTGACATTTTTGACCACGCTTCGATTCACTATCAATACGATAACGGGATCGTCGCGAACATTTTCTACACCGTCTACGGACCGCAGGCGGATGATGAGGAAACGCTCGAACTTGTCGGGACGAAGGGGCGCATTATCCTGACTCGTCTGCGCGGGGAGATCGATATCGTGACCGACTACGGGCATCGCAGTCATGAAGTGATTCACTGCAAATCAGAAGCCTTCGAGACCTCGCACTTCGGAGCGGATCGCAAGCTCGTGCAGGAAATGGCGGCCTTTGCGAGGAGTGGAGAATCGCCCGTCGATGGTCGTGATGGCCTCGAGGCAACCCGCATGATCCTCTCCGCGATGCAGTCAATTGATGAAGGCGGCGAGACGATTCGGTTTTCCGACGTGCCCGATGCCCCGCGCTCCTGATACGACTGTTGATCTGACACCAAAATGAAGACAGCCCTTCCCCCCAATTACATCCGCCTCTGCGCGATGATGTTCCTGCAATTCGGGATCTACGGTCTCTGGCTGCCGATTGCGGGAAAGTTTCTCACGGCGGATCCAGAGACGACCGGTGGTCTCGGATTTTCGGAAGCGCAGATGGGAATGATCGTCGGGATCGCTGCCTCGGTCGGCGCGATCTGTTCTCCGCTCATCGTTCAGTTTGCAGATCGACGATTCGCGGCGCAGCGGGTTCTCGGGATTCTCATGATGATCGGGGGCCTTTTGAAAATCGCGGTTTATCCGCAGTCGGGCTTTCTTGCGTGGCTTCTCCTTTCGGTGTCCTTCACCCTCATGTTCATGCCGGCGGCGGCGATTTGTAATGCCCTTGCAATGCGTCACCTCGATGATCCCGGGCGGCAGTTTCCCGGAGTGAGGCTTTGGACGGCGGTGGGCTGGGTCATCATGGGCTGGACCTTTTCTTTGCTTGTCCTCAAGACTAATGTCGCGCCAAGTTGGCTTCCTCCGTTTTTCCAAGGGGACGATGTTGCGATGGTGGCGGGCGAAATGAAGAAGTCAGTGATGTGGTCCGGTGTGATTGCCTTTCTCTACGGAATCTTTGCGTTTTTCTTCCTGCCAAACACACCACCTGTGGTGTCGAATTCACAACGTCCGGCGGTGGCCGATGCGTTTGCCCTTCTGAAAATTCCGTCGATCGCGGCGCTCTTGATTGTGACCTTGATCGTCAGTCCGATGAACCATCTCTACTTTATGCAATGCGCCAAGTTTCTCGGCGAAGCGGGACTCGATAGCGCCTACCTTTTGCCCGCGATGGCGATTGGGCAGATCTGTGAAATTCTCATGTATCTTGTCCTTGGGCGGGTCCTGCCGAAGATAGGCTACAAGAAGGTGCTTCTGATTGGAATTGGCGCATACGTCTTCCGCTTTTTCCTCTTCGGGACGATCGGGATTCCGATGGTCGTTATCATCCTCGGGCTGTCGATTCATGGGCTCTGCTATGCGTTCTTCACGAGCACTTGCTTCATTTACATGAACAAAGTCGCGTCGAAGGATGTCGCGAACACGGCACAATCCGTCTTCAACTTCATCTGGTATGGAATCGGGCCGCTCATCGCGGTGGCCCTCAACGGGATCCTTGCCTATTTCTTCGCGAGTGGAAAGATGTTCGCCCACGCCGAGTTCAAAGGTTTTTGGTATTCGTTAGGCGTGATTTCCTTCTTTGGGATGGTCATGCTTTTTTTCCGCTTCCGCGAGGAGGTGTCGGTGGAGGAAGAGGGTAAGATTGCGAATTGACCTTCGTTTCAGGATCTTGTCTAATCACACCTATGAGAGATCGTGTCATTCAGTTGCTTCTTGTCTTAGCCCTCTTTGTCACCACGAATGCCTGGTCGCAGAACTCGAAGGACGCCGCACGGGCGATCATTGAGGTCACGCAGAATCCGCGCCTCGCTGAATTCAATTTCATGGAGGATCCGCAGTGGCGACCTCTTGCGGCGGGTGTTCACATTTATTCGAACTCGGAGAAGTATCAGTGGGAAAACATTCCGGATGAACTCCGGAACACTCAGTTTCTCTCTCTCCCTATTCACCGGGGAGTTCTCGCTTTTGAGGTCGCGAGCGAGGGGTTTGCCTTCATCATCACGAGCACGCGCTGGGGAGGCGGGGGAAATAGCAGTGGAGATTGGCAGGACTCGGTCTTGTCTGAAAAAGATCTTCGTCGCGAAGGCTGGCGACAGCTTCGTGAGATCAAAGATTTGGTGACGGGTGACCCGGGAGAGATGGCGGTCTTTTGGCGTTATTGCAAGGCTGGCGAAAAGCACAGGATCCGGACCGAGAAGTATGTCGCTCCGATGCTGTTGATTCGGTGAATGCCGGGGATTTGAATAGGGTTCAGTCCGTCATTCAACCCTGTTGAATTTTGGAAGGGGCGTCGCTACCTCGCGAGCAGCGGGTCGCCGGAGGTTTCGCGCCACTTTTGCAGGGCGGATTCCAATTCATTGCGCTTCATTTGAATGCTCTCATCTTCGACTTCGCTCACGTCGTCAATTTCAAAGGGATCACTGTTGAGATCAAAGAGCTGAGTTTTTTCAATCTCCGGATAGACGATGAGTTTCCAGTTTCCGGCGGTGCGGATCATTCGCTGGGTCGTGGTGAAGTAGCCGAAAATTGCGTTGTGATGGCTTTGCGTCTCGCCTCGTAAAGTCGGTGCAAAGCTCTTCGCCTCGACGCTTTCCGGAACTTTCAATCCGGCGAGTTCGCAAGTGCTTGGAAATAACTCCCGAAGGTAAACCATCGCGTCGGTTCTCGTTCCCGGTTCGATCCCCGGACCGGCGATGAGAAGGGGGACGCGGGCGGTGTGCTCGTATTGGTTTTGCTTTCCCCTCAAGCCATGGGACCCGCAGGCCATGCCGTGATCACTTGAGAAAATGATGATTGTGTTCTCTCTCTCTCCGCTGCGATCAAGCGCGTCAAGGATCGCACCAATCTGCGTGTCGAGATCGTCGACGACGGAATAGTAAACCCGGAGGAGATCGCGGACAGCCTCTTCGGTGCGCGGCCAGGCGAGGAGTGCTTCGTCGCGTCCATCGAAGTTTCCGTGATCGAAAGGGTGCACGGGCAGGTAGTCGGGAGGGAGGGGAATTTCGGAGGTCTTGTATTTTCCTTCGAGTCCCGGTGGCATCATGAGTGGGTCATGAGGAGCCGTGAAGTTGACGTGCATCATCCAGGGTTTCGCGCGGTCCTGCTCAAGTAAACCGATCGCTGCCTCGGCAATCGTTTTGCTGATATCGGGGGTAACACCAACTCCCAGTTCGGGATATTTCGTTTTTCCGTCGCCGCTTTGAAAGATCCATCCTTTGTAACCGGTGATGGGGAACCCTTTCCAGTCCGTTTGTCCCGGCTCCCGCCATTTCGCTCCGCCGCTGCCGAAGTGACCGGAGACATCGGTGTAGCCATAGTTCGAAGGACGACCACTGACGTGCCACTTACCGACGTGGAAGGTTTCGTATCCGACGTTGCGGAAGGCCTCCGGCCAAAAGGTGGGCTCGCCGCGCAAGGTTGCGCCCCGGGTTCCGTCGATGCCGTTTTCCCAACCGTGTTGACCTGTAAGGATTTCGGCGCGGCTCACGACGCAGATGGGGTAGGAGCAGTAGGCACGGGTGAAGGTCATGCCGGCCCGGGCGACTTCGTCGAGGTTGGGTGTCTCGAGTGAGGAACCGGCAACGGAGTCGATGAGGTCGCCGCGGAGATCATCGGCGAGGAGGAAGAGAATGTTCGGTTGTTTATCGCTGGCGCTGGCAGAAGCGATCCCGAGAAGAAGGGTGAAGCAGAGCGCTCTTATCATGCTCTGATTAGACCAGAACATTGCGGCGGAGACAGCTTTGATCATCCGCAGTCGCGTTAAGCGGACTCGGTTTACAAACCTTCTTCGAGAAAGGACGATAGGCGATGCAAGTCTCCCCGGTGAATCGGCGCCATTTCCTTCGTTCCAGTGGTATTGCGCTGGCGCTGCCAATGCTGGAATCCTTTTCCGTTTCTGGAAAAGCGAGGGCGGCAGGCCAAAATAATGGTGCGGGGGCCGCAGCGTCTCGAATGGTCTGCGTAGGTTCATTTCTCGGTTATCACCGTCCGGAATTCTATCCTGAGAAAGTCGGACGGGGCTATGAAATGCCGACCTTGCTGAAACCGATTGAAGGTTTTCGTGATGACTTCACCGTGTTCTCCGGTCTCGATCACCGGGCGAAGAATGGTCATGCCGCGTGGGAGAATTTTCTGTGTGGAAAAGATCTTGGTGCGCAGTCTCTCGATCAAGTCGTTGCCGGTGAGATAGGGCAGGAGACACGTTTTGACTCTCTTCAGGTCACGGCGGGGAAAAACAGCCGGAACATGAACTTCACGAGGAACGGTGTTGCTCTTCCGATGATTCAGAGGCCCAGCGTTTTGTATCGGAAGCTGTTCGCCTCGCCGGATGATAAGGCTCGCAGTGAATACCTCCTCACCAGCGGGGTGAGCGCCCTCGATCGGGTCCTTGATGATGCAAAACGCCTCAAGGGGCGAGTCAGTGTCAGAGACCGAGAGAAGCTCGATGAATATTTTACCTCTGTTCGTGAGTTGGAAAAGCGGATGGAGAAGCAGAAGGCAAGCCTCGATAAAGCCGTTCCGAATGTGAATTACGAACTGCCGGACTATGATCCCGTCGCTCCGACGTTGATGCTCGAGGCGGAGGGGATCATGTATGACCTCATCGCGCTTGCGCTTCAGACCGACTCGACACGCGTCGCGACGATGTTCCTCGCCGGTCTCGGACAGGTCTTTACGCTGGATGGTGAAACGCTTCAGGCTGGTTACCATGCCCTTTCGCATCATGGAAATGATCCTGACAAAATTCGCGATTTGGTCAGGGTCGAAACAGAGCACATGAGGTGTTTGGCTCGTTTCATGGAGCAGCTTAAAACGAAGACCGATGCGGAGGGGCGATCGCTTCTCGATAGCACGATTATTCTCTTCGGAACCGGAATGGGTGACGCGAGTCGCCACTCAAACCGTGACCTGCCGACCCTTGTTGCGGGCGGAGGGTTCAATCACGGGCAGCACATTGCCGGTGACGCAGATTCAGATAATGCGCTTCTTCTCGGTGATCTCTACATCACTTTGATGCAGCAAATGGGAATCGAGACGGATTCGTTTTCCAATGCGAAGCGCAACATGAACGGGGTCTTTTCGTGAAAAGGGTTATCGTCGTTCTCAGCCTCGCCTGCAGTTCGGTCGTCGCGGCGGCACCGGAGTTTCCTGAAGCCTTCTTTGCTGAATACTGCTTTGATTGCCATGATGATCTCACGCAGAAAGCGGAGATTAGGCTCGACGACGCGATTGATCGTGATTGGTCCGAAGAAGAATCGCTCGTGTTTTTCGAGAGGATCAAGAAGGTCGTCGAGAAAGGGGAGATGCCTCCCAAGAAAGAAAAGCATCGCCCGAGTGATGAAGAGTATGCCGAAGTCACGAAGTGGCTTCATGCATCTTTGCTAGAGCATTCGGAAGTGGGGGGGACGGTCCTTCGTCGTCTCAATCGGGTTGAATACGAGAAGACGATTCAGCAAGTGTTAGGATTTTCCTATCAGGTTCCCGATGGGTTTCCACAGGATCAACATTTCCATGGGTTTGACAACCTCGGGGAGGGACTCGTTCTCTCGCCCACTTTGATGGAATCGTATTCCGTCTCGGCGGCTGAAGTCGCGGACAATCTTTTTCCACCGCCGGAAAAACCGGTCGAGTCATCTCTGTTTACGGCATCGCCGGATGAACTGGTGATCAGCTACTCGAGTGGCTATGTCATCGACGGCGCGATGCGCATTGCCTCGAACTCCCCGCAATTTTCAAGAAGTTGCACCTGGCCGACGAAGTTCGAGGCAAAGGCCTCAGGCACTTATGACCTGAAGCTTGATCTTTCCAGATTGGGAAGCCTCGGAGGCGATCCTTTTTTGCTGCATGTCAAAGCCAAGAAGGTGAGTGATAGCGATGGAGTGACGGTCGATTCACTTCGTTTGCTGACGGAGTTTGAGGTGACGTCTGCCTCACCCAAAACCTTTGAAACGACCATTGAGATTTTTCGCGGGGAAACGGTTGTTTTCTACTTCGCCAATGCGGTTCTCAATAGCGACAATAAGAAGCGGGATGCCTTTCGTGCCTACCTGATGAAAAGCTTTGAAAGCAATCCGCGCCTTCTTGCGGGTTGGCTTTCAGTTGAACTCGGTCAAGCTCTTCGCGGTGGTGTCGGTTGGGAGCGGGTGAAGGCGGAAATGGAGGACCCTTCGGTTCTTCCCGACGTGCCCGCGATGGATTCACCCGAGGTAAAGAAGCTAGTCGATACGATGGTGAAAAACCCTGTCAACTATGTCGAGTGTATCTCTTATCAGCTCTTTGAAGAGGGTCCGTCCCTTGGGATTCATACGGTTGAGATTGAGGGGCCGCTCGAAATGATCGAGGACGAGATGGCGGAGGCCCGAAAGCGTTGGCAGTCGAGGTTTCTCGGAAGCCAGACGGTTACGGCTGAGACGGCGGACCCGACTGTTGCCATGAAAGGATTCCTGACTCGCGCTTTCCGCCGGCCCGCAGAGGAAGCCGAAGTGGGCGCTTATGCAAACCTCGTCGATGAGCACGTCGCTGCCGGGAATACCCGTGAGGAAGGTTTTCATCTCGCACTCAGGACAGCATTGATTTCGCCGCAGTTTCTCTATCGGGAAACCGATCCCGGATTGCTCGATGACTGGGCGCTGGCCTCACGGCTTTCGTATTTTTTGACGAGTGGGCCACCGGATCAAAAACTGATCGATCTCGCGAACGAGGGTAAAATGTCCGATCCGAAGGTTCTTGCTTCGCAGACAAAACGGCTTTTGAAAGATGGACGCAGCCGCGACTTTGTTGATCAGTTCACTTCGCAATGGCTGGGAACTCGTCACCTCGAGGACATCATGCCTGATCCCCGGTTGCTGAATTTCAATGACGGCGATCGAGCGGATCTCATCATGGAAACGGAATTGTTCTTCCAGGAGGTTTTGAAAAAGAATCTTCCGATATCAACTTTCATCAAGCCTGACTTCACCTTCATGAATCAGTCGATGGCAAAAAAGATCTACAATCAAAAGGGAGTGGAATCGAACAGCCTCGTTCGTGTTTCGCTGGAGGAAGACAGCCCCCATGGAGGAATCCTCGGTCAGGCAAGTGTCATGATGGCGACGGCGAACGGAGTGGATACTCAGCCAGTGTTACGTGGCGTCTGGGTTCTGGAAAATGTATTGGGAGATCCTCCGCCACCCCCGCCCACGAACGTTCCTGCGATCACACCTGACACACGTGGCGCGAAGACGGTGCGTGATTTATTGAATGCGCACCGCGATGACGAAAGTTGTTTTCGCTGTCACCAGATGATTGATCCTCTCGGGTATGTGTTAGAAAATTTTGACCCCGTGGGTCGTTGGAGGACTCACTATCCGATCTTCGATAAATCAGGGAAGGAGCGGGACGGACACATCGTGGATGCCACGGGAGCGATGCCCGACGGCCACCCTTTTGCCCACGTCAATGACTTGAAAAATTATGTTGTCGAACACATCGACAAGTTCGGCGAGTGCCTTTCCGATAAGCTCCTGATGTATGCGACAGGACGGACCTTGACCTACTCCGACCGCGAGGCGCTGAAGCCGATCGTGCGCCGGAATATTCAGGAGGGCGGTGGCTTTCAGGATCTCATGATCGAGTTGGTGCAGAGTGAGGTTTTCCGGACGAAGTGACTGGCGCACTTGTGTCGGGATAACGCTTGTTGGGAAGCTGACCGGAGCCTCAGGATGACGGTATGAATTTCAGCAGACGAAAGTTTCTCTCCACCGCCGCTGCGGGCATTGGTTTTCCGACTGTGATACCCGGATCCGCGCTTGGGCTCGATGGAAAGACAGCGGCGAGCGAGCGGATCACGATGGCCTTTATCGGATTGGGTAATCGCGGCATCGGAGTGATGGATGCTTTCCTGAATCACAGCGATGTTCGGGGCGTTGCGGTGTGCGATGTCCATGATCACCATTACCGTGAGCGGGAGTGGGGCGACGGCCGCGCGCTGGGGCGGGAGCCAGGCAAGGCAGTGGTCGATAAACAATATGGGAATACGGATTGCGCGACCTACGCCGACTACCGCGAGCTCTTCGCGCGCGGGGACCTCGACGCGGTCATGATCGCGACTCCTGATCACTGGCATTCAACGATCACGCTCGCGGCAATTGCGGCAGGACTTGATGTCTACTGTGAGAAGCCGGTGACGCACCGCTTTGCGGAAGGTCAGGCGGTTTATGAGGCGGTCGCAAAGGCGGGCACCGTCTTTCAAGTCGGGTCTCAGCAGCGGTCCGAGCCGGTCTTTCGTCAGGCCGTCGAGATCGTGCGCAACGGGCATCTCGGGAAACTTTCCATCGTTGAAGTGGGCCTTCCGGCGGGCTATGCGGAACCACAGGGAAGTGTCATCGTGGAAGAGCCGCCCGTCGGGTTGGATTACGAGGCCTGGTGCGGACCGGCACCGATGCTGCCCTACATGAGAGCGCGTCATCATCGCTGGTGGCGCTGGCACACAGCCTACGGGGGCGGTAATCTCATGGACTGGATCGGGCACCACAATGATATCGCGCATTGGGGGCTCGGGGTTGAAAATTCAGGCCCTGTCAGGGTCGAGGCACGTGGATGGACCTGGCCGGAGACCGGGGCCTATGACACGCCGGTCGATTATGAAGTGCATTCTGAGTATGCCGGCGGGGTCAACGGTGTTATCTCCACGAAATTCCGAAAGGGCACGACATGGAAAGGCGAGTCCGGTTGGATCTGGGTGGATCGCGGCAAGATCGAAGCTTCCAACCCCGAGTGGCTCGCAGAAGAATTCGAGCCGGGGGATTGGAAAGCGTATCGCTCACCAGGACATCAGCGCAATTTTCTCGACTGCGTGAAATCGAGAGAGGAAACGGCGGCACCGGCGGAGAACGGCCACCGCTCAATCACGCCGGGGCATTTGGGTTGGGTTTCGGCAAAGCTAGGGCGCGGGCTTGATTGGGATCCGGTTCACGAAAAAGTGATCGGGGATGAGGAAGCGGGAGCGGTGCTGATGAAGCTGGACTACCGGAAGGTTTGACCACCGATGCACACGAATGGACACAGATTTATCGTGACGCCTCCGAAGGATGATTCGTGTGCATCCGTGTTAATCCGTGGTTAAAAATCCGAAACCTGAAGGTCGATGATTCCAGGCCCGGCGACGGAGTCTCTGCGGACACGGGGGGCCGTGTCCCGCCAGTTCTTGAACGGGGGCTTGGCGTGACACGCTCGAATCAAAGCGCCTTCAGCTCAGCAAGCATCTCGATGAGTTGTTCGGTCAGAATGACGGATGAGTTTTCTTCAAATCGAGAGGTCCCGAGCCAGGTTTCGTAGCCACCCAGTTCGTGCTGATTCGGGGGCGGGAGATAGCCGTAGCCTCCGTTCGCGAGGGAAATGGTGAAGGTGTTAGGGAAGGGGCTTTTCTCCTTAATCTCCAATCCGATTTCCACGAGCACTTCGAAGGGCATCGTGACGACGGCTTGATCACCGATTCTCAAGGCCTGGATCAGAACCGGTTCACTTTTCTCCATTTCCGGTTCGGCATATTCGAGGGTGCGCGCGGCGACTGAACTGGATCGCTTGTTGATTTCATTCCGTTCTTTGCTGGAGAGTTCCATCAGTTTCAAGGCGCGTTCGATTTCCCCGGAGGAGGGCTTGCGGTAGTTCAGAGAAACCTCGCGCTGGCGCATCGCGATGAGCGGAGATTCATCGTAGGTCTCGATTTTTTTCACCGCCCGCCACGCGGCGTCGGCGGTTTTATTGGCGACGACCTGGATCTGCTCGAAGGGGGCGCGCGGGGCGCGGGTTCCGTAAAAGTCGAGGTTGTTGATGTCGCCGCTCGTTCCGTTCGTCATCATCGCGACGAAATTTTCCGGCGGCTTCGATCCGCCGAGGCGATAGGGCATGATGCGGGAAAACTCACCGAAGTAATCAGCCGACGCCATGCCTCGCGCGCGACCGTCTTCCTCAATTACCTCGGGGATGGCACCGACATAGTGGAGGGCGTAGTTCGCGATGAGTCCGAGAGGACGGCCTCTCCGCGTGCGGACATCGATGACGCAAACTTCGGGGTCAGTGGGGCCGGCTGGGTTGAGTAAATTTTGACGCGGCGCGTTGGTGCGAACCCGGTCGTAGGTGCCGAGAGGGTTTTGATCCATCGTGCCTTCTTTGAGGAAATAACGGCGGTTGTAGACTTCGGAAGGTTCCTCGTCCGAGTCGTAGCCGACTTTGGCGGGCTCGAGAGATTCAATCGCCTTGATGAGAGCTTCGGCGAGTCCGTCGTTGCGAAGTTTTTCGTAAGCGATCCGGCCGGGCGAGGTGTCTCCGCCTTTCGGGGTGGTGTGGGCGTGCGTGCCGGAGACGAGCATTTCCTCCGGCTTCCACCCGGTCTTTTCGGCGGCGATTCTTTTTGCTTCATCGGTGGGCTCCCGCCCGACTCCGATCGCATCGACGAGAGCGATGACAGCGCGGCCTTCTCCATTCTGGAAGGCAATCGCGCGGACATGGAGAGGATCGTGGACGTAGCTCGATGGTCCTGACCGAAGCTGAAACGGAACAACCGTTGGCGAAATATCGACAGTGGCGGTGCCAACGCGAAGACCGTCATCGGCGAGGGCGAGCGAGGTGCCGACGAGGAGGAAAAGAAGTGAGAGGTGGAGCTTCATGGCCGAAGCGTATCCGGAAAGGGGCCGTTTTGTCCCCCTGCGTCATCGCGGGTGGGGCAGGGCTAATTCCCGGGCTTTTCCAGTCCGTCGCGCGCTTCGCCGTCTTCATTCACAATCGTATAAGTCCCCTTGGAACCTTTTGCGATTTCAGAGAAATTTTCGGCGCCCTGATCGGTTTGCATCGCGACAACGTTGATCTTTGGATTTCCGTAGCGGCGTGAATTGCGAAGGATGTCCGAAGTGCTGATTTCGGCGTCGAGTCCGTCGGACATGAAGAAGATAACGTCCGGAGGCGGCTTCATCATGTGAGCGAGTTCGAGCGCCATGTCCCAGTCCGTGCCGGTGAAGAGTTTTGATTTTTTCACCAATTCGATCGACTTGCGGATATTGAGTGAGTTCGCCTTTTTCCATGGAGCGGGGGTGAAATCTGCGTCGAGTCCGGCGAGGTTAAAATCGTGGATGCTTTTTGAAGTGAAATGGTAGTTCCCATTTGGACTCACAAAATGAGTCGGGCCGTGACTGCCTCCGCTGTTCGCGGGATCGATGCCCCAGTCTTTTTCGGCAAAGTAAGCGCCGCCGGCGAAGAGGAGGACTTGATACTCGGCTCCGCGAATTCCGTTGAGGGCGCGGGCGAGTTCCTCATCGCGCAGTTTGACCTGACTGGGCCGCATTGAACGCGAGGCGTCGAGGACGAAGAGGAAACGCTCCCCGGTGGACTTACTCCCGAAGAACATCGCGGAAGCGCCGCCGTTGACACCGAAATCCATGCTCGAGCCAAAGCTGTTCCCGAAGTCCGCCATGCCGACTCCACTCCCGATGCCGTCGATGGAGACGACGGCGAGTGGAGACGCTGCCGCAGCGGTGATGACCTGGCTCGATATCTCGCCCGCTCTTGGTGCCGAGGGCACGGGGATTTTTTCGAACTTCCGCATTTTCTCATCATCAATATCGGCATCCGGATCGACGGGAGCCGCAAGCGCAATGATCCGGGGCGGCTCAGGAGGAGGAGACGGCGTCGCGACGAGGAGCATGAGTCCAGCAAGGGCGACCGTTGCCCCGATCCCGAGGGAGAGCGCGAGGATTCGGTTCTGGGTTTCGATCTTCCGCCGGAGGCGCTCTCCGGGGGTGAGGATGTGGGCCCATGCAGAGCGATCCGAAGCGCTCGCGCTTTTGATCGTATTCTCGATCACTGCTTTCGCGGCAAGTGCCTCTTCGTTTCCGGGAAGCTCGACGAGAATGGCATTGAGGATCTCAAGTCCTGCTGTTGGATTCAGAAGGCCATAGACTTCTCCTGCGATGATGCGAATTTCCGGATCTGCCGGAAGTTCAGTGACATCCGCAAGTGCTTCAGCTGCGGCCTGAGTTTCTCCGTCATCGAGCAATGCCTGGACATTGTTTCGCCTGCCAAACCAGTGCTCGCGAAGTTCTTCAGGTTCTATTTCGGGGACAGACATACTAGTGATTGATTCCCGACGAGGCAAATTGTGACAGAGTTCTGCGATTGAGGGTCGTCTGTCGTGTGAAAGAGCCGGGGGATTAAGCCGGGAGGATATGATTAAATTGGGTATTCTTGAAAGGAATGATTTGCTGTTTCGAGCGAGGTTTGATATTTCGCTAGCAGTACCCGAAACCCATTTTAGCAATTTGGCATATCACCGCATTATTGGGGTCTGTTTATTTCTCTGTCAGATCCCCGCTCTCCATTCGCAGGAGGACTCAAGAAAAGAGAACCAATTCGCCGGGATTTTCGAAAAATCCGATGAGCCGGGTTGGCTTGTTGATTTTCCGGTCGATCCTCATGAAGCACCTGAATCGGCGAGTGAAGCAGGCTCGGTATTTTTTCTCCTGACCGACAACCAGTTCGATATCGGTTCCGCGACAGAATACAGCCGATACATCAAGACCTTGCGCACGGAGAGCGGGGTTCAGGATGGCGCTCAGATTTCCGTCGATGTTGATCCTTCGTATGAAAAGCTCCGTTTCCATCGTCTGCTGATTCACCGCAACGGCGAAACGATTGACCGACTCCCGGTGCAGGAATTTAAAACTCTGCAGCGCGAAGAAGATCACGAGCGACAGCTTTACGACAGCCGTGTTTCCGTGATGGCAGTGCTTGAAGATATTCGTGTCGGCGACACTCTCGAATATGCTTTTTCCATTGTCGGATCCAATCCCGTTTTCGATGGAGAAATCGATTGGTCGATCAAGACGAGCTACTCGGTACCGGTCGGACACGTCAGGGCGGCCTATCGGAAACCTGTCGAAATGACGGTTTTTGAAAAGCAGCACAGCACGGAATTGGCAAGGAGGACGCTTTCGGATGGGGTCACGGAAACCGTGATTTGGGAAGCGGATAATCCGGCGCCTTTGATCGGCGAGGGCGAGCTTCCCTGGGATTACAATCCATGGGGGTGGATCGAGATTTCGAGCTACGCCTCATGGGGAGAAGTCGCTCAATGGGCCGCGAAGCAATACGAGAATTCTGCGGCGCTTCCACCTGAGTTAAGGGAGCAAGTGTCGAGGATTTCCGCGCTGCCGGAAGGGGAGGCGCAAGTCCTGGCGGCCTTGCGGTTCGTGCAGGATGAAATCCGCTACCTTGGTATTTTTGAAGGGGTGCACTCACATCGACCGCATGCGCCGAAGCAGATTCTTCGACGCCGTTTCGGGGACTGCAAAGACAAGACGTTGATTTTGGTTTCGGTGTTGAAGGAGCTTGGTTATGAGGCGGAGCCGGCTTTGGTCGAAACGGATTTCCGGTCTGCGATTGCCGATTGGTTGCCGTCCCCGACGGCCTTTGATCACGTCGTCACCCTCCTTCATTTTGAGAGTGAAAAAATTTGGCTGGACCCGACGAGGAATTATCAGCGCGGAAAGCTCACCGATTTGTATTTCCCGGATTACGGACAGGCGCTCGTAATTTCGAACGAGACTCAGGATCTGTCGGAGGTGACTCCGCAAGGATTCGATCTCACGAAAATGACGATTAGTGAGCGTTTTGTTCTCCCTGACTATTCAGGGCCGGCGTCTCTGAACGTTGAGAGCGTATACGAGGGCCGGCGCGCTGATTCGATTCGCCGCTACTTTGCCGATACCTCAAGGGCCTCGATTGGAAGCAGCTACCTGAACTATTACTCATCCACGTATCCCGATATCAAAGCGGCTGCGAATGTGCGTTTTGAAGATGACGAAGAGAACAATGTCTTCACGGTTTTTGAAGAATACGAGATCTCGCAGATTTGGGAGGAGGACGAAGACGATCCCGATGATTTCGAAGCGACGTTTCGTTCTGACTACACGGAAGACGAACTCGATACTCCGGATACGAAAATGCGAACAATGCCTTTTGCGATCGCTCACCCGGTTCATGTCGAGCACCGCATCACGCTGAAGCTCCCGACGGCGATGGATGAAGAAAGCGCTGAGCCGCCCCTGCTCGTCGAGGATCCGGTCTTTCGCTATCGTTTTGAAGAGACGCTTAGGGGAGATGAAACAGAAATTTTCTATTCCTACCAGAGCCTTGGAAGGCAGGTCGAACCTGATCGAATCACTGAGTATTTGGGTAATCTGGACACCGCATTCGCGAAGTCGAATTATTGGCTCTGGATTTCGAGGGCTCTTCATGAGGGCACCGTGGACGAAGAAAGTAGCGAGCCTTACCGCTTGAACTGGACGGTTCTGGTGATGGTTTGTTTCAGCATCCTGTTCAGCGCCTTTCTCTGTTTACTTTATGCGCGCTGGAAGCCGCCGGTGAATATTGGAAAAGCTTACGACGCGAACCTGGATGGCATCGGTGGGTGGCTCGTTCTTCCGGCGATCGGGCTTTGTCTTTCCCTTGTATTTTCGATGATCATCGTCGGGTCTCTCATCGTTGAATACGATGCTACCACCTGGCAGCAACTCACGACGCCGGGGGAAGCTTCTTATCACGCCCTGTGGGAACCCGCTTTGATTTTTGAAGTCGTGAGCGATTCAGCCCGTTTTCCTGTTTCGATTCTCGCGCTCGTTCTGTTTTTCAGGAAACACTATTTGTTCCCGAGGTTGATTGTGTTCGTTTACGCGACGGATTTACTGATCGCGCTGACCCAGTGGTTTCTCATTTCACAGTGTACCGAGAGAGATGACATCGTGAGTGAATACATGACGGTTTTGAGCCGCAGTATCAGTCCGGTTGTGATCTGGATTCCCTATTTTCTGATCTCTGTCCGTGTTGCGTCGACGTTTAGAAGTGGAGCACCGCAGGAGAAGGCGCAGCCGCCCGGGTTGCCTCCGTCAGTCACCGCGATATCGGGGTAAATCAGCGTTCCGGTATAATGTCCCGGCGATGACAGCGATTCGGTGCCCTGAAATTTCTTTCTTTCAGGCCAACTTTCTTAGACTCACTCGGATTTTGTGCCATGCTGCTTACCCGCATGAATGTCGAGAGTATCAAGGTTGCCGTAGTCGGTGCCAGTGGCTACACCGGCCAGGAGCTATTGAGGCTTCTGGCGATGCACCCACGCGTTGAGGTCGTTTCGGTGACTTCGCGGCAGGAAGCAGGGAAACTGCTCACCGATTTGTATCCGCGACTGCGCGGAGCTAAGACCTATGACGGACTCACTTTCATGGCACCCGAGGTCGAGGCGATTGCGTCAGCAGGCGCGACGGTTGCCTTTCTCGCCCTGCCGCATGGTCTCGCGTCGGAGTATGCCGCCCCCTTGCTGGAGAGGGGTTTGAAAGTGATCGATCTCAGCGCGGATTTTCGTCTTCGAGATCCGGCCGTGTTTGAGGAATTTTACGGCGGAGCGCATCCCGCGCCGGAACTCCTCAGCCGGGCTGTCTATGGACTGCCGGAGTTTTATGCCGAAGCAATCGCCGCGGCTGACCTCGTCGCGTCGCCGGGTTGCTACCCGACCAGCATTTTGCTGCCTCTCGTTCCGCTCCTTGAGGCGGGCCTCATTGACGCAAAAAGCATCGCCGTCTCGAGCCTTTCCGGGGTCAGCGGGGCGGGAAAAAAAGCCGACACCTCGCTCTTATTCGCCGAGGTGAATGAAAGCATCCGGGCTTATGGCGCGCCGAAGCATCGCCATCTCAGCGAGATTGAGCAGGAGCTTTCAGTGGCGGCGGGAAATACGGTGAGGATTAGCTTTGTTCCTCACCTCATGCCGATCACGGCGGGGATTGCGTCGACGATTTTTTGCGACGCTTCCGGTGATCTCGCCAAGCTTTCTGAAGCGGTTCACGTCGCCTTGACTCAAAAATACGCGAACCGTCCCTTCGTGAGGATTCTCGGTGAGGGCTGCTTCGCGGACACGAAAAATGTCGTGCGCACAAACTTCGTCGATATCGGCTGGGTTATTGATGACCGGACCGGTCGCCTCATTCTTTCAAGCGCCGAGGACAATCTTGGCAAAGGAGCCGCAAGCCAGTCGATCCAGAGTTTAAATCTGATGTGTGGCTGGCCGGAGACCTGTGGGCTATTGAATTTTTAGGCGATAAATTGTTTCTGTTTTGTGATGGGGAAAAAAGTCAAATTGATCAAAGGCGGCCTCTGTGCACCAAGAGGATTTAAGGTCTCGGCGGTGAGTTGTGGTATTAAGAACCCAGCGGTGGAGCGACTCGACCTTGCCCTCATCTACTCCGAGCTACCAACGGTAGGATCGGCGGTTTATACGCAGAACGAAGTTTGTGCCGCGCCGGTTCGCCTTTCTTCAAGCTACCTCAAATCGGCCGAGCCACGGGCGATCATTGTGAATAGTGGAAATGCTAATGCCTGCACCGGCCACGACGGGATGCTGAAAGCGCGCGCGATGGCGAGCCTCACAAGCAAGGCGCTGGGGCTTAAGCAGCGCGAAATTCAGGTCTGCTCTACCGGCATCATCGGTGTTCCGTTGCCCATCGAGCGAATGGAGCCAAAATTCCCTGAGCTGGTTGAGTCTCTCGGTAGCGACAGTGATCTTGCTGCGCGGGCGATTATGACGAGCGACACGAAACCGAAGAGCGTTTCTGTCTCGGTCGATATCGGTGGAGTTCGTGTTCGGATCGGAGCGATCGCGAAAGGGGCCGGAATGATCAATCCTCACATGGCGACGATGCTGTGTTTCGTGACGACGGATGCTGCCGTGACGAAAGCGGAAATCACACTCGCGACCCGGGAGGCCGTCGATCATTCTTTTAACCGGATCT
Organism: uncultured Akkermansia sp.; assembly: GCA_964583035.1. GTDB lineage: Bacteria > Verrucomicrobiota > Verrucomicrobiia > Verrucomicrobiales > DEV007 > Arctic95D-9. The sequence goes on from CAZOUP010000045.1 coordinate 36,391, forward strand.
CAGTGGACGGCGACATGAGTACAAATGACACCGTCGTTGTTCTCGCCAACGGGGCCGCAGAAAATAAGACGATCACGCGCGGAGGACCGGGGAGCGCTGAGTTTCGCGAAGCACTCACGGAGGTCATGCTGCTCCTTGCTAAAAAAATCGTTTCGGATGGTGAGCGGGTTACCAAACTCGTCGAGGTCAAAGTGCGTGGAGCCGCTTCGAATCTTGATGCTGAGAGAGTGGCGCGCGCCGTTGGAAATTCGAAGCTCGTGAAGTGTTCGTGGAATGGAAACGATCCGAACTGGGGACGCATCATTCATGCGGTCGGTTATTCAGGAGCGAGGGTGAAAGAGGAGATGGTGGATATTTATCTCAACGGCGTCCTCGCGGCGCAGAATGGGCTCGCGGCAAATACCCATATCGATAAACTCAG
>CAZOUP010000046.1:0-36205 GCA_964583035.1 uncultured Akkermansia sp.
GCCGGGTTTTTCATGCCCATTTCCCTCGAAAACAGGCCTTAAGTCCGTGCCATTCGGGCTAGACCTCTCAGCTCAAGGAAAAAAATGCTTCCTGCAACGAAGCTGTCTCCTTCATCCAGTCCTCTGCGGCGCAGGCGATGAACTCTGGACCCGTTATCCTACAAATGTGCTCGGGGCTCCGTAGCGTTCGAGCGCAGCTTCGATGATCGTATCTCCTCTGTGGCCCGGATCGACCAGGCCGTGGGAGTCGCAAGGCACTTACGGGTAAGTTTGTCGATCAGCGTCAGATTCCAGAACTAGCTGCCAATAGCTGTTTGATGAGCTACGAAATCACGGGTCCAGGCATCTCTACGCTTCTCTGCCTTGCCTCTGCGAACGGTTGAAAACCCAATGCGACGGATGCTCAGCTGCTTCCTGCGAACTTTGGCTCCTTCTTTCCCGTTGGACTTGAAATACTCGCCTCTCGTTGATCGCATATCGGTCGCGGCGCATCATCGCCGTGATCCTTCGATAGCCATACGGCGGATGTTTTTCGCTGAGCGGTAGAATCTCCTGACGCATTGTTTCCGGTTCGTCGCCCAACTGACCGACTCGATAGTAGCTTGAACGGGCCAGCCCAAGCGCCCGGCCGGCAACTGTCGAGCATCCCAGCCTCTCTTCTACGGCAAACTTTACAGCTCGAAGCTTGGTCGATGGTCGTATCATTTTTTGCGTTTACCTCTTTGAGGATCTGGTTCTGCACCGACAGATCATCGACAAGCCACTTTAGCCGCCCCGTTCTCGTCTGCAGCCGTCGAGCATCCTTGACGTCCGTTGCGCACCATACCTGCCGCTTCTGTTTGTTAAACGTCGCCTCGCTGATGGTGTGCTTCGCACAAACGGCTTACCGCTTCGGGGAGGATCTCAACAAGTTGATCTTCGCTGAATTTGCTTCTCTTCATTCGTTCTGCTCTCAAATTTGAGGCAGAACTCTACTTTTGGCACTTCCACTTTTTCGGGATCAATTCAATTCTTTGTGACTTCGCCGGATTACGCGATTTACCGCTTGATCCATTTGTAGCAAAACAGTAACTATCGGTTCCTGAGAAATCTTAATCACCACTTTTTGAATACCCTATGGGACGCCCAGTAACTCTTTTCACCGGCCAATGGGCTGACCTCGATTGCGAATCTGTCATTATCAAAGCCAAAGAAATGGGCTATGACGGGGTCGAGTTCGGATGTTGGGGAGACCATTTTGAAGTAGATAAGGCCGACGCCGCCTACTGTGCAGCAAAGCGGGAATTGCTCGCGAAGCATGACATGAAGTGTTTTGCGATTTCCAGCCACCTTGTGGGACAAGCTGTCTGTGATTTGATTGACGGCCGACACCAGCAGATCGTTCCTGATTACATCTGGGGCGATGGCGATCCGGAAGGAGTTCGTCAACGCGCCGCAGAGGAATTGAAAAAGACGGCCGTCGCCGCGAAAGAATTCGGAGTGAGTGTCGTGAATGGGTTTACCGGATCTTCGATCTGGCACCTTCTCTATTCATTTCCGCCTGTCCTTCCTGGACAAATCGAAGCCGGCTATAAGGATTTCGCTGATCGTTTCGGGCCTATCATGGATGTCTTTCAGGAAAACGGAATCAAGTTTGCGCTTGAGGTTCATCCCACAGAGATCGCCTTCGACATCGCTTCCGCCGAGACCGCACTTGAGGCGATTGATTATCATCCTGCCTTTGGTTTTAACTACGATCCCAGCCACCTCGGCTATCAGGGAGTGGATTACGTTGAGTTTATTTACCGCTTTTCCGATCGCATCAATCATGTCCACATGAAAGATGTGAGCTGGTCAGACCACCCTGTTGATGCAGGGGTATTTGGCGGCCATCTTGATTTTCACAACCGTCGAAGGTTCTGGGACTTCAAGTCTGTGGGTCGCGGTAAGATTGACTTTGAACGGATCATTCGTGCGCTGAATGACATTGAATACACCGGTCCGCTTTCAGTTGAGTGGGAAGACGGCGGGATGGATCGTGTCGCCGGCGGAACAGAGTCAGCTGCTTTTGTAAAGCAGGTGGATTTCCCTACTTCGAACATTGTCTTTGACGCTCAGTTCGACCGTTGATTTTCAGCAAATTCCTTCAGGAATAGCAAAACTCAGCCGGCCTCTCCGTTTTCAACGGAAGAGGCCGTTTTCGTTAGGGCTTTGATACTGAGGAAAATGAGTATTCCGGCGATCCCGAAGCAGGTAAGAGGAAAGGGAGTCGTGAGCAGTGGAAGGTAGCTGCCTCCATGGATCATCAGGCCTGCCGCCAGGTTCTCCTCCGCCAGAGGAGCAAGCACGAATCCAATAACGAGTGGGGCAGGGGGAATCCTGTAGCGCTCCATCACCAGTCCGAGAACTCCGAAGGCTACCATGACCCAAACATCAAATATTCGATTTCCGGTGCAGTAGCTCCCGGCGATGCAGCACAGAAGAATGACCGGAGCGAGCCTCGTCTTGGAGACGCCGCCTAGAAGTGCAATCCATTTTATGGCGAGGAGCATGACCAGAGCCATGAGGAGATTTGCAACGATGTAGCTGCTAAAGATTCCCTCCACTGTCTCCGGGTTATTCTGGAAGAGAAGAGGGCCGGGCTGAAGTCCATGGATGACAAATGCCCCGATGAGAATAGCGTCGATGACGCTGCCGGGAATACCGAGAGCAATCAGCGGAATTAGGGCACCTCCCACGGTGGCATTGTTCGCTGATTCGGACGCGATGAGGCCTTCCTCCGACCCTTTACCAAAACGTTCCGGAGTGCGGGAAAGATTTTTCGCGGCACCGTAGGAAATCACTGATCCAACGTTGGCCCCTATTCCGGGAAGGATTCCCACGAGCGTGCCAATAACGGAGGACCGAATAAGATTCGATAGTTGTTTCAACCAGAGGGCCATGGGCAGGGCTATTTTCACTGGCTCAGTGCGAACAGTCCCGAGGCCTGGGGATCGCTCAGTCAGGTCTTTCCAGGCCTGACTGAAAGCAAAGAGACCTATCAGCACCGGGAGAAGGTTGAACCCGTCGCCCAGCTCAGGCATGCCGAAAGTGTATCTTATCTCACCGGTTGCGGGATGAATCCCGGGAAGTGAAACAGCAATGCCAAGACATCCAGCAAGGATCCCTTTTCCCATTCCTACCCTTCCCGGCTCGGCAACGGTCACAATGAAAACGAGCGCGACGAAGACAAGAGAAAAGAGATCAAAGGGTCCGAGGTAGATCGACCAGGCCGCAATGGGCTTTGCAAGTAAGATAAGAGCGACTCCGGAAAACAGTCCGCCGAACAAAGAGGCAATAATTCCAATTCCCAACGCCCTTCCTGCCATCCCTGATTCAGTCATCGGGTAGGCATCAAGGACGGTGATCATTGCCGCCGGAGTTCCGGGAATCTTCAGCAGTGTTGCGGAGATCAGCCCACCGCTCACAGATCCGACATAGAGCGACACCAGTAATGCCAGGGCATCAGATTCCTCCATTGAAAAGGTGAGGGGAACCGCGAGAGCAATGACCATTGCCCCGGTCAAACCCGGAACAGCACCAACGAGAATGCCGACGCAAACCCCAAGGAAGATCCAGGGCATTGTATGGATTAGATCAGCAAACATCATGGAAGGTCAATCCCGAGAAGAGATGAAAGAAAGAGGTAGAGAGAAAGAGGGGCCGCAATCGAGACAAGAATCGTCGCGCGAAGGTTCTCAAAACCCGAAATGATGAGTCCGGCGGCGCCCATAAACAGAATCCCGGCAGGCAGAAACATCCCGAGAGGGAAGCTTAGTGAGACGATGAATCCTACCAGGAGAGCCGCGAGCCCGAGCCGTTTGCTGAGTGACTGTCGAATCGTGGAAGTGGGAGTGAGCGAGCGCCCGGCAGCTGGTGAAGGGATCGTAAGCAGTCCCCCAAGAGCAACTCCAATCATGAGAAACAATCCGACCGGAGGAAGATACCTGCGCTCAAATTCGAGGTCCAAACCCACCAGCATCTCCGACTTTTGAATCATCGCCGCGGCGAGTTCCCGGGAATCGAGAAAATCCGGTTCGAGGCATTGCTCTTCGGAATAACGTCTCAGGGCAGGCGACTCGAAGGCATCACGGAGAACGCTTTGAAGAGACTCCACTACAGGAGCTGGCGTCTCAGCAGGTGCCCACCATCCCTGAAGATTACGATAAGTGACGGAGTATCCCTGCTCCAGAGCGCTTGGAACTGTCGGCAGTGCAGGATGCCTCGACTCGTCGAGCACGGCCAGGGCGCGGATCCCCCCTTCGCGGAAATTCAGGTATTCTGAGACCGAAAAAGCGGTCGACTGGACATGCCCACCGGAGAGATCAGCGAAGCGACGAGCACCGCCGCCGGACTGGACGTAACGAAATGACGCTCCCGGCTTCTCTTGTTCAAGGGATCGGGCCATGAAATAGCTGGGAGCACCAATATTGGCAGCAAAGGTGACTGTATCGGGACTCGCTTCTGCCGCAACGAGGAGATCATTGAGGGTTTGAAACGGGCTCGCTTCGGGGACACAGATGACCATTCCGAGGCTCCCTGTTGCACCCACCGGTGTGAATGCTTCAGGTCCGAATGGAGACTGACCTGCGTACTTTGCGGTAAGGATACCATCGTGAAGAAAGAGAAGGGTGTGCCCATCAGGCTTCGCCTTCCTGACCCGCCGACTTCCGATGGTGCCGCCTGCGCCGGGAACATTGATGATTACCCAGGGGGCATGCTCTCCGGGCCGGTTTTGGATCTTTCTAACTAACACCCGTGCGAGGGTGTCACTGCCCCCACCCGGGGCAAAGGGAACAATCACCTTCACCGGAGTCTCTTCCGGGCTACCGCTGCAGCCTATGCAGCAGCAAATCGCGAACAAAAGGAGGGCGCTCTTGTCCGTCAATGTCTTGATGCGAAACCACATAGCTCCAATTTATAGCCACGAGTAGGACAATGCCGCAAATCAAAACCGGTCGTGGAAGCGAAAGAGTCACTCTGATCTTCAGACAAAATCTCAAAATGAACCACACGAGGCCCACGATTACGAGCAATGCGGCCAACGGGTTCGTCACGAAGGCATGCTTAAAATCTCCCTGCAACAATGCCAGAGAAGCCCTTGTCCCTCCACAAAGCGGACATTTTATACCCGTCATTTGAATCAGCAGGCAGGGGGCCGTATTCGTATTGGTTTCGTTCCCGATCTTGTAGAGCACGACCAACGCGAGGACATAAAAAAAGACGCCGAGAATCAATCCCGGCGTCCCTCTGTGAAAAGTCGTTCGATCGACGATTCTTCTGAACTGAATCATTGAGTGGGGAAAGAATCAAGAGCACCTGAAGCAGCAGCAGCTCCGAAGATGACAAAAAACACAACATAAATCAGGAGAATGACAGCGAGGATGACAACCGAGATAATGCCACAGATTTTCCCGGCTTTTGTTTGCCCCAGTCCCTCAGGATCCATTTGCCCCGCCTCCATTTTCGGGATGTCTTTGTTTGCCATGACCCAGGCGATAATTCCGCAAATCTGGCATACAGCCAGACCCAAAATTCCAAGGACGAGAACAGTAGTGCCGCGATGTGGTTCCATGGTGAAAGTATTTTCCACTGGTAAAGAATCGTCAAGATAAACCACTCGCCCTAATCAGGAGATCATTGCTCTTCCAGAGCGAGATCAGTTGTCTTCGGTCCCGAGACCGCTGGGCTGAAAATCAACAGGGAGACTGACTTGTGGAAACGCTTTCAAAGTCAGACTCAGCAACACGCCGTATTCGTTTTCCCCGACCCGGTTGTCACGAATAATGCCGCCGAGAGACGCTGTCCAGCTCGCAAGGTCTTTGTGAACACTGTATTGCTGATATTCCATTATACCATCGTCCGCTTCAAAACGATGATTGGTGCTAAATCCCCAATCATCGCTGACGCGAGTGTAGGTTGAGAGCGTGTAGAGATTTGAGTCCTGAAAGATTGGGTGGTTGTCGAGGAAGTAACGACCAAAGCCGATCCGGAACCAATCCTTCGGCATAAAGTAGACGTTGGAAGTGATCTCAGTGAAATCCATCGTGTCGTCAAAGAGAGGGAACTGGGCAACGGTATTAGCGCTCATCCATGGCACAGGATTCCAGGCCACCTCAGTGAAGAAGTTTGAGGTATCACGGTCAAACTCGGGATCTTCAGGGTAGAGTTCGAGGTAGTTATTGAGTGAAAGCCACTCGTGAGAAGATCCATTTCTATTCGTGAACCACTTTTGCGAAATTCCTGCCCGGACAATCTGCCAGTCACGGAGGTCATCCATCGTTGTGAACAATGGCATATCGATCGGGCGAAGTCTCGTTGTTGGAGTGAATCGATCAATCGGAGTAAAGCGTCCACTGATTTCATCGGTCCGCACGAGAGAGTAGTTCAGGTAGGGCCTCACGACATGCAGAAGCCCATCGAGACCAAGACGACGATTCACGACATTGGGGGAATTCCTCGACATCTTAAATGAAATATCGATTCCGGCGTGCGTCGTAGTACTTTCAAATGTGTCGATGCCGGCGATGTCAAAATTAGAATAATTGCGGTAACCCGCGCCAACACGGGGAGTCACGTTCAAAAACCCAGCCAACTGCGTCGGGAAAAGAAATTCGTGGTAGGTTTGAAAACGATTAAAGCCCGGGGGATCTGTCAATCCGGCAAGAATTGACTCTTCCGCGATCTCCTCATCAATGATCCCGTAAGTAGTCAGCCCTGCATAGAAAAATCCTGATTCGCCGAGCGGTGTGCGAATAATATCAATCGCCAGCTCAGGGGAGCGGGTGTCGGTCTGGAAGAAGTCATTGATTGCAAAACGTCCCGTCAACGAGATCTCCCCCTGATCGAACAACTTGTTTAAGTTGATCATCGTGTCCGGTTGAGGATCGATCCTGAACTCGCCGGGAGCAAAATCTTCATAGACGAAAGCGTCTGACAGCTTATTGACGTCAAAGTCGAGAAAGAAGGTTTCGTCGTCTGATCCGGGAAAGTAGATCCGGTGCTGGAAATTCACCCGATAGCGGCTTGGATCAACGTTTTGCGTTCGAGTAATTCCGTTAAACCCAAGCTGAGGGTTGGAATCATTAGCGTAATAGAGGTTCAGTCTTCCGATGTTCGGGTTGTCTCGAAACTTGGCCGCTTCAAACTCAAAGCCTCCGGCAACCCCTCGCTCTGTTCGCAGATCGAGATGAGCTTTTGCGAAGACATCCTCGCCCAGCATGAAGCCATATCGGTTAAGCAGGAATCCTCCCCAGACTGAATTCCAGCCGGGCGTGAAATAATAGCCCAAATCTGAATCGACCGGCTGGACGTAGTAGGGGAAATACATCACCGGGACTTTTCCCATGTAAAGCTTGGCCCCGCGCATCACGACACGGTCATCGGGATAGATCTCCAATTTCTTGACCTTGAAACGGTAATTCGGATTCGCCGAGTCATGAGTCGTGAAATCGGAATTCAGCAGAGTGATCGGCCCATCAGTTCCTTCTTCGGGGCGGATCACTTCGTCGGTCGTGTAAAAAAGCGGCTCAAGAGCACTCTTGAGATCGGTCGTCGTCATCTCGCCGGTATTCACGTTGTAGATGATCTCTTCGGCTTCGATCGTTTCCCCGTTGCGATAAACCCGGACGTTATCGCGGGCGAAGATCTTTCCGGAAAATTGATGATATTCGACCTGCTCCGCTCGAATCGTCACTGCGCCATATTTGACGATGACATCACCACGGGCGCGGGCGATTCCAAGATCCTCATCAAAGTCGGAAAAGTCACTCTGGATGTCCAAATCGACCATGCCATCAGAAGGTGAACTGGCGAAGTCAAAACTCGTATCCTGAGCGAGTAATGTTGCGGAGCCGAGAAGGAAAATAGTCGCGAAAAAGCAGAGAACAGTGGAGTTTGGGAACCCACTGAAAATAAACGTTTCAGATCTGTCTCTCGTCGAAATCAAAGCGGCTTTGAAGTCAGTGATAAATATGACCCATGTTCAGGCAAATTACCATGTGTCATTTACTCACAAAACACCGAAACACCAATGAAATCTTTGTATTTCGAGGGAGAAAGTTAAGTTTACTTAAAATTTCCATAACCTGCTAGAGGTTCTCATTTTTGAGAGGCATAATGTGCTTTTTACGCGAACAAGCCATTCGGAATGGTAGAAATTTGCGGTTTGGAATTCAAAGGAGGCCGGCCTCTCTGAAACTGAAGTAGGGAGGTCTGTCGTGGACGCATGATTCGTTGCCAATCACGACATGATCGGTGAATTCGATTCCTACGGTGAGACAGGCTTGGTTCATCCTTTTTGTCACATCATGATCTGCGCGGCTTGGAGAGGGGTCGCCGGAGGGATGGTTGTGAACTAGAATCATGGAATGAGCCGCATGACTAATCGCCCGCCGCAGGATTTCCGAGGGATTGGCAAACGACTCGTTTCCGGTCCCTCTGAAAACCTCATCGATGTGGATCAGCTTTTTGCGATGATTGAGCAAAATAACCCGAACGGACTCCTGAGAGAGGCACTGCATCGAAGTGCCGAGTAGCGCGTAGACATCCTCGGGAGAAGTCACCGGGGTGTCCGTGAATGCTTCACGCGACAAGCGACGCCCAAACTCAAAGGCAGCAGCGAGCTGAGCTGCTTTTGCCGGGCCAATTCCGTTGATACTCACTAACTCGCTAACACTGGCACGGGACAGATTCCGCAAATTACCGAATCGGGAAATGATATCGCGCCCAAGCTCGACGGCGCTCACTCCCTGACGACCACTACCAAAAAACAAGGCAAGTATCTCGGCGTCACTGAGCGTTTCCGCCCCATGGGCAGCCATGCGTTCACGGGGACGCTCATCTTCCGGCAAATCCTTAATTAACATACCTTTGGGAGGAGGTTGGAGGATTCAGCGCCGTTCTGCAACGGATTTCCGGCTTGCCTCGCGCTCAAACGCTTTCACATTCAGCATTATCGTGAACACCAATACTACCATTGCCGCCATTGCCACTGCGCCCGGGACGGGGGCTGTCTCAATGATCCGCGTGAGCGGTTTCAGGGCCGGCGAAATCGTGGCCTCAATTTTCAAAGGAGCACCTCAGGCCGCATGGAAAGCGAGGCATCAACATTTCGGTCGGATTATTGATTCCGACGGGGCCACAGTTGACGATGTCCTCATGACCTGGTTTCCGGGACCGGCGAGCTTCACAGGCGAAGAAACTGTTGAGATTGCCGGCCATGGAGGTGTCGTTGTCACCAAACGGATCCTAGAACTCGTTCTTAATGCCGGGGCGGTTCCTGCGGAGCCGGGAGAATTCTCCCAGCGGTCCTTCTTCAACGGGAAGATGGACTTGACGCAAGCGGAAGCAATCATGGACCTGATCTCCGCGAGCACCGAGCTGGCCGCGAAAGCCGCACAGGAGCAGCTCTCGGGACGACTAGGTTCAGAGCTGGAGTCGATTCGACAACGAGTGATTGGGCTTCTCGCTCACGTCGAAGCTTACATCGATTTTCCAGACGAGGACATCGACCCTGATTCGTCTGCCGCTTTGCAGGATCGACTTCGCGAGATTCGGGAGGCGGTTGATCGCCTTCTCGCCACTGCGGATCAGGGTAAAATTCTGCGCGAGGGCCTTCGGACGGTTATTTGTGGAAGTCCGAACGCCGGGAAATCGAGCCTTCTCAACCTCTTACTGGGCTTTGAACGCGCCATTGTTACCGATCAGGCCGGCACGACCCGTGATACGATCGAAGAGGTCATCAATCTGAATGGCATCCCGATCCGATTGATCGATACCGCCGGGATTCGCGAAAACGCCGGAGAAGTGGAGCGGCAGGGCATTGAACGGAGCCGAGAACAGCTGGCCCGGGCAGAGCTGATTCTATGGGTCATTGACGGCAGTGCCTCGGTGAACGAGACCGCAAGTATCGAACTCCCGAAAGATTCAAGGATCGTCAAACTGCTGAACAAATCGGATCTCCCAACACACCCGGACTGGAAAGAAGAAGAGGGCCTCTCGATTTCCTGCCTTGATCCATCGACTTCTGAAGCTTTGCGAGAGTATCTCTACCGAACCCTTGTTGAGAATGGTGATATAAGCACCAGCAGCCTGACCGCGATCAACACGCGCCACCAGCATTGCCTCAAGCAAGCGGCGCAAAGCTTCGCGAGAGCGGCTGACAATCTGGAGTCGAATGAATCACCCGAGTTTGTGGCGATGGATCTTCGGGAAGGCCTCAGTGCGATAGGGGATGTCATTGGGAAAACGGACGTCGAGGAAATCCTTGGTGAAATCTTCAGCAGCTTCTGCATCGGAAAATAGAGCTACTTCGACAGTGAAGGGGCCGGGACACAAAAAAGCCGGGGGAACGAATCGTCACCCCGGCCTCTTAAAAGATAGTGTTAGCCGGGCTTACCCGAAGAGATCCGTCACTGGCTTACCTTTATCACCGAAGGTGAACGGGCGCTGACTCGGGGAATAGATCGTCTCTTCGAGATTTAGTCCCATTCCATATCCGATCGTCGCGATGAAGTCCTCAGGAGTGACTGGATTGGCCTTTACCTTCTTGCCCTGCCCGTCTGTTTCACCGTAAACGGTTCCACCCTTAATTCCACCACCGGCAAGCACGCAGGAGTAGGCAGCAGGGTAGTGATCACGACCGGAGTTCATGTTGATGTCTGGAGTCCGTCCAAACTCAGTTCCGATCGCCACGAGAGTGGAATCAAGGAGACCGCGCGACTCAAGATCCTTGAGAAGCGTCGAAACTGCAGTGTCGAGCTCGGGAATCCGCGTTGCGGTTGAACCGTCGACGTCTACGTGCATGTCCCATCCACCGGAGACCACTTCAACGACACGAACACCACTTTCGACAAGCTTCCGGGCGAGGAGACATCCCTGGCCGAGACGCCCCGTGCCATAGTCTGCTCCATTCGGCTCGTTCGAGATGTCGAAGGCACCCAATTCGTCACTGTTGAGGAGCCGATTGGCCTGCTTGTAGTATTCGACGTAGGAATCGGGACCGCTGTATTTGAACTTTTCGGTGAACTGCTGACCGAGCTTCTGGGCCATCTCCATGCGGCGGGAAAATCGGTCTCCCTCCACGATGAGTTCCGTGTTCGGGACACCGCCGGAAGGGTTTGCAATCGGCAGCGGACTCAGGGACGGATCCATGAATCCAGCGTTCGAAGTGCTCTGACCAATGAGAACACTGTCCGGAAGAACCTCGTTCTTTTTTCCAAGAAGTCGCTCCGCCCATGGCCCGATTGTCGGGTGCACGATCGTAGCACGCTTCTCGTAGCCGGTCCGCATGATGTACTGACCCTGCTCGTGAGCCCCGTTAGTCGAGAACATTGAGTTGATCACCGCAAGCTTATCAGCCTGCTTTGCCAGTCCGGTGAGGTGCTGCCCCATCTTCATGTTATCGACAATCGTGTCGATTGTCTCGGTGTTACCCATCACATCGCCACGTTTCGGGTCGAAGGTGTCGAGGTGGGTCATTCCTCCTGAAAGGTAGATGTAGATGAGGTTCTTAGCTTTCCCGCCCTCCTGCGCCTTCAACTGGCGAGGGAGAAAAGGAACTGTGAGTCCGACGCCCAATGAGAGCCTGGCGGACATTTCCATGAAATAGCGGCGGCTCAGTGAGTCTTTGCCGGCGAGGGATGCGATATGGTCCATGAGATTTGAACGATTAAAAGTGGTAGGAAAAAGGGGATTACTGAATGAAAAGGAACTCCGGGCTGTTCATCAATGCCCAGGCAAGATCGGAGATACCGTCGTCACCAAAGTCTTCGATCATCCCGGTGCCGAGGCTGAGTTCATCTTTCGTCGGAAAGCGGTTGAGGAGCGTGAAGAAGACACCGCGAACCTTGTCGTCCGGCCCGTCATATTCTTCCATGTCCTCGACCACCTTCGATGAAAGACCGGTGAGCCTTTCAGTGACATCGCCATTCATGAGCGCAAGCACCTGAGGCACGGAGCCATCGTAGTTGTGATCATCAGTGATGACACGATCCGATTGGCCGAAGGTATCGAGCATCGAAGCGTTTGTGTAAGGCTGCGCAAGCTCGGAAGCGCGAAGATCATTATCGCTCACCACCGTTGGAGTCATGCTACCTTCAGAAGCGAGGACGGCATTACCCATGCGCCTGCCGGAAGCCTGCTTCCATGCTTCAAAGTGCTCCCAAACCTTCTCGTTAGTCATTGTATTAAAATCGACATCAAGGACGGCTTTGTAGAAGGAACCGTCTGCCCCGGTCTTCTCGTCGATTTCTTTACCATGCTGCAGCAGCATCATCGAGTCCCAGGCCTGCTCAGCACGCATGCGACGAAGGACTGGTCCCTGGAAAGCATAATCTGATCCCCAGTCCGGCTCCTCCTCAGTCGCAATCGACTGATAGGCGCGCGTGTTGTAAAGAATCCGCATGAACTCACGAAGGTCGTAATTCACACGCTGCATTTCTTTGGTCACAAACTGAAGTGCTTCAGGCTGCCCCGCACCCCGAATCGAGGAATCAGCAAAGTCAGTGACAGGGCCTACGAGAGGACGACCGAAGGCGCGATCCCACATGCGGTTTGCGATGACGAGAGCGAAACGTGGATTCTCTCGATCAGTGAGCCACTCGGCTACCGCCTCACGTCGGGTTTTACCCCCCACTTTAGCGGCGTTACCAATGAGAGTCTTGGGCCGGGCGACATCGTTGGGCTTGCCACCACTTCCACGGAAGTCGTGCGGAAGAACTGTCTCAAGTGTTTCGTTGTCAGCGATATTCCAACCCAGTGCCTGAACGAAATAGTTGAACTGGCGATCCGACTGATCGCGCAACACGACCCCGTGCTCCTTGACCGCGTAGTCTTCGAATTGCTTTTTCCAACCTTCGGGAGCATTTGGCATTTGAATCGCACCACCACCCATCATCGCCGCAGCAGGACGATAACCGAGGGAGCGCTGCGTATTCCCAAAGAAGGCAGCCATGTCGTAGAAGTCGCCCTGAGTCCATTCGTCAAACGGGTGATCGTGACACTGGGCGCAGGAAATATCGATCCCGAGCATCGTCTGCCCGAAGTTAGCGAAAGCGTCGAATTCCATTCCGGTGTCGCGAAGGAGGAACCCGGAGGCTGGGTTCTGGCCGACGTTTCCGGTTGCCGTGAGCATGTCGCTTACCATCTCATTATAAGGACGGTTAGCCTTGAGCTGGTCGCGCCACCACTGAACGTAAGGATCCATCCGAATTCCGTTCACAAAGGCATCGGAAGCGTTGAGTCGATACATGTCCGCGAAATAGTTGAACATGTGGGAGGCGTAGCCGGGTGAGAGGAGAAGATCGTCAATCAGGGCTTCACGCTTGTCGGGACGGGCGCTCTCGGCGAAGGCGAGGAACTCTTCCTTGGTCGGAATTCGTCCGATGATGTCGAGATAAACACGGCGAACAAAAAGATCGTCAGGCAGTGGCTCGTTGAAGGATGAAAAACCGGCTTCCTTTAAATTACCGGCGAGAAGCGTGTCAATCTGACGGGCCGATGCTTTGGTAAAAGAATCGTCGCCGATGAGATCAAGCCTCTCTGCGGCCTCCTGATCAGCTTTGATAAAGCGATCACTGGGGACCACGATTTCGTTTCCGTCGCGCATTTTAAAGCGGAAGTTTTCTCCCTCAATCCCCATAAAAATGGCCTGCATTGACTTTCCGTCAGTGCTGGTCCAGGTGCGGGCCTGAGAGGTGGTGATAAAAATCCCGGCGAAAAGAACCGCTAGAATTCGTACAATGTTAGGACAGGTTTTGTTATTCATGGAGTGATGAAAGGATCAGTTTCCATAATGAATATCGGGAAGCGTGCATTTTGTCACGCTTAGTTTAACAAAAATGCAGATCGCTTTTCCGGCTCTCAGGCAGGTTAAACCCGGCTCAGTTTGAGAATCGGTAAATCGCTGTGTCGGAACGGATAATCAAGGCTCCATCGAAAGCCAGAGGCGAGGCCATGAAAGAGCCATCCAACTGGTTCGTGGACGCAATCTCAAAGGTCTTTCCAGGATTGAGGACATTGACCGTTCCCTCCTGATTGGCGAAGTAAATTTTGCCATCAGCAAAGAGCGGGGACGCGGAGTAGTTCCCGTCAATTCGCTCGGTCCAGTGGTGCAAGCCCGTCAAAGCATCGAAGCACGAGGCGATCCCACCATCCGAAATCACGTAGAGTTCATCGCCGACGAGGAGTGGGGAAGGTTTCGCGGGGATTCGCTTTTCCTCACGCCACATGATTTTGTTCTGATCGGTGATGTCCCCCCTGCCATCAACACGGACGGCAAGAAGAACCGGCTTCCCGAAGCCCGTGCTCAGAAAAAGGAGCTGATGTTTATCGCTGAAGACAGGGCGGGGGACCACGGAAAATCCGCTGCCGTGGTCAAGTCGCCAGATTTCCTCACCGGTTTCAGGCACATAGCTCACGAGCCACTGCGCCCCCATGCAAACGAGCTGGTCTTTGCCATCAGCACCGGTGACAAGGACCGGGGTGTTGTAAGACTTTTTCTGATCCCCGAGCGGTGCCCGCATTTCCGGACGGTCCGTTTTCCAGACATCTTCACCGGTTGACTTGTCGAGAGCGGTGACGAACTGCTGGTCCACTCCATCGCAAATGAGGATCAACAAGTTTTGGTAGATAAAAGGGGAACTTCCGGGGCCGACCCCGTGCTCAATCTCGATTTTACGGTGCCATTTAACCTCGGACCCCGCCATGCGCACCGCGAATGTGCCAAAAGCGCCAAAATGCGCATAAAGAATCCCGTCATTGATGACCGGAGTGGGGGAGGCAAAGCTATTGAAGGTATGAATCGTCTGGGGTTCCTCAATCGTGTCGAGGATGATCTTATCCACCAACTCACCTGTCGCGTAGTCGACTTTCAGCACTGCAATTTCGATGCGGTCCGCAACTTGGCGGGAGTTGAACTTCTTTTCCTCTTCTCCGGCGGCACGCAGCTTCCCGAGTCGCTCTTCTTCAGAAGGGAATTTCTCGATCGCCGTGGTCATCCAGAGATGAGTCCCGTCGAAAACCGGAGATGACCAGCCACGACCTGGGAGCTCAGTCTTCCACGCCACGCCATTCTCTTCATCGAATTTAGCAGGAACATTCTCGGCCGTGGCGATCCCGTCTCCGCCGGGGCCACGAAACTCGGGCCATGGAAATCTTGGCCACGATTCGGCCAACGATGCCTGTGCGCCGACTAGGAACACAGCAGAGAGTAGCAGGAACAAAATTAGAGGGGAAGAAATCGACTTCATTCTGGAGCACAGGCTATGATTTTGCGGAGAGATGATCAAGATGTTGATCCACTTTTTCGCGGTCGGGAATAGGATTTTGAGCGCCCGCCCCCAATGTCGTGAGCGCGCCCGCACAGTTCGCCGCACGAATGGCATCCTCCAAATTGTCACCGCCCGCGATACGGGCAGTGAAACATCCCGCAAAAGCATCGCCCGCCCCGACCGTATCGATTGGCAAAACGGGGAGCGTTTCGATCGAAAAGCTATCGCCGGTTCGGGTAAAAACAAGAGTGTCGTCGCCGCCGCGAGTCACGATGAGATGCTCGACGCGGAGTTCGTGCATCCGTTGCCGCAGCGTTGTCGCGTCTTCCGAAAGAGGGGGGAACCCCAACACTTCGATCGCTTCGCCTTCGTTCACGATGAGATAATCCGTCTGGATGAGGTGCCATGGGAACTCCGCCTTGATCGGAGAAGGGTTAATCACCACGGGAATGTTGGCTTTGTTCGCCATCGTTGCCGCCTCGACGAGTGCCTCGACCGGCGTCTCGAACTGGCCCAGAACAGCCTGAGAAGCGGTGATGACTTGCCGCCCTGCCTTGATATCATTGATATGGAGCCGGTCGTTGGCGCCGTGGGCAATGACGATCATGTTTTCACCCTCCCGGTCCACGGTGATAAAAGCCGCGCCGGTTTTGGTTGGGGCTTTATTCAAGTGGGAGACGTCAATCCCTTCCGTAGCGAGCGCCTTTCGATAGGCGATTCCTTCTTCATCCTCCCCAATACAGCCGAAAAAATAGACTTTCACTCCTTGTCGAGAGGCTGAAATTGCCTGGTTCGCTCCTTTGCCGCCGCGAAACAGTTCAAGCCCGCGCGATGAGACGGTTTCACCCGGACCCGGGAGGGCCTGAACCTTCGTGAAATAGTCGATATTCAGAGAGCCAATCACTGAAATTGCCGCTCGCTTTGCGTCGCTCATACTCGGGAAAAAGTGAGATGCTACCAGACTTTCAGCCCTTGGGAAGCGATTGTTTCTCCCCCGATTCGTTGATTCGCACGAGCGTCACCGAGTTCGAAAAGATCTCGGTCTCTTCGTGCAGAACGCTGACGGCATAAGTCACTGAAGTGTTCCCCCGATTGATCAATTTCGTTTCGAAACGAAGAATGGCCCCCTGCTTTACCGTCTTGTGAAAGGCGACCGCTTTCATCCCGACGGTGACAAAGTGGCATCCCTTAAATTCCAGAGAAGCGGCCATCCACGCCACCTCATCGACCCACATCAAGAGGTAGCCCCCGAAAAGGAAGCCAAACTGATTCAAATGTTCCGGCAGGACAAGGCGATGATTCTCCATCCCTCATCATGACAGGGACAGGTTATCTTTCCAGCCGATCTTTCCAGCCGAATTGATTCGCTTCCGCTGATAGTTGGGGTTTTCGATGCCGCTTTTGCATGTATCTTAGACCGCGTCGTCTAACCGTGACACCCACTCCCCGTTCATGATTAAAACCTTCTCGATCTTCGCTCTTTCGCTCGGCCTCTTGACTCTCCCGGCTTTCACCCAGGAAGAAACAGGCGAAGCGCCACCAGCCGGAGCCACTCCCTCATTCGCCGGTAAATCCATCGACCAACTCACGGCGGATGAAGTCCTCAAGCTCGTTCGTTACAGCTACACGCTCTTCAATCGTGACTTCACCGGCCTCCTGCGGACTGGCTTCGCCTCGAAGACTCCCTTCCTCATGTCGCTAAAACCGGAATCGATCCGTTTCATTTTCGACGATCCGTCTCAGGTCATCTACCTGGACACAAAGAATAACAGCTTTGCCCTCTTCGAAGGCATGGGTGGCAAAACGATGCAGCCTGTTAATCCGTCAAAGTATGCCGGCGAAGTTCGCGGCACCGATGTGACTTACGAAGACCTCGCAATGCGCTTTCTTTACTGGCCCAACGCAAAAATCATCAAGTTGGATAAAGTCAAAGGACGTGAGTGCTGGCTGGTCCGGGTTTTAAATCCCGATGGTCAAGGCGCCTACGCTACCGTTGATGTCTGGATCGACCGCGGCAGCGGGGGAATGATCAAGATGAACGGATATAATTCCGGAGGCCGCCCGATTCGTCGTTTCGAAGTTCTCAGCGGCAAAAAGTTCGGTGATATCTGGATGGTCGACGAAATGCGGATTGAAACGCTTGATTCCGGAACTGGGCAAATCAAATCCAGCACCCGCATGCAGATTAAATCTGCCGTGAACTAATCGAGCTCCTTCTCTGAAGCGAGTGCTCCGCTTGCCGATTCCGGATCATTCCGGTCCCCGATTGGCCTGAATTAGGCATCGTGTCGTATTCCTTCCGATGTCCGACGAGTATGTAATCAGCGACCGCGAACTCCGCGCTGAAGTGTGGAGGCGCCTCACTCCCTACCGGGGGAGAATCTACACTGCCCTCGCCCTGCTCGTCTTCGCGGTCCCGTTTGTGAATTTTCACCCGCTTGTCTGGGGATTCGTCGCTGATCATCTTGTCGGGAAAACTCTCACGCCCGGCGTTCTCGGGATGTGGCTCGCGATCATGTTCGCGACCTATCTCGTCGGCCTTGCCTGCGGGGCCTTTCAGACCTACCTCCTTGAAAAAACCGGACAGGCTTTCGTGCGGGATATCCGCTCCGAGCTGTTTTCGAAATTCCAACACCAGTCTCTCGGCTACCATCGCGACCGTTCCACCGGTGAACTCGTCACCCGCATGACGAGCGACATCGATGCGATGGAGCAATCCGTCCTTCAGGGCCTCACGAGTCTCCTTGAGGAAATCGTCACCTTCTTTGTCGTCGCCGGCATGGTCCTCTGGCTCAGCCCCGTCGTGGGAACCGCCTCGATCATCCCGCTCGCTTTTGCCTTCATCTTTATCCGGAAATATAATCGCCGCGTCAAAACGATTTACGAAGGAGTCCGGAAGAAACTGGGGAATATTGGGTCATTCCTCCAGGATCGCCTTGCCGGAATTCAGGTCACCCAGTCATTTGCCCGTGAAGAGGCCGAGATCGCTGACTTTCAAGCTCGGGCTGATGGATTTTACGAAACGAGCGTGAAAGCAAGCAAGCTTCGAAACACCTATTTCCCGATCGTTTCGATTTTCGGATTCATCAATAATCTGATCATGCTCGGCGTCGGCGCCTGGCTCATCATGCGGGGGAGCGAGTGGTTCACTCTCGGCGCTCTCATCGCCTACCGGGGGTTCTGGTGGCGTTTGCAGAGTCCGATCCGGACCATCGCCCAGACCAGTGACATTTTGCAGCGGGCAAGAGCCGCCGCCTCCCGTGTCATGGAGCTGCTTCAGGAACCCGTCGTGATTGCCTCAAAGGCCGACGCAAAGAGCTGGGAAAATCCACGGGGGCAAATCAGCTTTCGGGACGTCGAGTTTTACTACGTCCCCGGCAAGCCGATCCTCGACGGCGTCTCCTTTGAGATCGGGAAGGGGGAGTTCGTTGCCATTGCCGGGGGAAGCGGATCGGGGAAGAGCACCCTCCTCAATTTAATTCCGCGATTCTACGACATCACCGCCGGGCATCTCGATCTTGATGGCATCGATGTTCGCGACTTCGAGCTGGCGTCGCTCCGTCAGCCCATCGGCTACGTGGGGCAGGACAATTATCTCTTCAATGGCACGGTCCGCGACAACCTTCGTTATGGGCTTCCCGAAGCCGATGAGGAAGCGATCATCAAAGCAACCCTGGCTGCTAACGCCCACGACTTTATTCAAAACTTACCGCTCGGCTACGACACCGAAGTGGGTCAAAACGGCGTTAAACTTTCCGGTGGGCAAAGGCAGCGACTCAGTCTCGCCCGCGCTTTCCTCACCGTCCCGACGATTCTCCTCCTCGATGAGCCAACTGCCTCCGTCGAGCCGGAAAGCGAGTCGCTCATTCATGATTCAATTCTTGAGCGCACCCGCGGTGGGGAGGGGACGACCTTGCTCGTGACCCATCGTATCGATCTTCTCCGCCAGGCTCCGCGCATTCTCTTTCTGGAAAAAGGGAAACTCGTCGGCGATGCCTCGCATGACGTCCTTGTCGCGACCTGTCCCGAGTATGCTGACGCCTACCACCGCTGGGAAGTCGAAGAGGCGGAGTCACTCGTCGTTGGCTGATGCAAGACCCGAAAGTGTCACGGTGCACCTGCTTCCGCTCCCGATCACCGCGTTCCGAGGAGCTCCATCACCGCCTCCAGCATCCGCTTTTGCTCCGCTTCGGCACCGTGTTGAGTTTCAACATTCACGTAGATGATGCCACGCCGTCCGCAGTAAACCGAAAGCGAACCATCGTCAGGCGCGTTCTCATTATCTTGAAGCACGACGCTGAAACCTGCCTTCACCAGATCATCGAAAAGCTTCGGATGCGTCACGAGAAAGAAGTTGTCCGGATCCGACGGAGCACGGGTCACTCGCGCCGCTGCGGCCGCCTCCGAGCCACCGTCAAGGTAGCTATCGATTGAGTAACCGCCGTTCGTGTTATTGTGCAGGGCAATGACAGGACGTTCCTTCGTGATCCCGAAAGTCGCCACGATCTTCTCGCCGAATGCCGCACACTGCTTCGCCTCCGCTTCCAAAAAGATACTGAAACGATCCATGTCCCGCTTCACCCCCGCGAGCGAGAAAACGCGGTTCGGATCGATCGTGACGCGGTTGGAGCCGTCTTTCAGCGGGATACGACGCTGCCCGCCCGCTTCGATCACCACGAGCGTCCCCGCGTAGGAGGGCAGCAGCGATTTGGCCGCCTTCACCGAAGTCGCTTCATTAGCATGGAGTGAAATCAAAAGCGGCCCCTCGCGCCGGATCGGACTGTCGAGTTTCTGAAAAACAACCTTTCGCGATCCCAGGGGAATCTCGACCGGTTGCGCCTGCAATGGCGGAGCGAGGAGCGAAAGGATCGCGAATCCTAAAAGAGAACGTTTCATGGGGTGGATAGGAAGGGGGAAATCGATTCGACGAATTTGTTGCTCAAGAAAACTTCTGTCCATTTCGCGCATCTTCTTTATTATCACGAAGGAACTCCAGAATGAATTCAGAAACCACTCGTCTTTTTGACATGAACCGTTTTTTCTCACCGTTTTTGATCCTTTTCGCCGTCACCGCTTTCATTCAGCCTCCCGCCCTCGCGGCCGACGTTCGAACTTACCTGCTCACCTATCCGGACGGATCCACCGTTCCGACCACCATCATCTGGGATAATATCAACGGGCTCGACAACCTCCGGGGCGATTTCCATTACGCTGCCGGTGACCTCGGCTTCAGCGGCAAAAATTCGGCCTCCGGATTTATTTGGATGAATGACGAGAATGGAACCTACTACGAATTTCGCAAAGAGACCGTTGGCAAAGGATTCCGCTGGGTCGGTGCCGATGGAGCAGGCGAGTGGATCGCCCTCGTTCCGAGCGGCTCGAACCAACCCAAGCCCGCTCCAAAACCCGCCGCCGGAGCGACCGTGCAGCACTATCATTACCTTCCCGAAGGCGGAGGGACTCCTTTTCCTGTTAAGATCGTCTGGGATAACATCAAAGGCCTCGGCGGCATTTCCGGAACGATCACTTACCGCGATGGCGAGGTCGTTTCCTTCAATGGCAGAAACCCCGAGGCCGGTTACATCACTTTCACCGCCAGCGACGGCGCGATTTACAGTCTCTGGAAGCGAACTCGAGGGAACTCCTTCGAGTGGGCCGGAACCGGAGCTGATGCCGCCGCACCGTTCAAGGTCACCCTCGTTCCCATCGAGAAAGCCGACGGAGGGCCTGCTCCCAAGCCCATGCCACCAGCGGCAAACGGCGAGACCGTCCGCCAATACACCATGACCGGCCCCTACGGCCAGCAGTATCCGGCCACGATCATCTGGAGCAATATCAAGGGTCTTGGCTCTCTCAAGGGTTCGCTCTTTTCCCCGGGTGAAAATCTCACCATCAACGGCCAAAATTCGCGCTCCGGCTTCATCTACTTCAACGACCAATACGGAACCTACTACGAACTCACGAAGCAGGATCCCGCCGGCGGCAAAACCTCCTGGAGCGGAACCGCGAAGTTCAACGATGGCACGACCCGCGGTATCGAGCTTCGGGGGAGCTAAGGCGGCCTGCGGCCTGCGGCCGAACGTTGAACATTCAACTTTGAACGTTCAACGTTGGAGTGGGGAAAAGTAGCGGGAATGAGAACCATTCCGACATGGCGTGGACTTCCATCCGAAAATCGGACGAATCTCGCTACCTTTTCAGAAGAGAGCATTCTGTTTGGAGAACACCATTCATCCCAAAATCTTCCGACCGCCAGGCCCGGCCTCCTTCGAAATTCGACGTTCAGGATTCATTATTCAAAATTTCTCCCCGTTCCTCCCCGTCGGCATTCTCCCGAATGCCGCTACCTTCCCGCCCCTTCGACGTTGAACGTTGGACGTTGGACGCTGAAAGTTCTCCCCGTCCCAAACCTTCCACGTTGAAAGTTCCCCGTTCTTTCGCTAGAAAGACAAATGCCCGACGCTCCGGAAACTGACATCACTGATTTCATCTCCCGCTGGAGCGCTTCGGGAGGGCGCGAGCGGGCGAACTATCAGCTTTTCCTCGCTGAGCTTTGCGACCTTCTCGACCTCCCGCATCCGCAGCCGGCCCAGGCCGATGCGAGCGAAAACGGTTACACCTTTGACCGGGCGATCACGCATCATAAAGCCGACGGCAGCTCCGCGCCCCGCTACATCGATCTCTACAAAGCGGGGCATTTCGTCCTCGAAACGAAACAGGGCGTCGAGGCGGCGGCCGCAAAAGCGGACTCAACAGGGTTAGGTCCGACACCTAACCCTCTTAAGTCCGCCCTCGGACACGGGACTCGCGGCACCGCCGGGTATGACAAAGCGATGACCCGCGCCCATGCCCAGGCCGAGGGCTACATCCGCGATCTTCCGGCGGGTGAGGGGAGACCGCCTTTTCTCATCGTCTGCGACATCGGCTACGTCTTTGAGCTCTACGCCGAGTTCACGGTCTCGGGAGGACGTTACCAGCGCTTTCCCGATCCGAAAAATCACCGGATCTATCTCGACGATCTTCGCAAGGCAGAAACCCGGGACCTCCTCCGCACGATCTGGACCGACCCGCTTTCGCTCGATCCCGCGAAGCGCATCGCCAAGGTCACCCGCGACATCGCCGACCGGCTCGCGAGGCTCGCCAAGTCGCTTGAGGCGGAAAAACATGACCCCGAAGTGGTCGCCGTCTTTCTCCAGCGCTGTCTCTTCACGATGTTCGCGGAAGACATCGGGCTCCTCCCCGAGCATGGCTTTCTCGAACTCCTCAAGAAGGTCGATGAAAATCCGGCGAGCTTTCCGACCCTCGTGACCGGATTGTGGAATGAAATGTCGACCGGGACCGATTACTCGACGCTGCTCTTTCAAAAGATCGCCCAGTTCAACGGCGGCCTGTTTGAAAATGCGAGCGCCCTCCCGCTCACGAGAGAGCAAGTCCAGCTCCTCATCGAAGCCGCCCAGGCCGACTGGACCGAGGTCGATCCTGCGATCTTCGGGACCCTGCTGGAGCGCGCCCTCGACCCGCGTGAGCGCCACAAGCTCGGGGCGCATTACACGCCGCGTTCGTATGTCGAGCGCCTCATCGAGCCGACCGTGATCGAGCCTCTGCGGACGCAGTGGGAGTCGGTGAAGGCCGCCGCCGTCCTCTTGATGGAGCAGGAGAAAACCTCGAAAGCCCGCGAGGAAGTCGAGAGCTACCATCACGAACTCTGTCAGCTCAAAATCCTAGATCCCGCCTGTGGCTCGGGGAACTTTCTCTACGTCACGATGGAGCACCTCAAGTTGCTGGAGGCAGAGGTCCTCGACTTCTTTGAGCTGATTGGGGGAAACCGCACCCTCGAGATGGACAGCTTCAAAGTGCGGCCCGATCAGTTTTTCGGAATGGAGCTGAATCGCTCCGCCGTTTCCATCGCCCAACTCGTCCTCTGGATCGGTTACTTTCAGTGGCATTTTCGAACGACCGGCAAAGCCGATACGAACGACCGCCCGCTCCTGCCAAAGCAAAACACGATCCTGCATCAGGACGCGGTCCTCGCGTATGATGAAAAGATCCCGCGCCGCGACGAAGAAGGCAACGTCGTTCAGATCTGGGATGGGATCACGACGAAGCCGCATCCTGTGACAGGGAAAGAGGTGCCTGACGAGAGCGCGAAAAAAGTGCTCTACGATTTCACGAATCCGAGGAGACCGGATTGGCCTGAGGCGGATTATGTCGTGGGGAATCCGCCGTTTGTGGGTGCCTCACGGATGCGGGATTTCCTGGGCCACGGCTACACCGAAGCGGTAAGCAAGGCATGGAAGGGCGATGTTCCAGAGTCGGCGGATTTTGTCATGTATTGGTGGGAAAAGTCCGCGCAACTTCTTCGTGACGGAAAGATTAAGCGTTTCGGGTTGATCACGACAAATTCGATTCATCAGACCTTTAATCGGCGAGTGTTGGAGCGGCATTTGGGCGATGAGAAAAAGCCGATGCATCTGGCTTTTGCGATCCCCGATCATCCGTGGGTGGATTCAAGTGATGGCGCGGCGGTGCGGATTGCGATGACAGTTGGTTCAGCGAATTTTGGGGAAGGAATGCGACTAACTGTATCGACTGAAGCTGAGAGTGAGTCCGGAGATTTTGCTGTCACGTTCAATCAAAATATTGGTTCGATTTCTAGCTCCCTCCGCCTTGGAGCCAACCTTGCCTCAAAAGAGCTCTTGCAATCCAATGAAGGATTGAGCTGCCCAGGCGTCAAACTTCACGGATCAGGGTTCCTAATCGATAGTGAAACAGCCAATAAGCTCGGTCTAGGGCGGATCCCAGGAATCGAAAAAATTATTCGAGAATATCGAAACGGAAAAGACCTGACAACTAAGCCGCGCGGCGTCCACGTCATCGATTTATTCGGTCTCTCTTCGGAAAAAGCGTCCGAAGAATTCCCAGAAACTTATCAGCACGTTCTAAGCAATGTTAAACCCGAGCGAGACCAAAATCGGCGGGCAACTTACCGAGATAACTGGTGGATTTTCGGCGAGCCGCGCAGTGCATTTCGTCCGGCTTTGGTAGGACTCGACAGGTATATAGCGACAGTTGAAACCAGTAAATATCGCTTCTTTGTTTTTCTTGACGGTAAAATTCTTCCGGACAATAAGTTGATCGCTTTCGCCGACGAATCGGCTGTGTCGCTCGGCGTTATGTCGAGCCATGTTCATGTCGCATGGTCCCTAGCGAATGGATCCCAGCTTGGTCCCACCCCGGTCTACGTCAAAACTACCTGCTTCGAAACCTTCCCATTCCCCGACCCCGACGAGCCAACCCGCGAGCGCATCCGTGAACTCGGCGAGCGCCTCGACGCCCACCGCAAGCGCCAACAATCGCTCCACCCTGACCTGACCCTGACCGGGATCTACAACGTCCTCGAAGCCCTCCGCGCGGGGACGCCCCTGACGCCGAAGGAGCGGAAGATCCACGACGACGGCCTCGTCTCCGTCCTCCAGCAAATCCACGACGACCTCGACGAAGCCGTTTTCCACGCCTACGGCTGGGATGACTTGTGGGCGCAGCGCCCGACGGTCCATTCCTCCGCCGGGAGCGGTCCTCTTGATCTTACTCTTAATCCTGATCTTGATCCCGAGGCAGCGGAGGAGAGCACGATCAAGAACAAGAGTAAGATCAAGAGTGGCGGCGGTGCCGCCGCTGATGCCTGGGAGAACGAACTCCTCGAACGCCTCGTCGCGCTCAATCACGAACGCGCCGAAGAGGAAAAGAACGGCAAGATCCGCTGGCTCCGTCCCGATTTCCAAAACCCTGATGGCGACTCCGCCGACGGCGACACGACCCAATCCGAGCTCGCCCTGCCCGCCGCGAAGACAAAAGCGGCCCCGTCGAAAGCCAAAGCCCTCGCCTGGCCGGATCGTCTTCCCGATCAAGTCACCGCGATCCGCACTTTGCTCCCCGATCACGGCCCCGATTCCGAAGCCCTCTCCGCCGCCTTCGGCAGAAAATCCACGAAGCGCGAAGAGCAAGTCTCGCAAGTGCTCGAAGTCCTCGAAAGCCTCGGTCAATTGCAGTGACCTCGCAGGCTTTTATTGCCAGTGATCAACAGCTTCAGGAAAGGGCCGATCTGGAAAGCCTTTCCGAAGCGATTCAGTTTGATGGTTTCTCTGCCCTTTGTCTGAAACAGGCATCTCACCATTCTTCGCCCAAGAATAGACGTTCACATTGTCTTTACGTGGAAGGACATTTGTGAAGGATGTGTCTGCGCTCAGGAATTAGAAGCGCAGCAGTATATATCCACGACATGAGCTTCCAGCTACTGAGAAAGGCACCTCCACTTCGCTACCCCATAATTAGTCTTACTGCAGCGATGCTTGCTTCCTTCACGGTTGGTTGCATCAGTGTACGGCACTACTGGCGACTCACTCCAGAGAAAACGCCCAGATCGAGTTACGCTGTGATCCCCTACGCGGACAGGCTTGACGCAGGCGGGCCTGCGTATGGAAAAAATCTTCGCGTAATCGAATTTGATGATCAGGGTGATAAATGGGAATCCGATCAGCGCAAGGAGGCCGTGAAAGTGATCAAATCACTTCGCCCGGGGGGAACTGTGATTGTCTTTATTCACGGTTGGCAAAATAACGCGGACCCTGATCGAAATCCCAATGATCTTCTGCGATTCAATAACTTCCTCAATAAATTCAGCAGGGATTATAGAAATACTGCTGGGATCTATATCGGTTGGAAAGGGAGGAGTCTCAGCGAAGACATACCTTTGTCCTTTGCACTCGATAAGCTAACCTTCCCTGGGCGTCGTGCCGCGACGACACGTCTTTCCAGTCCCGCGATGCTCGACTGTCTTTGGTCACTCCGAAGGGCTGCGAACGAGCAGGATTGTCGAGTCGTTCTAGTGGGGCATTCTTTTGGTGCACGTATTTTGGAAAACGTGGCAGCATCCTCAATCTTGTCTTACAACTCATATCTCAGAGAAAAGCGGAATGAGGGAGGGGTTTCTCTTCACGAGCGACGTTCCCGTGTGATTGGGGATTTGATCCTACTAATAAATCCTGCTTCTGAAAGTCTTCACACCCGCCAGATGCGCCTTGCGACGAGAAACTGGCCGGCGAATGAGCCTCCGGGACTAATTACCCTCACATCAAAAACGGATGTAGCGACGAAAGGAATTTGGAAGGTTGGAAAGTCTCTTGAAAAGTGGCTGGCTCCGACTGTACCGATTCAGGATCGGGAGTATTGGTTGGGATATAAGAATGCAAGTGTGCCGAACAAGTCTGAGCTCCAGTCTCGCTACATTGAAACGACGAGTGGTCATAATCCGTCCTTGATCACAGGACGACTGATCCCTGATTCGCCAACATTCACGGACTATTCTCCACCTGCTGGAACATACTATCGAATTGAGGCGGGATGCCACCCTGTCTTTCAGTTGGATCCGGGAATCCTCGATGGTCACAATGGTAAGTTGGCTGATACGAAGCGAACCGATCCAGAGGGGATTTTCAATGATCGGATGGTAGAGCTTTGTAAAACTCTTTATCACAGCACCATGAGTCGTCATACCTACCTCGAGAGTTCTTTGGGTAAGTTCATCAATGCCACCAATATCGTTATTCGAGAGCAGTGATCCAGCCGCCAACAATTTCACAAATCTCGCAACGGGCCGCGAAGTCATTGCATTCCAACCATGCCTCAGCCCTTCAATGTTGAGCGTTGGACGTTCAACGTTGAAAGTTCTCCCCGCCTTTTAAACCATCTCCAACCCACGCATCGTCCCGGTGCTCGTCGCAAATCGATCCGCCTCTACGCCAAACCGTTGCAGGGTGCTCACGAAGAGATTCGGGAGCGGGTAATCGTGCGTCCCGCCGAGGGAGAGGTGCTGGCTGTGTTTGAAACCACCTCCGGCAATGAGCACGGGCAGATGGTTGTTCGTGTGGGCGTTCGCATTCCCCATGCAGGTGCCGTAGATCACGGAGGTCTGGTCGAGGAGGGAGTCGCCGCCGCCGCGTGAGCCGCTCAAGCCATCGAGCAGCCCGGCGAGTTCCGAAAACTGCGCGCTCTCGATGCGGGTGAGTTGCTCGAGTTTTTCCTCCTGATTGCCATGATGGGTCAAGGGGTGCGTCCCCGTATCGACCCCGGGGATGTTCGGCTTCGCGGTGTTTTGATGAACGTAGATGGAAATGAGTCGCGTCGAATCCGTCTCAAGGGCGAGGCGGGCGAGGTCATACATCGCGCGGGTCCGCTCGACGAGAGCGCCGGGGTCTTTGAAATCCTTCGGCTGGGGAATCTCGACGCTCGCCTTCGGCTGCGTTTCCCATTCCTCGCTTTTCAACAAACGACCTTCGAGTTCGCGCACGCCGGTGAAGAACTGATCGAGCTTATCGCGGTCCGCCGCATCAACCTGACGCTGCAACTGCCGCGCCCGCTCCCCGACGGAGTCAAGAATGCTCCGCCCCTGGCGCAATTTCGAAACCTGGGCATCAACCTCGGTTTCGGAACCCTGGATGAAGAGCTTTCGGAAAAGGGCGGAAGGGGATTCCTCGCCCGGAATCTGCACGCCGGACTGCGTGTAGGAGAGGCTTTGCTTCGTCCCCACGGCGAGGGAGAGGGAAGGGAATCGCGTGAGGTGCCCGATGCGATCCGCCGCGTATTGATCGACCGAAATCGTGTTCCGGAATCCACCGCGGCCCGGATGCGGCGCGGCGGTGAGAAAGCAGGACTCGGCCTGGTGTCCGCCATCGACTTCGGGGTGAGAGACGCCGGAGAAGATCGTCATCTTGTCACGATGCTGATCGAGGAGCTTCAGGTAAAGTGACGCTTCGTAGTCGCGGCCCTCACCTTTAGGGAAAAAGTTTTGCGGGAGAATCCCCTGATTCGTCTGAATCGCGATGAGTCGCTGAATGTTCGTCGGCTCGGTGGCGCGGGCCCGCATCGGGATCATCGAATCGAGGAGCGGCAGCGCGAGACCGACGCCGAATCCGCGAAGGATCGTGCGACGGTCGAGTGGTTGGCGGGAGAGGTAGGGGCTCATGATTACTTAAAACGAAAGAGTTCATTGAGAACGACCGCTTCGAGGAGATCTTTAACAGGATATCCATCGGCTTCGGTCGCGTCGAGAATTGCCTCGACGGTTTTGCGGTCGGAAAAAGAAACCGTCGCGCCGGTCGCGAAGGTGACAAAGCGCTTCGTGAGGTTCCGCGCGAGCTGACGCTCCTGCGAAAGGAGGTAGTCACGAAACTCATGGATGTCCGAGAAGGGCTCGCCTTCTTCGGTGACGCCGGAGGGATCGACGGGGAGTCCGGTCTTGTAGCGGACCTGGCGACCGGCGACCTCGAGATTCACTTTTTCCCCCTCGCCGAAGGAACGGTAACTTTCCCGCCACGCGCCCATGACGTCGAAACTTTCGAGAGCAAAACCGGGAGGATCGATCCTGACATGACAACTCGCACAGGACTCCTCACGGCTGTGGAGCGCGAGGAGTTCGCGGATCGTTTTCGCGCCCTGGGTGTCCGGTTCGATCGCCCCCGCGTCAGGCGGCGGAGCGGAAGCAGGCGTGCCGAGAATCTGCTCGATGACCCAGGCCCCGCGAATCACGGGAGAGGAAGTGAGTCCGTTCGCGGTCACTTTGAGAATGCTGGATTGCGTGAGGAGCCCTCCGCGGACGGAGCCGGCCGGTAGCTCGACGCGGCGGATCTCGCGACCGCGAACCCCGTCGATGCCATAGAGCTCGGCGAGCCGTTCATTGATCATGACAAAGTCCGCCGCGACGATGGTTTTCGCGGGAAGATTCTGATGTAGCATCTCGTCGAAGGTCGCGACGGTCTCGGCGACACCGGAATCAACGAGGTGGGTGTCGCAGAAATATTCGGGGAAAAGATAGCGATCCGGTGAGGTCTCATGCACCGCGTGAAGCTCCAGCCATTGCCCCGCGAAATCTTCGATGAACCGCTCTGCTTTCGGATCGTCGAGGAGGCGGGTGAAAGCGGCGTGCAGTCCCTCGGGGGAACTCAGGCGACCGGCGGCGGCATCCTCTAACAAAGCCGCATCGGGCATCGAGCGCCAGAGCAGGTAGGAGAGCCGCGAGGCGAGAGCGAAGTCATCAAGCGCTCCCGCGTCCTCGCGAAAATAGAGGAAGTCCGGAGAGCAGAGGACCGCCTTGAAAGCCGGACGCATCGCATCCTGGAAGCAGGCTTTACCGGCAATCGCTTCAAGGGCAAAGGCGAGACAGCGCTGGACTTCGGACTCCTCCGGCTTGCCACGGTAGGCTCGCGCCATGAAGTCGCGAAGGAGGCGCTCGGCATCGGCTTCCGGATTTTCAGAAACGACCATCATCATTTCCGGCGGGAGCTGATAGGTTTCACGAAGACCGAAACGGTTCGCGGTGAGATCGGGTAAATTGAGCGGCTGCGGCGGCTTGAGACCGCTCGCCTCCGTCCACGGGGCGGTGGCGAGATCCCCGAAAAGACGGCGGTAGCTTTCCGGAGGCCAGACGCCTTCGGCGCAGTCTTCGTTCGCAAAGGGCCCTGAAATTTCAAACCAGTCGATCCCGATCCCGTCGCGCTTCAGCGGGCCGGTCGGATCTTTCTTTTTGTTGGGATAATCGAAGTCATCGAGCGTCGCGCAGAAAAAATCGAGCAGCTCTTTTTCATGCTGCCAGGCCGTGAATTCGACGATGCCGCCCTCGGGTCCTTCGGGGACATCGAACTCGCCGAGAACACGCTTCGCCTCGGTATTGATGACCGCGACCTGGCCTTGTTTCGGAGCGGAAAGCTCGCCATTGTCGTAGTGCACGGCGCGCGCCCGGACCCGGAAGCGATACCAGCCGGGAACACGCGGGGAGGTGTTTTTGATGTGATAGGTGTCCTGTGCGCTGTTCGGCTGGCGGAAGAAAATCGTCCAGTCACCGACGGGGCGGATGTCGCCGGTGCCGAGACCTTCGAACTCGTCTTTGCCGAGGTAGCGACCTTCCTGCGAAAACCAGGTCCGGACCGTTTCGGCCTCGTGCGGCGGACGAAGCTGCATCGCGCCGTCGATCGCGACTTCGGCGGCCTCGAGGTAGCGGGCCATCTGCACGTAGGAAAGCTCCTGCGCCTCGGCGACATTGTCGAATCCCGCGACGGAAGGATCCGGCGGGAGCATTTCCTTCAGCTCCAGCCAGGGGGCGTCGAGGAGATCGTGCAGGGTGTGCTCGAACTCAGTGGGATTGAGCCGTCGGCCCTGCGTCCGCCCCGACGAGGCGTAGCGTTTTTTCCACTCCTCTTCGAGAGATTCGCTCGTAACGGCGGCGAAATTCTTCAGCTCATCCGCACCGGGACGCGGCTGCTCTTCCGGAGGCATTTCGCCCGACGTGGCGCGGTCGTGCGCTTTTGCCCAGATCGCGAGATTGTGCGGATCGGTTGGATCAAAGTCGAGATCGAGAAGATTGAGCCCGCCTTCCTGGCTGAGATCGTCGTGGCACTCATAGCAGTGCGTTTCGAGGAAGGGGAAAACCGGCTCGGGGAATTCCGCCCGCAGTCCGGAGACGGCGAAAACAAGCGCAAGCTGAAGGATGGCTAAAGATTTTCTCATGATTCAGGGAGCGCGGAGAAATGCTCGACATTCACCGGAGTGACCGACCGCCATGAGGGGCCGATCCGGATTTCGTCAAGGTAGCGAACCTGGTTGGAATCGGAAGTGAGGAGGAGGAGATCGTAGGCGGCCTTCTGGTCGATCCCCTGAGTGACGAGATCCCACTCGGCCGGCTCGACAATGTCGAGGGGATCTTCACGGGTGTAAAAGCGAAAGGCGACTTCATCGGTTCCGTCATTTCTCGTCGTGATTTTAGCAACGCAGAACACGGTTTGATCCGTCGGAATTTGTCGGAGAGACCGGAAGTTCGATCCGAGATCACTCGAGAGCCAGGGCTGTAAGCGAGAGCCCCAGCCTAAACTGAGCGATTCGCCGAAGTAATCATCGGAGGATCGAAAGGTGACTCGTAAATCAGATCGCGGTGGTCTCGCCATCTCCGCACCTGGCTTGGAATGATCCGGCTCAGTCACGAGAAAGCTAAAGTAGTGAATACCCCATTTCCCCATCCTGAGCGGTTTCTTCATTTGGCGAATCCGCACATTTTGTCCCGGTGGCATTTCCAGCATCCCGGCCTGCCCGCCTTTGAGGGGCCAGGCGATTTCCATCTGACTGTGAGCGATCGTCATGAGCGCTGAGCTGTCTTTTTCCCGCTGCTGAAACTCAGTCCCGGCGCGCAGACGCCAGGGACCGGCCCAGCCTTTCCCCGTCGAGAGAGCAGAAGGATCGTAGCTCCCCGGATCGTGATAAAACCCTTCGTAGTGAGTCATGAGATCGCGGCGCTCGCGAGGCTTGGCTCGTTCAATTAATTCACGAAAACGGGGGGCATTCAGTGTCACTTCGCTGCGGGCGAGGCTGCCGTGCTGGACTCTCACGGCGTGACCTGCAGCGATGATGTCCTTTTCCTCCGCCGCTTCGCCGACCGCGACCTCGCCTTCGTGGACATGCAGCTCGGTGTCGCCGTCGTCCCTGATTTTGACTGCAAATTCGGTCCCCATGTCGATGAGTCGGCCGGTCGGGGTGTCGAGGATAAATCCCTCCGCTCCGTTTTCAGCCCGGATCACAATTTCCCCGTCGATGAGGACCGCGCTCGTCGCGTCAGTGAGTTCCAGCGCGGACCTCCCGGAGAGCACCGCCTCGGCCCCGCCGGTAAACCGGATCACCGCCGTGCCCGCCTTCAGCTCCAGTTTTCCCGGACCGAGGCGCTGGCCCTCGATCAAGTCGCGCCCGCTCCACTCGCAGCCTTCGGAGAAAATGAGCACCGCAATGGAGCGGTTCGTCGCGCGGGATTCCCCGTCAGAAGTCACGCGGAAAAAAGCGAGGGTCGCGAGGAGGGTCAGCGCCGCCGCCACCGCAAGCCACCCCGCCGCTGCAGGAAGGGGGAGACGGACGAAGCGGGGTGAGCTGATCGATTCTTCGAACTCGTCATCGTCAAGCGGCGGAAACTTTTCGAGAAGGGCATCGAGCTGCATGAAGCGCAGGTAATACTGACGTGCTGCAGGATCGGCGGCGAGCCGTGCTTCAAGCGCCGCCAACTCCTCCGGTGTCACGGTTTCATCCCTGACTTTGCCACAAAGTTCGATCAACTGGGAATCGGCCTCTTTCATCCGACCTCCCCGTTGAATTTCACCTGCAGGGAAACGCACTTCATGAGCGTCTCGTAAATTCGATTCATGAAGCGGCTCACGACCGACTCCGATTTTCCGATCAGCTTGGCGATTTCACGATTTGTGCCGCCCGGCTCGAAGCGCCAGCGAACCATATCGCGCTGCTTCGTCGGGAGTTTCTGCACGCAACGTTCGAGGGCTGCCATCGTGTCCTCGGTGTTGTCGAGAAAGGCCTCCGCCTCGTTGCTGAGCGTTTCGACAAGCGCATCCCCGAACTGAAGCCGCTTCGACTCGCGCGCTTTTTTTTGCCGGAAAGCGCGAACCTGATGATAGGCCGTCCGAAAGGCCCAGCGATCAAAACGGGTTCCGCGCTCAAACTGATCGAACTTTCGCCAGAGCACCGAAGCGGTCTCCTGCATGACGTCGTCGGCATCGGCCCGCTGGAAAAGGAGACTCCTCACATACGCATAAATCTGCGGCTGATACTCGATGAACAGCTGCATGAATTCGTCGTGTCGGGAATCGTCCGGCATAGGGTTACCGGGGAAATAGCACCGTGGCGGCGAAGTTTGCGATGTTTTTGAAAGACTTTGAAAATATCAAATCTCGCCGAGTGCAATATGGCTGGGCAGTAGAAGCGAAAGTAGCAATCTAAAGCCTAGCCCCAGCTAATTTAGTAAACGTCGCGCTGGTAGCGACCGTCGTCCTTCAATTTCTTGAGGTAAGCCCGGGCACCTTCGTGGTCGTAGCCGCCGTATTTCCGGACGAGTTCGAAGAGCGCCTTGTCGACATCGCCGGCCATGTAGGTCGCATCCCCACAGACGTAGAAGTGGGAGCCGGCTTCGAGCCATTTCCAGACTTCCTCGGAAAATTCACGAATTTTGTCCTGAACGTAGATCTTGTGCTCCTGATCGCGGGACCAAGCGCAATCGATGCGGGTGAGGACACCCTCTTCGGCCATCTCGTCGAACTCCTCTTTGTAAAAGTAATCAGTTGATTCGTGCGGATTTCCGAAAAAGAGCCAGTTGCGACCGGTCGCTTTTGTCACCTGACGTTCTTCGAGGAAAGCGCGGAAAGGAGCAATCCCGGTTCCGGGTCCGACCATGATAACATCTTTGCTGAGATCAGTCGGCAGCTTAAAATGCTTCGTCGGCTGCATGAAGACGCGGACTTCCTGTTCTTCGTTCATCCACTCGCACAGGAAATTGGAGGCAACGCCTTTGCGAACGCGCCCTTTTGAATCGTAAACGACTTTGGCGACGGTGAGGTGAACTTCGTCGGGATGCTTTTTCGGACTCGAGGCGATCGAGTAAAGTCTCGGTTGGAGTTTGCGTAGCATCCCGATGAAATCCTGACCGCTCTTGATGTCGGCGGGAAAATCATAGATCAAATCAACGACTTCGATGCCATCGATGAGAGCGGACATCTGCCCGTCGTCTTCAAGGATGGCGTGCAGGTAGGGATGAGAGGTTAGCGGTGCCCATTTTTTAACCATCGCCTTGGTCACAGTGCGAATGTCGTAGCATTCGAGAAGCGCATCCTGCAGGGACAGTTTTCGACCGTCGTGCGCGGTCACTGAGACAGCCGTGTTAAATGGCAAGATGCTGATGATCTCATCGACGAGGGCGGTGTCGTTCAGCGGATAGGTGGCAACGGCATCTCCAACTTCGTATTCGAGACCAGAGCCGTCGAGCTTCAACTCGATGTGGCGCGTGTCGCGAGGCGAAGGCTCCAGATTGAGTTTGTAGCGGTATTTGAGCGGCGCAGGGAAGGGGCGTTTTTTCCCGAAAGGAATGTCTTCAAGCGATTCGACTTCGGTGACACCGTCAGTCGTGACCGTTGTCGTAAAGACTTCTTTTCCGATCTCGTCCAGCTTTTTGGAAACGACGCGGAACCACTCTTCAGACGGGTCTTCGTAATCGACGTCGCAATCGACACGGGATGCGATGCGCTCGGCACCGAGCTCTTCGAGTCGCTTGTCCATGAGTTTACCCATTTCGCAGAAATCAGCGTAGTTCGTGTCCCCAAGCGAGAGGACTGAAAACCGACTGTTGGGAAGCTTTGGAAAGTCGGACGACTTAAACTTTTCCCAGAATTCGACAGCGTTGTCAGGCGGGTCGCCTTCGCCCCAGGTGCTCGTGATCACAAAAATAAGAGGCTCTTCAACAAGATCGACGGTCGCGTGATTTTCCATGTCGACAGCGTCGGCAGCCCAGCCGTCGTTGTTCATGACTTCGGCAAATCCTTCCGAGAGTGCCTGCGCGTTACCGCTCTGACTTCCATACAAAAAGAGGGCCCGCGGCTTGCCGGCCGCTTTGCTGATCGCTGAATGTCCATTCCCCATCGTCTGGACGAGTTGAGTGAGGTAGGATTTCAACCAGACACGCTGTTCTGAGGAAAAAGGAGCGTCTTCTGGGATTTCTGGAATGGTGTTGGCCATAGGTCGGGGTGGAGTTATAGCGCACGTTCGGCATTGGTCAAATAGAGCATGAAGCGCGCCGTTTCCACGAGCTGATACGAATCAACTGCCGAAGAAGAAACGGGGGAAAGTCTTCGTCTGAAAATCAGGCGAGAATTGCCCTGGCGACGGTGCCATGGACATCGGTGAGCCGGAAATCGCGGCCGGCGTGGCGAAAGGTGAGCGCTTCGTGATCCAGCCCCATGAGATGTAAAATGGTGGCATGCAAGTCGTGAACGTGCATTTTGTCTCTCTCCGCGTAATAACCGTAATCGTCGGTCGCGCCGTAGGCCATTCCGCCTTTGACGCCTCCTCCGGCCATCCAGACGGTGAATCCATGCGGATTGTGGTCGCGACCGTTCCCGCCCTGCGCCGTCGGGGTTCGACCGAATTCGCCACCCCAGACGACGAGGGTGTCTTCCAGCATGCCACGGGATTTGAGGTCTTTGAGAAGACCCGCGATCGGCTTATCGACCTCGGCTGCGTTCTTGGTGTGGCCCTGGTAGAGGTTGGAATGCTGGTCCCACTGGACTTCGCTGTCGGAGTGCGTGACCTGCACGAAGCGAACCCCGCGCTCACAGAAACGCCGTGCGAGGAGGCACTGTCGCCCGAAGTCTTCGGTGACCGGATCATCAACGCCGTAGAGCTTCTGCGTCGCCTCGGATTCACCGGCGAGATCCTGCGCCTCGGGCATGGAGGTCTGCATCCGATAGGCGAGCTCGAAGGAACTGAGGCGGGCGTTCATCGCTTCGATCTCAGGGTTTTCCGCGACGCTGCGTTCATTCATCCGCCGGATAAAATCGAGCTGCTTGCGCTGGTCCTGACTGATCGCCGGGGGTGGGGTGATATGCTTTACTTTTGCCTTGAGCGATGAGGAACTCGCCGTGCCCATCGGGGTCCCCTGGCATTCCTGAGGGAGAAATGAAGAGCCCCAGTTATTCACTCCGCCATGGGCGAGGGTCGGGCAGATCGTGATGAAAGAGGGAAGGTTCCGGTTTTCTGAACCTAACCCGTAGACGATCCAGGATCCCATGCTGGGCCGGACAAAGGTGTCGCTTCCAGTGTGTAGTTTGAGCATCGCACCGCCGTGAGCCGGGTTGGTGCCGTGGACGCCCCGCAGGATACAGAGGTCATCGACGCATTGCGCCACATTTGGAAAGAGATCACTCACCGGCAGGCCGCTTTCTCCATATTGCTTAAACTGCCATGGCGATTTAAGGAGATTGCCCTGCTTTGCAAAAGTGACCCGCGGAAGCTCAAAGGGTGGGGGTTTTCCGTGATCTCGATCCAGCATC
>CAZOUP010000047.1:0-35961 GCA_964583035.1 uncultured Akkermansia sp.
CGCCTGATCCCACAGGCGATAGGGATCATTGAGCCGCACCATTTCCGAAAGCAAGAGCGCCTCCATCTCAGCGCGTTTTTCTGCATATGCCGGATCATCAGCGAGATTCGTCAGCTTGGGATCATCCATCCCGTGTTCCGGCAGAAACTCATGCGGGTTCTCGGCGAGATTAAAGAGCTGCGTCTCGCGGACTTCGCCATCGAGGACATCGTATTTGATCATCTTCCAGTCACCCTGCTTCACGCTGCGCATCCCCGGCTTCGTGCCGCCGCAGTAGACGCCGAAAAGGGTGTCGCGAACCGTCTCCTCTTTTCCAAAAAGGACCGGCGCAAAGCTCGTGCCTTCATTCGTCGCCGGAGCCTCGATCCCCGCGAGTTCACAGATCGTCGCGAGGGTGTCGAGCAGATAAATATTTCCCTGAACCCGCTTCCCGGCCTCAATGCCGGGACCTTTCACAAAATAAGGAACACGCCAGGTGTGCTCGTAGAGATTCTGTTTTCCCTGCAAGCCATGCCGACCGATCGCCATGCCGTGATCCGCCGTGTAAATGATGTAAGTGTTGTCGAGTTCCCCCATCGCTTCGAGCTTGGCAAGCACCTCACCGATCTGAACATCGATGTTCTCACTGCAGGCGAATTCGCGTCCCAGCTCATTCCGCATCGTCGCCTCGTCACGACGCTCCCAGACGCCGCTGACTGCGACTTCGTCGCGCAGATTCGGATGACCATGATGAAACGGATGCGCTTCGAGGTAGTTCACCGGAAGCGCCGGCTGTTTCTCATTGAGCGGCGGCACGGACTCCTTGTCGAGATGATTGACCGAACCGTATTTTTCGAGCAACTCCGGAGTCCCGTCACGCTCATCGTGCGGATGTGAAAATCCGTAGAAAATCAGAAACGGATCCTCATCATTCGATGCCTCACGTTCATTCAAATAGTCGATGACCCGATCACGATGCCAGGGGCTGCCGGTCTCGTCGGTGCCGCCGCGTTTCGTCGCCTCGTGGAGAATCGTGAACTGCGCATTCGCCGCCTCGTAGCTGTTTCCTTTCTTGCAGGTGCGCATCGTGTCAAAGCCGGCACGATTAAAAACCGCCGCCATCGTTTGCTCTTCGAGTTTCTCCGGCACCAGTTCCGTATTCCCGACATTTGGATTTCCACCCTTCCCTTTCCCCCGATTCGGGATGTGCCAGACAGTTCGCCCTGACATGATCATGTGTCGCGATGGCGTGCAGACCGCACCGGACCAGGCACCCATGTGATAGGCCCCGTCGATGATGACGCCCTCTGCAGCGATCCGATCAATGTTCGGCGTTTCGAGAATCGACTCATCGTTGTAAATTTTAAAATCGAAGGGCGACTGATCGTCCACGAGGATGAAGAGGATGTTCGGCTTCTTCTCATCACCATGAACAGTGAGAACGGAAAAGGCCGCAAAAAGTACGAGAAAACAGAGAGATTTCATAAGTCGATAATCTGAACCCTGTTAGGTCACCCACTCAACCCTGTTGAATCCGCATCCGCGCCAAAAAAGGCGCGTGAGATTCAGGCCCATCCGTAGCGGACGGCGTCAGCCTTCCGTCGCGATAGCCGGGGAGGCGCGAGCATCTTTCGGAAATTCGATCATCCCCAATCCAATCGTCGGAACTTTTCCAAGTTCCGCTACATCCCGAACCGTAGATAGAATGAGAAGGAAGTTGAGGCCGCGCCAGCGGTCCGTCATCTTACCTTCCTATGAATACTACAACGATAGAAAAGCAATTCGGAACGTTTATCGGCGTCGACCTCGGAGATACCAAACACGCTGTCTGTGTCACTGACAAGGATGGAAAGTTCCTTGAGGAGTTCACTCTTGTTAACAGCGCCAAAGCACTCGAACAGCTCGTGGAGAGATTTCCCGACGCTAAGATTGCTTTAGAGGTAGGAACTCACAGTCCTTGGATTAGCCGCTTCCTCAAGAGCAAAGGGGTTGAGGTTACCGTTGCCAATGCGCGTAAGCTGAGAGCGATCTACGACAATGATCGCAAGTGCGACAAGCTCGATGCCCGGATGCTGGCCAAGCTCCTCCGGGTCGATCCTGAACTGCTGCACCCCATCACCCACACATCAGAGGAAGCCCAACTCGACCTGATACCCGTCAAGCTGCGAGACACCCTCGTTCGGCAGCGCGTCAAGGCTATCGCTTCGCTGCGTGGAGTCCTCAAGAGTCTCGGAGTGCGTTTACGCTCTCCCTCTTCCGCTGCTTTTACCAAACAAGCGAGAGCGCAGCTCGCAGAGCAGCAGGAACTGCTCACGATTATCGAACCTCTGCTCCTCGCCGTGGATGGACTCTCCGCTCAAATCAAACACTATGATAAAGTAATCGCCGAAGCCGCCCTGGCTCACACTGGATGTCAACGACTCCAGCAGATTACGGGAGTCGGGCCGATCACCGCTCTGACCTTCACCCTTGTCGTCGAAGAGACCGCCCGCTTTGAAAATCCCCGTGATATTGGTGCCTGGCTTGGATTGGTTCCCAGACGAGACCAATCCGGCTCAAGTGACAAACAACTTCCGATTAGCAAAGCCGGGAACCGTTACCTACGAAATCTTCTTGTGCAGGCGGCCCATTATATCCTCGGTCACTTCGGACCGGACTGCGATCTGAGACGCCATGGATTAAAACTGGCGGCGAGAGGAGGGAAAGCAGCGAAGAAGAAAGCTATCATCGCCGTTGCGCGAAAGCTCGCCGTGTTAATGTTAGTGCTTTGGCAGAGAGAGCTCGACTACGAGCCGTTGAAGAATGCCGGGAAACCCGCTGCTGAGGAATCGGGGGACGAAACACCGATGGCCAATGCCGCATGAGTAAAGAAGCTTAGAGACAACTGATTTGGATGAACAACCTAATTTCGATTTTCCGGGATGACTGCGAGCCGTCCGCAGCATTGAAAAAATGCGCCCTGTAGATAGCAGCGTCCCTTCCTTTTGAGCAATGAAGAAGCGGAATCCCTCTTGCACCGTGGCCACGGTAGAGCCACTGAAAACCGAGTGCGTATGGAAGCCTGATTCCGTTGTTCGCCCCCTTTACAACGACCAACCTTGAACGGCTTGCGCCGCTTCGAAGCGCCAACTGAACGACCAAAAATGAATTTTTGATTTTCCCTTTTGACTTACCTTCTCATGGAAGCGGACGGCGTCAGCCTTCCGTCGCGATAGCCGGGGAGGCGCGAGCATCTTTCGGAAATTCGATCATCCCCAATCCAATCGTCGGAGCTTTTCCAAGTTCCGCTACATTCCAATCAATCCGCGCCCAACAAATCCTCCATCGTCTCAGCGGTCAGATTCAACTGACTCGTCGCACCGGAGAGAAGCCCGCCGGCAAGAACGTCTTTCCTCGCCTGCATTTGCTGGATTTTCTCCTCGACGGTGTTCTGACAAATCAGCTTGTGGACAAAGACCGGCTTGTCCTGGCCGATCCGGTAAGCTCGATCAGTCGCCTGATTTTCCGCCGCCGGATTCCACCACGGATCATAATGGATCACGGTATCCGCGCCGGTCAATGTCAGCCCGGTGCCACCTGCTTTCAGCGAGATGAGAAAGACCTCGCCCTCCCCGCCTTGAAAACGCTCGACGAGTTCCTGCCGGTCTTTGGTCGCGCCGGTGAGCTTGAGATATTCAACTTCCTCTCTCTGCAAATACGCCTCAATAATCGCAATCATCGAAGTGAACTGCGAAAAGATGAGAGTGCGATGCCCTTCACTCCGGAGCGTCTTTAACAAATCCACCATATACTCAAATTTTGCCGATCCGGCACCCGCTTTTTCCTCACTCAAGAGCGCGGGGTGGCAGCAAATCTGACGCAACTTCAAGAGCGCATCGAGAAAAACAATCTGCGCCTCCTGCCCGCGAATCGCGAGGGCCTGGCGAACCTGCTTATCCATCGTCGAGCGAACCGTTTCGTAGAGATCTTTTTGATCATCACTCATCTCGATCTGATGCAGGATCACCGTCTTCGGCGGAAGCTCCTTGGCGACATCGTGCTTCGTGCGGCGCAAAATAAGTGGCCCGATCCGATCCGCGAGCGCCTGTCGTTTCACCTCGTTCCCACCCCGTTCAATCGGGGTCTGATACACGGTCCGAAAGGTCTCAATCGACCCCAGCATTCCCGGCATCAGAAACTGCATAAGGCTCCAGAGTTCACCAAGATGATTCTCGATCGGCGTCCCCGAAAGACAGATCCGGTGATCGGCCTGCAAGCGCGCTGCCGCCCGCGTCACCTGCGCCCCGGGGTTCTTGATGTGCTGCGCCTCGTCGAGAAAGACGAGGTGAAACTTCGTCTTCGCGAGGACGTCGATGTCGCGGTGGAGGAGCGCGTAGGAGGTCAGGACGAGATCGAATTCCTCCATCTTTCGAAAATCTCTTTTCCGATGCGGCCCCTGCAAGACAAGGACACGAAGGTCAGGCGTGAACTTCGCGGCCTCCCGCTGCCAACCCATGACAACGCTCGTCGGGGCGAGCACGAGCGAGGGTTTTCCGTCATTCCTTTCCGAGGCCACCTCGGCGAGGATGTGCGTGAGCGACTGGAGCGTCTTTCCCAATCCCATGTCGTCAGCGAGAATGCCATTAAGATTATTCTCGAGGAGAAACTGCATCCAGTAATAACCATCGAGCTGATAGGATCGGAGCTCGGCCCGAAGTCCGGGTGGTGTCGGGACACGGTCGATCCGCTCAAAATGGAGGAGTCTCTCGCCCATCTGCGCCATCCCTTTCGGGGCGAGGATCGGCTTTTCACCCTCCGTCTCCACCGCGACTAACAAAGCCGCATCCGCTCCCGTGAGCCGGATCGGCCCATCGCTGAATTTGTAGTCTAACAACTCCCCCAAAGTCGTGAGCAATTTACGAAAGCGCCCCACTGGAAGAGCAAGGCCGCGACCATCAGGGAGAAAGATCATGAACTCCTGACCGGACAACATTTTCTCCGTCACTTCGAGAAAACGGTTCTTCACAAGGGCGGCAAGGATCGGCTGAAGCTCGAAGGTTTCACCGTCGATTTCGAATCCGGCGGAGAGATGAAACCAGCCTTTCCCCTCCTCCACGATCTCGGCCTGCCAGGTTTCGGTTCGGAAAACGAGCGGCTTGTGACCGACATCGGGCGCGAAGCGAACTTCCCAGCCGCGTTTCTCCAACGCGGGCACTCCCTCGTGTCGAAAGCGCTGCCAGAATAACTCCGCGTCCGGCCATTCGCTCTTGTCCGGTGCCCAGAGGGTGCCTTCGATTTCGGGAAGGTCCAGCTTTCGCAACGACTGCGGCGGCTCCTCGGCTCCGGGGAGAAAATTGAGGGCGTAGAGGCAATTCAGAGCGGCCGTCTCGGCGGCGCGGTCGCGGGTGATCTTGCGGTCAGGCAGCACGATCGGCGGAAGGTTTCCGCCCGGATTCAGCGGGACTTTCACCTCGTCATACCTCGCGTAGGCAGAGGCGACGATCTCCGGCATCCAGGCGCTGCGCTCACCATCGGGCCGCTTTTCGATTCGCATGAGGAAGCGTGCCTCGGAGGCTTCGGCGACGGGCTCCTCCTCCAGCGTAACACTTTTTCCGGCAGTCGCTTCATCCGCATTCGTGATCGATCCGAAGGCACGATCCAGTCGCTCGCCCTTCCCTTTCGCGAGATAGGACAAGAGCGCGGCGGCATGGCGGCAGTTCTGCTTCTCGTCGCAGGAACAATCTCCTTCGAAAACCAGACGTCCCTCTTCGGCCCAAACCACGACCGAAGGAGAGAATGGAGTTCCGGACTTCTCCGTAATCGTCGCCGACAACTCAGCGTCACCCGTTTCAAAAAGTTGCCCGGCAGCACCGGAAACGAGACGGGCGCCGACCATTTTCTGCCCTTCCGAAATTGCGCCACCCGAGAAGAAGATCTGCCACCGACTGTAAGCGAGACTTTCCACTAGTTGATCCAGGGTTACGGTTTCCATTCCTTTACGAAGCCTACTTCCTGTTCCACTGAATAGTGGACTGAGCAAGCGCAGACGACGCAGGATTCCGCGCATTTCACTCTCGCCAATCCTCCGGAACCCTTTCACAATCTCGCGACCATGAACGCTGCTTTACCAAAAAGGATGCTCGGGAAGACAGATCTCGAGATCTCGCTTCCCGCGCTTGGAGCCGCTCCGATTGCCGACCTCTACGAAATTATCGATGAGGAGCGGGCCGTCGGGACGCTCGTGTCGGCGATTCGTCAGGGCGTCACCCTCATCGACACCTCGCCGCTCTATGGGATGGGCCTCTCGGAGTTGCGCGTCGGTGCCGCGCTTCGCCACACTCCCGAATTTGAAGTCCTCATTTCGTCAAAAGTCGGACGGGTCACGAACCCTTTCGAACCACCTCAGGACCGGCAGGTTTTCGCCGGCGGGCTGAATCACTCTGTCTCCTACGACTACAGCTACGACGGCGTGATGCGCTCCATCGAACAATCACTTTTGCGATTAGGAAGGGATAAAATCGATCTCGCTCTCGTTCACGATCTGGACCGGTGGACGCACGGCGAGGCGTTTACGGACGCCTATGCCACGGCGATGAAAGGAGCGGTCGTGGCGCTTCGTTCACTCAAGGAGCAGGGAGTGATCCGCGCTTTCGGCGCAGGCCTCAACGACGCGGAAGCAGCCGACCAATTTTCCCGCGACTGCTCGCCCGATGCAATTCTCCTTGCGGGTCGATACTCGTTGCTTGAGCAACCGGCCCTCGATTCATTTCTCCCGTTCGCGAGTGAGCAGGGCATCGGCGTGATCCTCGGTGGGGTCTTCAATTCCGGCATCCTCGCGACAGGTGCGATCAAAGGGGCGCGCTACGACTACGCCGAGGCTCCCGCCGAAATCATGGAAAGAGTCCGCCAGATCGAAACCGTTTGCGAGCGCCACTCGACCCCCCTCCGCCGCGCCGCCGTTCAATTCGCGATTGCCCACCCCGCAGTTTCCAGCCTCATCCTCGGCGCGGCCTCTGCCGAAGAGGTCACGACGCAAATTGACGACGTCGGACAGAGCGTGCCTGTCGAGCTCTGGTCCGAGCTGAAAGAACTTGGCCTCATTAATTCCGCCGCCCCCACGCCAGGCTCATGATCATTGATGCCCATCAACACTTTTGGAAGCCTGGACGCGGTGACTACGGCTGGCTTACTCCGGAGCTCGGCGCGCTCTACCGCGACTTTCTTCCCCCGGACCTGAAACCGCTGCTCGACTCCTGCGGCGTCGAGAAAACAATCCTCGTCCAGGCCGCGCCGACGCGGGCGGAAACTGATTTCATGCTCAGCCTTGCCCGTGAGAACGACTTCATTGCCGGTGTCGTCGGCTGGGTTGACTTCGAAGCGGCGGATGTCGTCGCTCAGATTAGCGCCATGTCAGGCGATCATCTCCTCGTCGGACTGCGCCCCATGATTCAGGATATTCCCGAGGTGGATTGGATTCTCCGGCCTGAAAATGAAGCTGCCTTTCATGCGATGGCTAATCATCACCTCGTCTTCGATGCACTCGTTCTTCCGGTTCATTTGGAAAATCTCCTCTCCGTCGTGAAGAACTTTCCCGACCTCAGCGTGGTCATCGATCACGCCGCGAAGCCTCCGATTCGCGGCACCATTCCCCGCTCCTGGTTTGAGGACATAGATGCTCTATCACAACCGGGAAACGTTACCTGCAAACTCTCCGGCCTCATCACAGAAGCCTCGTCGAA
Source organism: uncultured Akkermansia sp. (assembly GCA_964583035.1). Taxonomy (GTDB): domain Bacteria; phylum Verrucomicrobiota; class Verrucomicrobiia; order Verrucomicrobiales; family DEV007; genus Arctic95D-9. The sequence goes on from CAZOUP010000047.1 coordinate 7,698, forward strand.
CTGGACGCCGGAAGATCTTCGCCCCGTGATCGATCACCTCCTCGCCACCTTCGGCCCCGAGCGATTGATCTGGGGATCGGACTGGCCGGTCGTCAATTTTGCCGGAGACTACAAGCAGTGGTTTGAAGTTGCGACCGAATCTCTCAGCACCCTGACCGAAATAGAAAAGTCAGCTATTTTCGGAAACAACGCTGCCCGAATTTATCTCAGCTCCTAACACTCTCCCCTCATGCTCAAAGGAATCGACCCGCTTCTCAGCCCTGATCTACTCTACGTCCTCGCCGCGATGGGACACGGCGACGACATCGCCCTCGTCGATGGAAATCACCCCGCTGAAACCGTGGCCGCCGAAACCACGAGCGGCCAACTCATTCGCCTTCCCGGCGTCACGATCGAGGACGCCGCCCGCGCGATTCTTTCCGTCCTCCCGCTCGACACTTTCGTCGATCACCCGGTTCGTCGCATGGAGGTGATCGGGGCACCCGGGGAAATGCCCGAAGCACAACTGGCGGTGAAGGCTGAAATTGACAAATCTGCCGGATCTTCGATTCAAATCAAAGGATTGGAGCGTTTCGCTTTCTACGATGCGGCCAAATCCGCTTTTGCCGTAGTTCAGGTCGGTGATTTCCGCCCTTACGGCTGCTTTTTGTTTAAAAAGGGCATCTTGAATCCCTGATTCAAGCTAAAAACCAGAGACGCAAGCTCCCACCGGGGTTCAACATCCGCCACGGTCGGCTGATTCCTCGTCACCAGAGAAGCCGCTGATTTAGTTTGAATACCTTAACAATTAAGGTTATAAATATGATAATTTTCATCTCCTCCGTTAAAATCACGCTGAGCGGATTTCAAATTGAAGGACAGCGCGAAATACTCCCCTAACCCTGTTCAGCGGTCTTCAGTTCTCCTCCCGTTCTGAAACGACCAGTGGCGGTAGCTTACCCAAGCAAATGAAACGACGCTTCAAACGTATCGGAATCACCCTGCTTGTCATCGCTGGAACGGTGATGCTCTTAGCTGTTTTCCACGCGCCAATATTCAGGATCGCAGCACAAATCTGGGTGATTGATACCACCCCGGAATCTCCCGTCGAAGCCATCATCATCCCTGGCGGAGCACTCGAAACGCGACCCTTCGGAGCGGCAAAACTCTACAAAGAAGGCCTTTCAGAAAGGCTGGTCACCTTCGCTGCCGAAGTGCTCCCCTCTGAAGCATTAGGACTGACCCGGCCGTCGCACGAAGTTGCCGTCGAAGTAATGGAAAAGCTGGAAGTGCCCGCCGAAAACATCGAGGTGATTCACGCTGATGTTACAAGCACTCAAGACGAAGTCGAAGCGATTCGGAAGTGGGCATCAGAGAACAAGATCGGCTCGATCGTGATTATCACCGATATCTTTCCGAGTCGCCGCGTGAACTGGGCCTATCGGAATGGGCTTTCCGACCTTGATATCAAAATCAGCGTTCACCCTGTTCCATCCCTACACTACGACGCCAAGAACTGGTGGAAGAAAGAACAAGGTCTCATCACGTTCCAGAACGAAGTCATCAAATATTTCTACTACCTGATCCGCTACTGAGTCAGCGAGTCCCCATGCCATCTTCAACCATTATTCTCGAACCGGGTCGCTCCGAAAAGCACTACTGGAGAGATCTCTGGAACTACCGGGAGTTGTTTCACGTCCTCGCAGCACGGGACATCGCGGTTCGCTACAAACAGACCGTGATTGGGATTCTCTGGGCGGTGATTCGCCCCGTTCTCACCATGGTCGTTTTCACGGTCGTATTCGGAAAATTGGCAAAACTTCCCTCCGAGGGAGCGGCTCCTTACGCGCTCATGGTCTTTGCCGGATTGCTCCCGTGGCAGTTCTTTTCGACCGCGCTGTCGGAATCGTCAAACAGTCTCATCAGCAACGCGAACCTGATTTCCAAAGTCTACTTTCCGAGAATCATCGTCCCCACCGCGACCGTCATCGTTGCCTTCATCGATCTCGCGATCAGCTTTCTCATCCTCGTCGCGATGATGGCCTACTACCAGTTCCTGCCGTCATGGCAGATTCTGTTGCTCCCCGTTTTTGTCGTGATCGGCTTTGCGGCGTCTCTCGGACCCGGCCTCTGGATCACCGCATTGAATGTGAAGTATCGCGACTTCCGCTACGTGATTCCTTTTCTCATCCAATTCGGGCTCTACCTCTCCCCCGTCGGCTTCTCCAGCTCAGTCGTTCCAGAGAAGTGGCAGCTTCTCTATTACCTGAACCCGATGGTCGGGGTCATCGACGGCTTTCGCTGGTGCATCCTCGGAGCCGAAGCGGCGATGGACTGGCGTTCCGTGGCCATCTCACTCGTCGTCACCTCGCTCCTTCTCATTTTCGGGATCCGGCAATTTAGAAAAATGGAACGCAGCTTTGCCGACCTTATCTGACTAACATCACCATGTCAGACATTAGCATCAAGGTCGAAGGCCTTTCAAAAACTTACCTCGTGGGGCATCAGGTTCGTCAGGAAAAATATCAATCTTTCCGCGAGACGATCGTGCGCGAAAGCCGCAATTTTGCCCGCAAGGCGCTCGACATGGCGGCGGGTCGCCAGATCATCCAGGGCGATGAAATCGAGGAATTCCGTGCTCTCGACGAGGTCAGTTTTGAAGTTCGTCAGGGGGAAGTCCTCGGCGTGATCGGTCACAACGGCGCGGGGAAGAGCACGCTTCTGAAAATTCTTTCACGCATCACCGATCCGACGGCAGGACGCGTCACCTTGAAAGGCCGCGTCGGAAGCCTCCTCGAAGTGGGGACCGGGTTTCACCCCGAACTCTCCGGTCGTGAAAACATTTTTCTGAACGGCGCGATCCTCGGAATGAAACGGGCCGAGATTCGCGACTGCTTTGACGAGATCGTCGACTTCGCGGGTGTCTCCCGATTTCTCGACACTCCCGTGAAACGCTACAGCAGCGGGATGTATGTCAGGCTCGCCTTCTCCGTCGCGGCCCATCTTCAACCCGAGATTCTCATCGTCGATGAAGTGCTCGCGGTCGGTGATGCCGAGTTTCAAAACCGCTGCCTTGGCAAGATGGAATCCGCCGCACGGAGCGGACGCACCGTCCTCCTCGTGAGCCACAACCTCGCGACGGTGCAGCGCCTCGCCGACCGCGCGATCCTCTTGAAAAAGGGAGCCATCATCGCCGACGACACCGCCTCAACCGCCGTCGCCGAGTTTCATCGCGCAAGCGCTTCGATGAGAGATTCCGTAGAAACGTCCTACCGGATCTCATCTCCCCATCTCAAGGTCGAAGAGGCAAACCCGCGGCCCTCACACCCCTTCGTTCAAGGCAGTCTTGAAGTTGACTTCACGATCACGAACAAGAGCCCGGGACCGGAACCCCATTCCCTCTTCGTGATTTTGAAGAATCCCGAAGGCGTCAACGCGACCTCACATTTCTCCAAAGACACAGATCAGTCTTTCCCACTCGATCAGGGTTCGCAATCCTTTACCGTCGCCGTCGATTCGACCTGCCTCCTCCCCGGTCGCTACACCCTCGAAGCGGGCTGTTTTGACTCCTCCGGCGCCTGTCTCGTCTGGGCCGAGAACCTCAATGTCGTCGAGGTGTTGCCACAGATGGATTCCGGTGCCGACTTCGACGGGAGAACCGGCCATGGAACCCAAAAGGCAAAGTGGTCCGCCCTTCCCCGCTAATTTTTCGCCGCTAACCGTGAACCTGTTTCAACGCATCCACCGCTCCCCCGCGAGACGACAAATCTTGTCGAGCCTCCGTCGCTGGAAGCTTCGTCTTCTCACGGACGGTCTCGACCTCGATGCTTCGGTCTCCGTCGGAAAACGCGTCGTCCTCGAAACTTGGAGAAGCCTCCCCGGCGTTGCTTCGATCACGATTGGTGAGGCGGCGACCCTCGACGACGGAGTGCGCCTTGAGGCGTGGAAAGGCAGCATCTCTCTCGCTGAAAACGTCTACCTCGGACCTGACACCAAAATCTACGGACATGGCGGAGTCACGATCGGGAGAGACACCCTCGTGGGCATGAATTGCTGCATCCTCTCTTCCGAGCACACCCTTTCTCCGCAAGGCACTCCGATCCGTTCCTGTGAGGATATCAAAAAACCAACCCACATTGGGAACGACGTCTGGCTCGGGGCCGGGGTTATCGTTCTCGGTGGCATCACGATCGGTGACGGGTCCGTCATCGGCGCTGGCTCCGTCGTCACTTCAGATATCTCCGTCGGGGCGATCTGCGTCGGCTCCCCCGCGAAAGCGATCCGTCAACGCGAGACTTCGGCCTGAAGCACTCTTTCATGAAACTCACCGTCGTCATTCCCACCTACGATCCGGATCCCGGGCGTCTTCGCAAGACGCTTGAGGGGCTCGAAGGGCAGAGTATTGCACGAGAACTCTGGGAACTCGTCGTCGTTGACAATGCTTCCCCCACCCCCTTGAGCGACGACCAAATTAACGCTCACTTCAGCGGGAATTATCGCCTTGTCAGGGAAAATACCCCCGGACTTTCGCACGCCCGTCTTTGTGGAATCACCGAAGCTAACTCGGAGCTGATCATTTTCTCCGACGATGATAACGTGTTCGCTCCTGACTACCTCGAAGGCGCACTCGATCTCATGACCCTCCACCCGGATGTCGGTGTCGCCGGGGGAAAGAGTCACCCGAACTATGAGGTTCCGCCGCCAGCCTGGTATGTCGACGGCATGGCCCCGCTCGGATGCCGCGACCTTGGTTCCAAAAAGCTGACGATGAGCGCAGCTGACTACGCGGCCTCGAAAATTTACCCCGAATTCGCCCCCATCGGGGCCGGAATGGTCTTTCGCAAAAAGGCCGCCGCGACCTGGATGGTCTCAGCCCGCTCCGGTGAAATCCCGGACCGAAAGGGAAAATCACTGAGCTCGGCAGGCGATTGCGACATGATTCTTCATGCTCTCGAATCGGGTTGGGCCGCCGCCTATTGGCCCCGCCTCGTTTTGGATCACCTCCTCCCCGAAACGCGCCTCACACCAACCTACCTCGGTGCCATTTCCCGCGCGGCGTTTCGCGATTACATCAAGGTTCTCGACCGCCACGGGATCCGCCCCTGGAAAGCAATTCCACCGTGGACCCTTCTTTTACGAAAGTCCCGCGCCTGGCTCAGGAACCGCCCCTGGAGCGGCCCGGAAGCCTTTATCCGCTGGAGTTCAGCCGTCGGAAACCTGGAGGGCCGCGCCTCTTTGCCGTCTTAAGAAATGAATCGACAGACTCTCAGCGATCTTAAATCCCGCTTCTATCGCAAGCCCAAGGATGAACTCCAACGCCTCTCGCGCTGGGGACTCCGTGCCTACGTCCGATGCGACCACTGGGCAGGTGAAATGGAAGCCTCCGTCGCTGCGCTCGACATTCCGGAATTCGATCCCTCACTCCCACCGATTGAAACCTGGTATCTCACCGGCGAGCGATTCTGGTATCAGACCGCCTATTGCGCCTGGACCCTGTCACAACAATCAGGGCGCGAAGTCATCCTGAACCTCGTCGATGACGGGACCCTCACCGACCAATATCTTGCCCCGCTCCGCCGACTCTTTCCGAAAGGAAACCTCCTCAAAAGCAATGCCGTGGAAGAGCGCCTCGACTCGCTCCTGCCACGGCCTCAATTTCCGGTCCTCCGACAGCGTTGCGACGACTACATCAACATCCGAAAACTGGTCGATGTTCATCTTGGCTCCACCGGCTGGAAACTGGTTCTCGATTCCGACATGCTTTTCTTTGATCGTCCCAATGCTCTCATCGACTGGGCCGACGGTGCCCTCACCGGAAGCGGAGAACGCCCCCTTTTACTGATGAAAGACTGCGAAGAATCCTACGGCTACTCGCGACCGCTCATGAAGTCCCTCACAGGTGCAGAAATCCCTACCCTCCTTAACGTCGGTGTCTGCGGTCTCAACAGTGAAACGATTGACTGGAGTGAGTTAGAAGACTGGTGCTCCAAACTCTCGCAACGCGAAGGCACGAGCTACTTTCTTGAACAGGCTCTCGTCGCGATGATGGCCTCCCGTGAACCTCACTTTGTTCTTCCGGAAGATGGTTACCAAACCTTCCCCAGCGAATCGGCAACGCGCAGTGGGAGCGGCGTTCTCCAGCACTACGTCGCTGACAGCAAACCCTGGTATTTTGGCCATGCCTGGAAAATCGCACGGGAGTTTGGCCTGAACCCCCACTCTCTGGAACTCCCTGCCTAAACCATGAGCACGCCCCTCGTCAGCATCTGTATGCCGTGTCACAACGCCGCGAAGTATGTCGGTCAGGCGGTGCGCTCAGCCCTTCACCAGTCATGGGGAAATCTCGAGGTCGTTGTCGTCAACGATAGCTCAACTGACCAAACCGCTGACCGACTTGACGGGATTAAGGACGACCGCCTCCGCGTCATCGAAGCTCAATGCGGCAACGCATCAGCCGCACGAAACCTTTCCTTTCAACACAGCCGCGGGGACTACATCAAATACTTTGACGCAGACGACATCATCACTCCCACGATGATCGACGCTCAGATGAGAAAGTTGGAGAACTCTTCGCGTGACATTGCCTCCTGCGAATGGGGACGATTTTACGAAGGCAACCCTGACAGCTATCGGTCAAACCCGGAATCGGTCTGGGAGGATCTTCCCGCACTCGACTGGCTCGTGAACTCCTGGAAATCAGCGCGCCCGATGATGCAGCCCGGTCTTTTTCTGATTCCCCGCCCGCTTATTCAAGAAGCTGGAGGGTGGGACGAAACCCTGACCTTGATCGATGATTTTGAGTTCTTCGCAAGACTCATCGCCACCGCAGACACGGTTCGCTTCACACCCGGAGAACGGCTCTACTATCGCTCCGGTCTCGCTCAGTCGCTCTCCCAACGAAAGTCGGAGGAAGCGATCAATTCCAATTTTCAATCGCTCATGAAAGGCACTTCCTACCTCCTTGAAAAGCGAAATGATCGTCCCGCCCGCCAGTCGTGCGCCAATCTTTATCAGGATTTCATTCACTCGATCTACCCTGACTTTCCGGATCTTCGTCTTCGCATGGAGAAGGAGATTCAAACCCTGGGAGGCAGCAACCTCCTCCCTGACGGACCACCCAATTTTCATCGTCTGCGCCGACTCGCCGGATGGAAACTCGCCCGTCGTATTCAGAAACTCGCGGGTCGTTAATCCAGATGGTTCAGTCCAAACATCTTCTCATCCTCATTGGCGGACACTTCGCCAATGCACCCCGCCCGCAGAAGGAAGCAGCTGTTGCGGTCGAGGCAGGGTTCCGCGTCACCGTGATGGGAACCTGGACGGACCCGCGCCTCGCGAAAGAGGATTTAGAGTTGGCCCAATCGCTCGGAATCGAATTCCGGCCGCTCCTCGACCTCACGAAGAACAATTTTGCCTCTCTACTCGCGAGAGCTAAGGGAAGGCTCGCCGCGATAGCCTATCAACACCTTAACATGACGCTCCCGGAGTCCTTCGGACTGACGGCGCGGCACATGTTGAAAGCCGCAAAGCGAATCAAACCCGACTTCATCATGGTACACTCCGAAGCGGGGTTGTGGGCGGGCCGGAAACTCCTCGACCTGGGCTTCAAAGTCGGCGTCGATTTTGAAGATTGGTTCTCCGAGGACCTCCCGCCGGAAGCGAGAAAAGCGAGACCGGTCTATCGACTCAAACGACTTGAGCATCACCTCCTCTGTCACTCCCACCTCTCGGTGACAACGACGACGGCACTGAGCAACGCGCTCACGATCTCTTCGGGATGCCGCCGTGCTCCTCTCACGATTCCTAACACCTTTCCTATTTCCATCAAACCGGACGCTGAGGAAAACAGCTCACCATCTCTCGCGCCAGTCCGCTTCTACTGGTTTTCTCAGACGATCGGTCCCGGCCGCGGTCTTGAGCCGTTGGCCGAAGCGCTGCGCGAAGTTGAGGGCGACTGGGAACTGCATCTCCGCGGAAATCTCCGACAGTATTCAGGGTGGTTCGAAGAAACGTTCCGGCATCTGCCCTCCGACCGGATCACCAGACACGACACAGTGCCTAACGATCAGCTTTCGCTCGCGAGTTCAAAATTCGACGTCGGCCTGGCTCTAGAAGACTTCCGCGTTCGGAACAGGGACCTCACCGCGACCAACAAGATTTTCGAGTATCTGAGAAGCCATCTCGCGGTGATCGCAACGGACACGAAAGGACAGCGTGAAGTCATGGAAAAATGCCCGCGCGCCGGTCTCCTCATCCCCTGCAACGAGCACACTGAGCTCGTCCGGGCTCTGCAACATTTTGTCGACGATCGCACGGCCCTGAACGCCGCCAAAGATGCCGCCTTCGACGCTGCCGCGACGACTTGGGCATGGTCGAGTTTTGCTCCACAACTTGGAAAATCCCTGCAAGCCGCCTGTGCTGACCCCTCATGATTGAGGTCCTCATCGTCTCCCCTCACTTTGCTCCGACGAACGCGCCGGACATGCAGCGCGTCCGCCTTCTCCTTCCCCATTTTGAGAAACACGGAATTCACGCAACCGTCCTCGCGGTGGCGCCCGACTGTGTCGACTTCCCGCAGGACGAATGGCTTTCCTCCTCGCTCCCGGCAGGAAGCCCAATCCACCGGGTCAAGGCTTTCGGAGCGCCCTTGAGCAATCTCCCCGGCCTCGGGAGCGTCTCGACGAGATCCTTTTCGGCGCTGCGCCGGGAGGGCAATCGCCTCTTGAGAAATGGAGGTTTCGACCTCGTCTATTTCTCTACGACTCAATTCGGCACCCATCTCCTCGGTCCCTACTGGAAGTCGAAATTTGAGATTCCCTACCTCATGGATTTCCAAGATCCCTGGGTAAACGATTATTACCGTGAACATCCTGACATCAACCCACCGGGAGGACGGGTCAAATTTGCCGCCGCTGACTTTTTCAACCGAATCTCGGAGCCTCGCGTCCTGCAGGAATGCGCCGGAATCACAAGCGTCTCCGCCGCTTACCCTCGCCAACTCCAGGAACGCTACCCGACCCGGGTCTTCCGCCCCTGGACCGGTGATGATCGCTTTTCGGCCGCTCAGATTCCGAGCCTCGTTGCTCCCTTCCCTGTCGATCTCGACGAACTCGAAAGAGCAGCGCAGGGAAAATCAAGTCAATCGATCTTTGACCCAAACGACGGAAAACAGCACTGGCTCTACGCGGGACGCTGCGGCGACTACATGGAGACTTCCCTGCGCGGAATCTTCTCCGCGATCACCGGGCTCCGTCATTCCGATCCAACGAAATTCGAATCTCTCGTCATCCACTTTGTCGGCACCGAATATCAAACCAGCTCCGGCCCAACCTCTCCGGTGAATCGTCTCGCTCAGGAATACAGCCTTCAAGACCTCGTCAAAGAAGACCCCAACCGCATCCCCTACTCGGAAGTCCTGCGCTGCCTTAAAGATGCCGATCTCCTCCTCGTCCCCGGCTCAAACGATCCGGGTTACTCCGCCTCGAAAATTTTTCCCTACCTCCTCGCCGGGACCCCGACTCTCGCCGTCTTTCACGAAGAGAGCAGCGTCGTTTCGATCGCCCGGGAAGCCGGAGGTGCCGTCGTGATTCCTTTTCGCGAAACGGACAACGCTACTCAGATCGCAGATCGGATTGCCCTTCAGTTTAACGGCAATCCGAAAAGCGTCGAGACGCCCCTGAAGCGCGAAGCCCTCGTGCCCTACTCGGCAGACTCGCAGGCCGCCCGGTTCTCCGACTTCTTCCAGGACTGCCTCAAGACGTTGAGCCGCGACAGGGAGGAAATCGGCCTCACCTCATGAACTCAGCGCAAAGAGAACAACCAATCCCGACGGGACCGACGCTTCCTCCGAACTCGTTCGGGGAAGTCACGTCCCGCTCGCCGCGTTTGCATCAAAGCGGAATCACGATTCTAGGATCAGCCGCATTCCTCGGTGCCGGCCACCTTTTCTTCAGCGGCAATAGCGACCATGCCATCATTTTCACCCTTCTTTGTGTCGTCGCGTTAGGGTGCATTTGGTCCTGGGCCTCACGCTCGATCAAAGGACTTCCGTTCCTTCCTCTTTTCCTGCTTCAACAGGGAATGATTTATGCAATGCCTCTCGTTGTCGGGGATGAAAATCTTAGCATAATCTCGAGTGGCACGCTTTACCTCTCGGCCTTTTCCGTGGTTCTCCTTTTGCTCTCCGCACTCGCAGGGCATCGGATGGGGAGTCGATCCGCCGGGCCTCCTCCACTGACACGCTGGCCCTTCTTTCGTGACCGAAATATCACCTCATCGCCACGAACCGCAAACCTCTGCCTCGCTCTTCTCGGCTCCAGTATTGCCTTTTACCTCACGACCCGCTCCGGTCTCCTCTACCAACTACTTCCCGGCTCTCTCTGGAGTCTCTTCCCTGTGATCCGAACGGGATCGGATGCCGCTTCAATGTTCGGGGCACTCATCGGCGGCATCGCTCTTGTCGATCACCCGCAGCGGATCAAAGCGGTGATCTACTGGGTTCTCCTCGCGAGCATCTTTTTCCTTTCGATTGCCGACGTCCTTCTCTCCGCCGCGACCGGGCTCATCATCGCCACCTCAATCGGCATGGCCCTGGGTCGCGCGAAGTTCCCCTGGTTCTTCCTGATCTCGGCCTTCGCGATTCTCGCTTTCCTCAACCAGGGAAAATTCACGGTCCGCGACAAATACTGGGATTCAGAAACAAACACGACCCGGCTCGCGATTTCTCAGCTGCCGACCTTCTATCTCGACTGGGCTTCCGTCAGTGCGGAGCAACTCCTCTGGAAGGAGGACGATCTTTTCGAACCCACCACAGCGAAACCTTCGAAGGAGGAGGAAGGCCAGAATCTTCTCGACCGGATCGACAACCTCCAGATCCTGACCTTTGTCGTGAACTCGATTGAGTCGGAGGGGAAACCAACCCTCCTCGGAAAAACCTACGCGCTCATTCCCCCGCTCCTCGTCCCCCGATTTCTCTGGCACGACAAACCGCGATCGCATGAGGGACAGGTCCTCCTCAATCTCCATTTCGAGCGGCAGAAGACCCGTGAGGAGACCGAAAAAACCTACATCGCGTGGGGACTCCTTCCTGAGGCGGTGGGAAACTTCGGGGTGTTTTTCGGCCCGATCTTCCTTGGTCTTCTCGGCGGATTTGTCTGTGGGAAGCTGGAGTATTTCTCGATCCGAAAAGAACTTTTCTCCATCGAGGGACTCATCCTCCTCGCCCTCCTTCTCAAGGTGACGACTTCCTTCGAGATGGTCTCCAGTGTCTTCGTCACTTCGACCTTCCAATTTCTCGTCGTCGTCGCGATCGGCAGTTGGTTCGTCTGTCTCTGGTTTCGCTCCGGAGCACCACCGGTTTCACTTCGTCGCACCGCGCCGCAGATCTCACGGCCATGACTTTCGCCCCACCTCTCGCAACGAAGCGCGAAACGACTGATCGCGCCTCATGCCCCCGTCTTGCCGTGGTGCTCTCGCATCCGATTCAGTACTACGCGCCGTGGTTCCGCCAGATCGTAGAATCCGGCGATCTGAATCTGCGGGTCTTCTACCTTTGGAATCCTGACACGACCGGAAATCTGGATCGGACGTTTGGTAAAAAGGTGAAATGGGACATCCCTCTCCTCGAAGGGTATCCCGCCGAGTTCGTCGAAAATGTGAGCAGCGATCCCGGAACGCATCATTTCAATGGACTCAACAATCCGGGCCTCACCGCCCGGATCAAATCCTGGAGTCCGGACGCGATTCTTCTCTTCGGCTACGCGTGGAAATCCCACCTCAGGGTGCTTCTCTCGCCCTCGCTGAAAGACATTCCGATTCTCTTTCGCGGCGATTCGCATGAACTGAACGGCAGCTCGGGAATGCGAGCATTCCTCTCGACCTTCGCCCGCCGCCTTCTCTTCCGCCGCGTCTCCTCCTTCCTCTCAGTCGGCAGTGCCCACGACGGCTACCTCAAAGCAGCCGGAGTGCCGGATCGAAAGATCACCCGCTGCGCTCACGCGATCGACAACGACCGATTTCGTGAAGCCCGCCCCGCTGCCGAGAGCGCCTCAGGAACATGGAAGCAGGAACTGGGGATAGACCCCGCCCGTCCCGTCGCTCTCTTCGCTGGAAAATTCGAAACCAAGAAACGACCACAGGATTTGCTGGACGCCTTCCTCTCTCTCGACCCTGACACTTTTCCACGGCGTCCCGCGCTTCTCTTCGTGGGAAACGGGGTGCTCGAGTCGGAATTGCGTCACTTAGCCGGTGAACGACTCGGCAAGGATGTCTTTTTTGCCCCCTTTCAGAATCAAACCCTGATGCCTCGAACTTACGCGAGCGGTGACTTCCTCGTTCTTCCCTCGCAGGGCCGCGGCGAGACCTGGGGCCTTGCCGTCAATGAATGCATGAATCTCGGCCGACCTGCCATCGTGAGCACACACGTCGGGTGCGGCCCTGACCTGATCGAGGAGGGAACGACCGGCTGGCGCTTTCCGGCCGGCGATCAGGAAGCCCTCGCCGCAGCCCTCACCGGCGCTTTTCAAGATCCGGAAAAGACCCGTCAGATGGGCGCGGCGGCGGCCTCGAAAGTCGCGCGATTCTCTTACGCCAACGCCACCCGCAGCCTCGTGAACTCTTTGAAGAAGATCGCCTCGAAAAATGGAGCGTAAATCACCACTCGTTCTTGTCCCTGAGCTTTTCCGCCGTTCCGGTGGCGTGCAGCGCTATTCCCTCCGCTTCATCGAATCGCTTGATCGCCTTCTCGGAACGCGCGTCGCGGTGATCTCGACGAATGATCGTCCAAGCGATCTTCCCCGCGAATTTGCGGAGAATCGAAACCTCATTCCCTGCGGGGAGGGCAGTCCCTGGAAGCGGAAATGGAAGCTCCTCCACGCGCTTCGCTCCTCAGGAAATCATCCCGCCATTTTTTCGACGCACCCGAACCCGTCACCTCTCCTCGCTCTGGCAAAGCGATGCAACGGAACGCCCTTTCTGAGTGTCGCTCACGGGATTGACGCCTGGACCCCCTCCTCGCAAGTTCGCTTCGGCCTGAGGAACGCGGACCTGCTCCTGCCAGTAAGCCACTACACCGCCGGGCGTCTCGGGGCTTCGCTCTCACATCATCATCCACCCATGGCGGTGCTTCCGAACATGGTTGAAGCGGAAACGTTTTACCCGGCAGAGCCCGCCACGCCATGGCGCGAACGCTTCGGACTTTCCAAAACGGACACCGTCATCCTCACGGTCTGCCGTCTTGATGAAACAGAGACCGGCAAGGGCTATGATCTCATTCTTGAAGCACTCCCGAAACTGATTCAATCTCATCCGCAGCTGCACTGGGTCCTCGGCGGACGCGGCAACGATCTGCCGAGACTTCAGAAAAAGGCGTTCACTCTCGGGGTCGCTGATCGCTGCCATTTTCCCGGCTTTATTGAAGAAGCCGAACTCCCTGACCTCTACCGAAGCGCCGACCTCTTCGTACTCCCAAGCCGAAAAGAAGGATTCGGAATCGTCTTTCTCGAAGCCGCCGCTTCCGGTCTCCCCGTCATCGCCGGCAATGAGGACGGTGCGGTCGATGCGCTTGCGGGGGGAAAACTCGGCGCTCTCATTTCGCCCCGCTCTTCCGAGAGCGTCCGCCTCGCGATCGAGATCGAACTGAATCGCCCCGCCCCCGACCGCGGTCGGCAGCACCGGGAGTGCATCCGTCTTTTCGGGCGCGACGCCTTCGACCGACAGCTCGCCCGAATCCTGAGCGAGCACCCGAATCTTCTCTTCGCCGAATGAGAATTCTCCACGTCATTCCCTCAGTCTCGCGAAGCGAAGGTGGCCCGAGCCATGTCCTCCCCCTCATGGTGGAAGGCCTCTCGCAGCGCGGTCACGAGCTTGTCATTGCGACGACTCATGGAAAAGCGGAGATCGCACCTTCACCAACGGGAGCCCACCATTCCTTTCCGAGACAGTCAGAGTTTTACAAAGTGAGCTTTCCTCTGACCCGCTGGGTCTCACGCGAAGTCCGCGAATTTGATCTCGTTCACATTCACGCCCTTTTTTCTCACTCCAGTGTCGAGGCCGCGAGGATCGCCGCCAAGTCCGGGGTCCCTTATGTGATCCGGCCTCTCGGGGTCTTGAATCAGTATGGCGTCACATCACGGCGTCGCTGGTTGAAGCAGTTCTCCCTCGCTTGTCGGGAAGCGCCAGTGATCAGGAAGGCGGGGGCGATGCACTTCACGAGTGAAGCGGAAAAAAACGAGGCGGAACTCCTCGGTATCCCCATGAACTCCCGGGTCATCCCGCTCGGCATTCAGGTTCCGGAAACGATTCCAGAAGAGCGCCCGAAATTTCCTAACACGATCTTATTTCTCTCACGAATTGATCCGAAGAAAAATCTTGAGGCTCTCATCGACGCCTGGAGTTCGCTCGACCCCGAAGTCGCAAGCGGTTGGACCCTCCGAATTGCGGGAAGTGGAAATCCCTCCTATGTCGAATCGCTCAAATCCAGAGCCAGGCAATCAAAAAACGCTCGAATGATCGAATGGTGCGGGTTCGTCGAGGGAGCAGAAAAACAACGCCTTTTCTCGGAAGCGACGCTCTTTGCACTCCCCTCATTTTCCGAAAATTTTGGCATCGCCGCAGTCGAGGCAATGGGTGCGGGGATTCCTTCCCTCCTCACCGCCGGGGTTGCCGTCGGAGCCGCCGCTGCGGAATGCGGCGGCTGCGCTCTCACTGACACCTCATCTTCCGGCATTGCGGCAGGACTCTCCCACTTGATGCGCTCCGCAGAAGACCGGCGTCAGATCGCGCATCGTGGGCATGACTTTGTGCGCGCTCATTACAGCGTCGAAACGATGGCTGAATCTCTCGAGTCGCTCTATGCGGAATTGACTCAATCACGCTCATGAAACTCGATCAGATTACTCCGGTCATCCTGACACTGAACGAAGCTCCGAATATCGGGCGCTGTCTTGAGCGCCTCCAGTGGGCCACTGAAGTGATCGTCCTCGACTCAGGAAGCTCCGATGAGACTCTCTCAATTTGCGCTCGCTATGCCAATGTCAGGGTCGAACATCGCGACTTTGACTCTCACTCCGCGCAATGGAATCATGCCACGAGTCTCGCAGGCACCCCGTGGGTCCTTGCGCTCGATGCGGACTTCATGCTATCCGACAGAGCCGTCGAAGAATTTGCGGCACTCCCGGAGGAAAGTGAAATCAACGGCTACGTGTCACGATTTCGCTACTGCGTGAACGGTCGGCCCCTTCGATCATCGCTCTACCCACCGAAGACGGTTCTTTTCCAAAAGGACTCTTGCACCTACGTTCAGGACGGCCACACCCAGCTCCTCACCGGCGACACCCCTTCGCGGGAACTGAGCGCGGTCATCGACCACGACGACCGCAAGCCCCTCGCCCATTGGCTCAAAGCGCAACATCGCTACGCGGTTCTTGAAGTCGACAAATTGCTCCACGGTGATCGGAGTGAGTTTGGTCTTCCCGACAAGATCCGCTGCCTCATCTGCCCTGCCGCACCCGTCGTTCTTTTCTACACACTCTTCGTGCGGGGCACGCTCTTCGACGGATGGCCGGGCATTTTCTACGCCTTGCAGCGAACCTACGCAGAACTCCTCGTCTCCCTCGAACTTCTCGACGCGAAGCTGCGAGACAAAAAATCTGACTCACCTAAAGATGAACATCATTCAGAACCTGCTCCCCCACTGTCGCGCCCATCGCGGCTGGCTCATCGCCGGAGCACTTCTCTGCACGATTGAGTGCGTCGTCGCTTTCTGGCTAAAGCCGGACTACAGCGGCTGGGAGGAGACCCCGCTCCTGCAACTGCAGCTCCCGGATGACGGAGGCGAGGTCGCCGTGCTCGGTCACAGCTTTCACTTTCGTGATCTCCCCGAGCGGCTCACCGAGCTGGAATCGCAGTTGTCTTTCACCTCTGGCGAAGCCGGTTTCTTCAGTCGCAAAGACCTTGCCCGCGTCCACGCGCCTGCGGTCGAGTTTTTCTTTTTCGAATTTGAGCCCGGCTCCCCGAACTTCATCAACGACGTTCTCGGTCATGCTCCTGAAGTCTGCATGGAAGCCGGCGGGGCCGTCCTCGTCGCGACGCATCCAACCCGTGAAGTCGTCATCGCGGGGCAACCCCTCACGATCAGGCAACTTGAGTTCGAACGACCTTCCTCCTCAGGGAGGTTTCATGTCTTTCGCACGACCTGGCTCCCTGAAGGCTCGTTTTACGAAACTTATGCCGACGGAAAAGAGCAACGACTTCAGCGAATCCGGGGCGCGCTCAAGGGGAATCCGCGGCCTCCCGCGCGAACCTTGCTGGCAGGAATGCGAAATTTTGCCTCCCGCGAAGAAGCGAGCCGCGTTTTTGATGAACTTCTTGTAAGGCGACTTGCTCTCAAGGCACCTTAAAAGCAGATTTATTTTTCCTTGAAATTATGGTAATTATAATTTAATCTATCTTAACTTCTATTTTGTCCTATGAAACTGCCTCAAGACAGCCGCGTTTTTCGATGGAAAACGAGTGCCCTTGTGCTCGTCCTCGTCACGGGAATCGCGCTGGTCCCCAATGTTCGGGCCGGATTGATCATCAACGAAATCTTCCGCGGAAATTCCTCTGCCGATGACTACGTCGAGTTCCTCGTCACTTCAGACATCACCTTGCAAGACCTCGATGGCCTCTGGTTTGGAGACTCAAATTTCTTCACCACCAATGTGAGCCGGGAGAACTCCTTTAATGCCTCTGAAATTATCGCCGCGAGCTCTTACTTCAACGCGACGACAGACACCGTTCGCGCCGGGTCACTCATCGTCGCAGGAGGTTCAAACCTCACTGCTGACTTCAGCTACGATCCGACTTTCGCGAACACGACGAACTCCGATGCTTGGAATCTAACCTTCACCTCGGGTGCCGGCATCACGACCACGGTCGGCGCGGATCCCTTTGAACTTGGCGGATTCGGTGACGCCGTTTGGGTGAGCACTTCGCGACCCACTTCCGGTTCCGGCTCAGATGATTTTATCTCCGGCGTCGGCTACGGCTGGTTTCAGGGAGCACTTGGCCAGGAGATCGAAGCGCGCGAGCTTGCGGGTGAGGAGGGCTTTCAAATTCTTAATCCCGGCGCGGAGTGGGACGGAGTGTTAAATCCGAACAATTCACTCTCAAATCAGACGACAGGTGGTGGCGTTGACTTTTCCGCCAGCGAAGGGGCCCCCGTCACTCCGGGGGTGGTCAATAACGGCAACAACGAAGAAGTCACCTACGACCTCCGCGCGGTGCCGGAGCCTTCGACGGTGATCCCCTGCCTCTTCATTGCCGCTTTCGGCATCTTTCTCTACTGGAGAAATCGCCTCGAGGCCCCGGAGGAATCCATGAGCTGATCACCCGCTCTTTTAATGCCTCACACCTTCCACAAAAACCTGAAGCCGACTTTCCCATGGATTGTCGTCTCTTTCGTGATGGTGATGTTAGTCTCTTCATCCGTGAGGGCCGGCCTCATCATTAACGAGGTTTTTCGCGGAAATCATAACGAGGAAAGCTATGTCGAATTCCTCTTAACTTCTGATCTCACTCTGCAGGAGCTCGACGGCATCTGGTTTGGCGACTCAGGAGCCAACACGCGTTCCGTTTCGACCGAGCGCAACTTCAACAGCGCCGAGATCATCTCAAACTCTTCCTACTTCAATTCCACCTCGGACACCCTCCGGGCGGGAACTTTCCTCACCGTCGCAGGATCTCGTGTCGCGACTGACTTCACTTACAACCCAAGCAGCAGCAACCCCGGCGATACTGACAGTTGGAACATCACGCTGGGAAATGGAGCGGGCTTCGGTTCCGGCGGAGGCGGTCCTTCGCTTTTCAATATCCAGCAGAATGGCGACGTCATCTGGGTCAGCAGTTCCCGCCCCTCCGCCGGCGCGGGAAGTAGCGATTTCATTTCCGCGCTTGCCTTTGACCGCCAACCCGGGGCCCTCGCCCTCGAAGTCCAGGCACTCGCCCAAAGTGGCAATGACGCCTTTCAACTCGTGACGCGACCCGAGTTCGATGATCGCCTCGGAAGAGGAAACTCGCTCTCCAACCTCAGCGACGATGCGATTGATTTCGCGAACTCTGAGGCCTCCGGGGGCTCCCTCGGAATAGGCAACCCTGGCAGCAGCGCCAACAACGACTTCGCCTACGACCTCCGCGCTGTGCCGGAACCGTCCACCGTCATCCCCTGCCTCGTCATCGCCGCGTTCGGCATCGTCGTCGCCTTTCGGGCGAACCGCCGCGAGGCCACCACCGCAGTTTGATTTCTCCTCACGCGTTCCATGAAATTTAACCGTCCCGCCCTTCAATGCCTCCTTGCCGTGGCAGCGATCTCTGTGGTCGGGTTAGGATTCTGGAAACGTGAGGGCATCATGCAGCGCATCAATCACGCTCGCGCCGACGCTCACCTGAGCAATGCCTACGCCGCCGGTGAGAGCGGAGACTGGAAGCAATCGGAGCGCCTCTCGCTCGCCGCGTGGCAACTCAAAGAAGGCGACTCACAAATTCTCCGACAGCTTTTTTTGAGTGCCCGGGAACTGAAGTCACGTCACCTCCTCATTGCCGCCGGAGCGCTCTTTGATCATCCGGAAGCGACGAGCGAAGACCGGCTCGAGGTCCTCGAACTTCACCTGCAAATGGGTGACTACGTCAGCCTGAAACATCTTCTCACCCAACTCAGTGCGGAAGAGCTGGAACAACCGGCCGCAAAACACATCGGAATTCGTTTCTTTCTCGCCCGACAGGACGGCATCCGCGTTCTCGCCCTCACTGAGAAACTCCTCGCAATCCGTTCCGGGGCCATCGACCGCCTTCTCGCCGCCGAAGTCTATGCCACGGTTCCGACGCGCGACCACGAATCCCAGGCAAAGGCCCAGGAGATCATCTTTGATCTCTTTCTGAATCACGAAGACCCTTCCCTTTCTCTCGCGGCGTTCTCGCTTCTCTCAAAAATCGATACCTCGCTTTGGCAGGCTGACTTTCTCGCCACGGTCGCAGATCGGCTCACCGCTTTGAAGGCGCAAGAGATTACGATTCCTGTCGCCGTCGAACTCCTCGGACTGGAAGTAGCGATGGCCCTTTCACCGCAAAGCAAAGAGCCGCTTTTCAAAGTCGTGATCGACACTTTCGGGAAGTCCCATCCTCTCGAAGTCGGTTCCTGGTTGATGAAACTAAACCGGCCCGAGCTCGTTGAATCCCTCCTCACTGCCGAGAGCGCCAGTGTCGCCGACGCAAGCTCACTCCTTTTTCTCAACAGCCTCATCACTCAGGAAAAATGGGAGGCCGCCGCGCAGTTCATCTCACAGCCGCATCCGGCGATCCCTCCCGTAACGGTGATGAGTCTTCGCGCCATTATTTCAGCAGGACTCGGACAGGACGCCAACGCGAAATCCTACTGGGATCGTGCTCTTGACCATGCCATGCTTGCCGGAGGTCGCTCCTCACTGATCGAACTCGCCCGCTTTGCTTCCAGTGAGGGAGATGCTGAAATTCGAAATCGCGCCCTCACCGAAGCGCTCAAGCGCCCGGCGAGCATCAATCTCCCCGCCGAGGATGTCAGTTTCCTCTTTGCGCATCTTTCCAAGTCGGACGAATCAGAAAGCCTCCTCACGATCAGCCGCAACCTCCTCAAATCGGAGCCCAACAATCCAGTTTTGATCAACAATGTGACCTGGCTGGAATTGGTCTCAGGACGCATCCCCCGCTCCGCCGCAATTTCCGCGCTCGTCGCAAAACATCCTGACATTCGCGCCCTGCGCAGCACTCTGACCCTGGCCCTTCTCGCTGAGGGTCACCACGAAGCAGCGCTTGAAGCGGTCGCCCCTCTCCTCGCCAACGGGATCGGTTCCCGCGAACTCTCGCCAACCGACCACGCGGTCATCGCTCTTGCGTATCAGCGCAACGGAGAGTCTCTCCTCGCGGCCTCGGCCAAAGCGAAAATCGACTGGAGCCGTCTCATGACGGTTGAGCGCCGCTTTTTCAACGAAGCGCTCAGTCTTTCGACCGCTTCGGTTGAGGCTCCCTGAGCCGGCTCCCTACACCGTTTTTCCGAACGGCTTCCCATGCCCCGTTACACGTTCACCTACGGACTCTTTCTTGTCCTCTGGTTCGGTCAGCTCTTTCTCGCTCTCGTCCCTTCATGGAGCGACGGCAGTTACTACGACTACGGGTTCATCGCGCCTCTCGCGCTCGCCTTCATCTTTGTGACGCGCTGGAACGAAGCCGGAATCGAAAAGACCATCATCGAGGAGCGACTTCTCAACCTGGGTAAAGCCCCGCTCACCTGGCTATTACTCATCCTCCTCTTTCTTTTCCTCATTCCGCTGCGTCTCATTGAAACGGTCGAGCCGAACTGGAGTGGGCCGCTTTACATTCACGGACTCATTTCGCTTGGGTTCGTGGCTTATTGTCAGTCCCGCCTCTTCGGATTTCCGGGGATCCGTTCCTTCCTTCCCTTCGCGATTCTCCTCGGGCTTGCGATCCCGCTTCCGAGCCTCATTGAGACGTCCCTCATCAGTGGGCTGACGCAACGTGTCACCGAGGTCGCCGCCTTCAGCGCCCGCTGGAGCGGTATTCCCGTGACGATTGCCGGAGACACGCTCCTCCTCGAAAACATTCCCCTCCATGTCGCCGAGGGATGCAGTGGAATTCGCTCCTTCCAGAGCAGCGTCTTCATTTCCTTCCTCCTCGGGGAACTCCTTCGACTCACCCTGACTCGACGCATCGTCCTCCTCCTCGTCGGTGTCACAATCGCTTTCGTGAGCAACTGCATCCGCGTGAGCTACCTCGTCCGCTATGCCGATGAGCATGGAGGAGAAAACCTCAATCAACTCCATGATGACACCGGGATGATTTCTCTCATCGCGACCTTTGCGAGTCTGCTCCTAATCGCATTTCTGCTCAGTCCAAAACGAAAGCCTTCACCGCAGGAAAACCAGCTGGTCGAAGACTAGACCTCAGCTGTTTCCGAAACTCTTTTTTCGGCCTGAACGCCCGCATGATGCATGTGGGCTTTTTTGTGTCCACGCGCCGCGTTTTTCCGCCTCGAAAGATCGCGCCAGAAGTAGCCGAGATAGATCATCACCGGAAGCTGCACCGCCGGAATTTGGAATGGGAAATCGATGAGGGAGTGAACGACGACCCCGATGATCGCAAGAGCCGCGCAGCTTGCCGACAGCTCAAGGTGTCGCTTCTGCGCCGCGCAACGAATCTGTTCGACGCCATGAGCGAGGCCTCCAAAAAGGAGCACCCCCATTGCTGCCGCACCGACCCATCCCCATTCAATGATCGCCTGCAGCATGTCCTGATGCGCATGAACCCAGATTCCTGAGACATCACCCGATTGCCCGCCGGTGTAGAAAGGAAAAATAAGGTGAAAAGTCCCCGGCCCCATGCCCCAGAGTCCACTTTCCGAAACGGCATTGAGGCAGGCCCCGTAGACGGTCCAGCGCCCGATGATGCCATCGCCTACCTCCCACGCCTCCGACCACTGCGTCCAGTTCGTGACCGCACCGGGGAGGATGCTCACCGCCGCGACGCCGACGACCGCGGCCATGGAAACACTCGCGGCACGCCAGTTGCGCTCTTTCCAGAAAATCTGCTTTCGATAGCGAGCTACCGCGATGAGGAAGATCGCGACACCGATGAGCTGCCCGCCCTTCGACGAGTTCACAAAAACGGCGAGGAAAGTGAAGACGAGGACGACGAGCCAGAAGGATCGCGAGAAACCACTCCCCGGCCGATGGCAATCACGCAACCACAACGCCAGCGCCGCCGGCCAGCAGAGATTGAGAAAAGACGCCGAGTTGGCATGGTAGCGGAACGCTCCGAAAAAGAGATGCCCCGACTGCTCCGGCGTTGCCCAGAGCATCGCATCGAGATTACCCGCCTTTTGATAAATCCCGAGCATTGCGGTGACGAATCCACTCAGGGCCACGCTCGTGAGGAGCCACCAGCGGACCCGCCGGTTTGGTGAGAAATCTGTCACCACGAGAAAAGCCGAAAAGAGCGCGATGACATGGAGGACGACCGGGCCGGAAGCACAAACATCGACCGTTCCCGGCAGATGGGAAACAGCCGAGGCCAAAGGCATCAACGACCAGGACTCAGCCTCGAAGGCAAACTTTGGATTCGCAAGATGCGCCGCGCCTAACGTGACCAGAATCAGCCCCGCCCCCAAAAGCCATTTCGAAAACTCGGGGCGACGCCTTTCCAGCCAAAGATAGGAAACCCAGAGGACAACGGAGAGCAAGAGAAGCCCATCAATGATGAGTCGCGCCGAAGTCGTGGTGCCGCCAAAAGCAAGGGGCGCGAAAAAGATCGCGATCAGAATCGGAAGGAGAACCCAGAACTTTCGCTCTCTGAAAATCGTGGCGGAATCTGTCATCACTCAGCCCTTCATGTGATAGCTGTCACTGGAGGAGCCGTAGCCATACTCGACGCCACCGGAGTATGAGTAATAGTAACCGTAGCCGACTTTCGTGCGGGGTCGAGGGAGTCCATTGGCGACAAGACCCACGGGCTCTGTGTGATTCTCCCGAAGAAGCCGGAGCGCCCGCATGATGGCCCCTTTCGGCGTCTTACTCATCCGGCAGACAAGAACGACCGACTGCGAAAGTCTCGCCAGCGGTATGCTGTCACTCACGGGAACGAGGGGAGCAGAATCAATCACGATGCGGTCAAAATATTCTTCAAGCCGCTCCATGAGCCGGGGCAGCCTCTTTCCTCCGAGCAGCTCCGCCGCATTGGGCACATGCGTTCCGGCGGGAAACAGATAGAGCTTATTCGAGACCTCGCTCCTCTGAATAATTTCTTTAATCGGTTTTCTCACACCGAGATGATCGGTGAGGCCGGGGCTGTTTTTGTCGTAGCCAAAAATCTCGTGCTGAATCGACTGACGGAGATCGGCATCGATGAGGAGCGTCCTCTCCCCCTGCTTCGCAAAAGAAAGGGCAAGGTTCGACGCGACCCAGCTTTTGCCTTCCCCCGACTCCGCGCTGCTGATGAGAAAACTCTTCCCACTGTGGCCGTCGGCGAGAAAGGTGAGCCCGGTCCGTAGGGTTCGCACCGATTCGGATTGATGGTTATCCGTCCCCTCATTCAGCGCGAGACAATTCATCGCCGCTTTCTCTTTCGTCGGTGTCGGCATCGCACCGACGACGGAAAGGCCCGTCAGGGTCTCCAGCTCTAACACCGTTCTCACCGTCGGATCGAGAAAGCCGATCAAGAGAATAAAACCAACCCCGAGGGCGGCTCCGGCGAGGGTGTATTTAGAGACGATTTCTTTCCGGTTCGGCCCGACGGGCGAAGCCGCGAGGTTGGGTGGCTGGACGATGTCAAAGCGCTTCCGCTCGAAGCCCTTCGAGACATTTCCTTCACCCAGCTTCGTGATGAGATTGTCATAAATGTTCTGCTCCGATTCCATCCGCCGGGTGAGGACACCGGACCGCGTCATGACCAGTTGAACCTTCGAATTGATCCGCTTGTCGGCCGGGAGCGCCGCGATAAGCGTCTCCTCCTTCGCCCAGTAGTCTGCTTCATCGCCGGAAAGAGCGAGGACTTGCATCAACTCCTGCTCAAAGCGCTCTTCGAGAATCTCGCGGTGCTTTTTCGACTCGACGAGAGCCGGCCATTTCGGAAGGTATCGCTTTTCCATCTCCGCGATCGAGTTCTGGAGTTCGCGGATTTCGCGACTGAGGCTGAGGCAGTCGTTGTAAAGTTGGATCGTACGATTGACCTCGAGAAGTTCGTTTTTGATCCGGTCCGACGTTTCGAGAATGTACTCCAGCGCATACTCCGAAGAACCCGCGAGCTTCGATTCGGTCGAGCGCTCATACTCCGCGAGGAGCCCGACGAGGGTGTCGCGGGCAATCTTCGGATCGGAGTGAGACGCGACGAGGTCGAGGAGATTCGTCTCTTCACGCCACCGCACCGTGACCCAGCCACGCATCATGTTGGCAAGGCCTTCATCACTGATTTGATTGCGGGTTGGATTCCATGCTTTCCCCCAGGGGGCGACAAAGCTGCGCGGAGCGAGTCCATCCCGATTCGCAAAGAGATGACCTTTCGCAACGCCTTCGTAGAGCGAGGGCAGCTTGAGCTTTTCCGAAGCAGAGAGCATCTGCGCCGCGCCATTCATGCGGATTTTCTCCTCCTCTTCGACATCGGCGGCCTCAGTGTTCACCCGAAGAATCTCGATCGTGGCGAAAGAACGAAAAGATGGCGGTGTCCGCGAGTGCACGTAGGTGCCTAAAAGATAACCACCGACAGACAGAATCAGAAAGATCCAGAAACGACGAAAGAACAGCCTCAGAAAATCATGAGGCCCCCTGCCACCGGGAGTCAGTGGCTGGTAGTCTTTAAAGGGCTGTTCGTGATGATTCATCAAGGGTTCTTCAACTTATCTTAATATTACTGTAATTACAATAATTATAAAATTCCAATAATCAGAGCCGGTTTGTGCGCCTAGAAGATGCTTTCGGCAACCGTGACGGTGTCGTTCGCCTCAAGGAGGAACGGTTCCAGTTGCTGGCGCTGCATTTTGCTGACATTCAGCTCAAAAGTTTCTACTCCGCTCCCACTGGTGCGACGCACGATGACTTTGCCGGGACGCGCCATCGGAGTGAACCCGCCCGCTGCTGCAATCGCCGAGATGAGATCAAACTGACCGTCGGCACTCATCTGGACCGGTCCGGGGCGCTTCACCTGGCCGAGAACATTGACCGTCGCAATGACCGCACTTGCTCTCATCATCGAGGGAACTGACAGGGTATCGCCATCACGCAGGATCATCGAGCCGTCCACATCGAGGCTGAGGCGCTCGGTCGTGACGCTGTTCCCGTTCTTACGCTTCAGCTCGATGCTGTATTTATTGCCCCGGTCACGAATTCCACCCGACGCGGCAATCGCATCAAAGAGACTGAGATTTTTGTCCGAATTGAAAACGACATGACCCGGGGCATTCACCTCACCGATCACGACGACTCTTTCCTGCACCGCTTCCGCCTCTTCGCTCAGGGCGACCACGACTTGTGCGTCACGGATGTAGTCCTGCTCGAGACGCGCCTCGACATCGAGCGCAATCTCGTTTGCGGTCCGCCCCGCCGCTTCGATCCGTCCGAGGAGTGGATACATGATCACCCCGTCACTGGTGACCTCGAAAATTCCTGACAAGGACCCTTCATTGAAGACATCAATTTGCACCGTGTCACCGGAAGAGAGCGCCTGCCCCGCCGCGCGGGTCGAAAGCGTGCTTCCAAGGCAGAGCGCGATTAGTAGTAGCGTATAGATCGTTTTCATCGAATTATTGTTCCGGAGTGAAAGGGGAAATCACATTTCCTGTGGTGTTTGCCGGGTTGGCGGTTCGCTCGCCGAATGAGCCCGTGGGTAAAAGTTTGAGGTTCACCGAAATGACTTCCTGCGCGGAATCCGGATTAAACATGAATCGCTCCGCGCGGATCTGCCCACCGTCCTCATCCGCGAGAACGAGTTGAAAAGTCCCACCGCTTAATTCACGAAAGCTGACTTTGCCCTCGGCAAACTCGGTCAGGGAATGGCTCAAAACGACAACCCCCTGCTCGTTGATGACTTTGATCAAGTCAGGTTTCATGACTCCGGCCGGAATTAGCAGATCGACCTTATGATCCGCATTCCACGAAAGCCTGAGCTGCGGAGGATTGCCTGACACCGACAGAATCGAGGCCACCAGCAAAGCGAAGATCATGAGAAAACGTTTCATCATTTCAATATTGAAAGCCGACCCTCACCCCCGTGACACTCTGTTCAAACTCCCGGGCGCGGTCACTGGAGTTGTTGCGATTGTATTGATAGAAAACATCGATCGAGCCATCGAGCTTCTCCCCGAGCTTGATGGGGTAGCCGAGATTGACACCGGCCTTAAAGAATTCATCCGCTCTCGATCCGGTTGCCAGTCCTGACATTCCACCAAAATAGTCCGCCTGCTCGAACCCTGCCGAAGCAGTGAGGCGCAGCTTAGTGCCGAGCCTCTGATTCAATCGCAGAATAACGTCACTGGCCTCAAACGAGCCGTCGCCCGTCACATAGGAGGGCCTTACAAAACGATTCGCACGCAGTTCCCAGCGGGTCCGCGCCGAAGCGTCCCAGGTCACTCCGGTCGAGTAGACGAGACTGTTGATACTCTGATCTCCCACCCCACCCAGATCGCGGCGCTCATAGCCGAACGAAGCATCAACCGCCGTCTTCGAAGACATCCGGTAACGCATTCGAAACGACGGGGTCATCGTTTGCTGTCGCGCGAGACCGTCAAAATCATCCGACCCGAGGCGAAGGCCGAATCCAAGCTCAGTCTTCGGCGCAAAACCCGGTTCGTAATACCAGGCCATGTCCGCAGCATACCCGCGTCCATCGCTCAGACCATTCCCGTCAAAATTGCGTGAAAAATATTCAAAGCTCGCCTCCAAACTCCCGTGCGGTAAGTCCCGATGAATCGAAAACATTGAGTTCAGGTCATCACTTGCTGCGCGGCGGGTTTCCCTGCTCAACTCGTCATACTCGGAAAGATTGCCGTTGCTTCGCCGATAGGTGGAGGAGAGACGGAATCGGGTTCGCGATTTCTTTAGTCCGATTTGGGTGTGGAGAAGATGGTCGAGACTTCCTCCGCCGGGGCTGAAAGAATCATCACCGTAACCAAACCGGGTCCCGGTATATTGCAGTTGGTAATAACTCCCCTGCTGCGAGGGATCCCCCATGTTGATATCGAATCCGAAGTCGATGATCGAAATAGCGGTCCCCTCCCCGTTGGGAACAAGGTTAGGATTCGTGTCGAAGAGATAAGTGCCGCCCGCAAACAGATCGACCCGCAACCGTTTCTCCGGCATTTCGAGCACGACTTTGTCAGAGGCATCTTCCAAAATCGGTGCCCCCTCCGCATCTTGAGGAGCCCATCGAGGCAGGCCGACATCTGCCCCCATCAGCGCCGGCACGAGAATCGAAGTCACCAGAATAGCTCGGATCGTTTCGGACTTAGGCATGAGACACCTCCTTCCGATCATTTCGTGACGACTCGCCATTCGACGCAGACGAGGGACCGTGATGAGCGGCATGAAACCCGGCTTCTATTGCCTCAGCGGAAATTCCAAGATGAGGAGGGTAGCCGCCCCACTTTGCGATTCCATCCATCAAGGCGGGGAGAAAACAGCGCACCACGCGATTCCACTGACGACTCTCCCTCGTCGCGCGGAGGCAGAGGACATCCCAGCAGCGGCCTTCCGAAATCGAGTGGGAAATCAGACAGGGTCCGAGGGATTCACTTTTCGGAGAACTGCTGGAATCCCCCCGCGGAAAGACTCCCACCTTCGCGAGGGATTCCCGGAAGAGCGCCCAGTATCGCTCCGCCGAATCAAGTCGATCCAGCTCGTGAGCAAGCACCTGAGAAAGCGCATAGGCATATCGAATCTCTTTTCTCAGCGAAATGATTTCTTTGGCAAGCCTCCGCGCGTCTCCTACCGTGTGCGGCAGTCCGACGAGCCTGAGAATCCCGAAAACCATCACGATACAGACCATTCCCGTGATCGGAATCATGTATCCCTTTGCGACAAAAACACTCAGCCCGAGAAGGCTGAGGCCGGAAACGACGCCATAGAGAACCAGGAGAATCGTCCGCTTTGAAAACCCCAGCGTGATAAGCCGGTGATGCAAATGCCGCGCATCCGGAGCCATCAGCGGGAGCCCCGCGAGAGCACGGCGCGTGATCGCAAGAATCGTGTCGAGAATAGGAAACCCGAGGGCAATGACGACGACGAGAAGCGCCCCGAAGATCGCTCCTTTGTTCGACGAAATCAGCGAAGAAGACGCGATCACAAAACCGAGGAGATAAGCCCCCCCCATCCCCCATGTAAATTTTCGCAGGCGGAAGATTGAAAATAAGAAACCCGACGAGGCCCCCGACGAGACCGACACAGAGGATCACCAGCGCCGCATTCCCCGTGAGCATACCCAGCGCCGCGAGCGTCGCGCAGAGGAAAAGCGAAATCCCGCCGGCGAGACCGTCCATCCCGTCGATCAGATTGATCAAATTGGGGAGCGCGACGAACCAGCCCATCGTCAAAATGAGAGAGAATCCACCCAACTCAAGAAACCCGTCGCCAAAAGGATTTGAAACCACCTCAATCCGCATTCCCGACGAATAAGCCGCGACCCCGACCGCAATTTGCACGAGAAGCTTCACCTTCGCGGGGAGATGAAAAAGATCGTCGCAGAAACCGAGGAGAAACATCGCACTTCCCAGCACGAG
>CAZOUP010000048.1:0-35929 GCA_964583035.1 uncultured Akkermansia sp.
GGAATGAAATTTCTCAAAGAGGGCGGGGCCGGAAACATCGGCATGGTCCGTGCCTTCGCCCACGGTGGGGGAGGCTTCGAGGAACCGACCCCGAACGAGCCGGTGCCCGATAATCTCGACTGGGATCTCTATTGCGGCCCCGCCCCGATGCGGCCCTTCAATAAACGCATTCATCCCGGTGGTTTTCGGAACTACCTCGATTTCGCGAACGGGACCCTCGGCGACTGGGGCGTCCATTGGCTCGATCAAATCCTCTGGTGGACTGATGAAAAACAGCCGAAGCGCGTTTACTCACACGGCGGGCGTCCCGTGCGTGGTCCCGTGATTTTGACCGACGCCGAGCAGACCAGCGACGCGCCCGATCACCAGGTCGCGACCTACGAATTCGAAACCTTCACCGCCGTCTGGGAGCATCGTCGCTTCGGAGGAAACGACGCCGAGAAGTCCAAGGTCGGCTGCTATTTTTACGGCGACAAAGGCACGTTCCACATGGGCTGGCGCGATGGCTGGACCTTCTACCCTGCCAAAGGCGGAACGCCGATTCACGAAGACCCGAAGTTTGATAATGAGAAAGACGGGCACAACGTTCCGCCGCTTTGGCGTGACTTTATCGAGTGTATCGAGGATCGCTCCCGCCGTCCCGTCGCCGATGCCGAGATTGGCCATCTTGCGACGAACATGAGTTTACTGGGGATGATCAGCTACAAAGTCGGTCGCAGCATCGAGTGGGATGGAGAGAATGAAACTATCCCCGGAGATGCCGAGGCAACGGCTCTCTTAACGCGCGACTACCGCGGTCCCTGGGAATACCCCACTTACTGAAAAGATGAAAAACAGAACCCTGATTCTTCTTCTCCTAGTCTTCCTCAGCCCTCAACTTCGGGCCGAAGATCGTCCTCTCAATTTCATTCTAGTCCTCGTTGATGACATGGGGTGGATGGACCTTGCTTGTCAGGGCAGTGATTTTTATAGGACACCTAACATTGATCGACTTGCGAGAGAAGGGGTGCAGTTTACGAATGGGTATGCTGCCTGCGCGGTTTGTTCTCCGACTCGTGCGGCGGTGCAAACAGGGCGTCATCCTCACCGTCTCGGCGTCACTGACTGGATTCGATCACGCTTTCAGCGGGGAGGCCTCGGCACCCCGGAAGCGAATCCTACTGCATACGTTGGCACGCCAAAGAGGAAGCTGCTTTGTCCCCCTAATCCGTTCTGGATGGAGCATTCTGAAATCACTCTTGCGGAGAGTTTGCAAGAGAACGGATATAAGACAGCCTACATCGGAAAATGGCACCTCGGAGATCCGGATTGGTATCCGGAATTTCAGGGTTTTGCCGAGAACCGTGGTGGCTGTGATTATGGTCAGCCCCCTTCTTTCTTTGATCCTTTCAATCAACCCAAGCATAAAGACGAGTCGGTCCGCGAAGGGATCTACAATCTCCCCGGTCGTGATCCCGGTGAGTATCTCACCCACCGCGAAGCTGATGAGGCGACGGAACTGATTGCCGAATGGAAGGACGAGCCGTTTTTTATTCAGGTATCTCACTACGCTGTGCACACGCCGATACAGGCAATCGAAGAAGTCGCGGCGAAATACAGGGAGAATCCGGGCAAAACGCAGAAGGATGCGAAGTATGCTGCGATGGTAGAATCAGTCGACGATGCAACCGGTGAATTGCTTGCCGCGTTGGAAGAGCACGGGATAGATGATCGGACCGTGATCCTTTTCACAAGTGACAATGGTGGCCTTGACCGGAATGCGTCTCCAACCGACAACGCCCCGCTGCGAAGTGGAAAAGGGTATGCCTATGAGGGTGGGATTCGGGTTCCCTTTCTGGTGCATCTTCCGGGAGTGATTCCCTCTGGAAAGGTCAGTGACCTTCCCGTGACTTCAGTCGATATCTTTCCGACCTTCCTCGAAATGGCCAACATTGCTCTCCCGTCTGATCGCGCCATCGATGGGGTGTCACTTGCGAGTCATCTGAAATCGGGAGGCAGGGAGGCGATTGATCGAGACTCGTTGATCTGGCATTTCCCTCACTACCGTCATGACCCCGGCCCTTATTCCATTATTCGGAAAGGTCCCTGGAAGCTCATCAAATTTTGGGAGGGTAGCTACGAGCTTTTTGATCTCGAAAAAGATCTCTCCGAGACCACGAATTTGGCTGATGAAATGCCTGACAAAGTTGAGGAACTCGAAGCGCTCCTCCTAAAGCAACTCGATGACACTGCCGCAAAGCTGCCGCGAGTGAATCCTGACTTTAAGGGGTGAACTTCATTGCGCCGCAGATGCGTTTTGCTTTTGTGCAGAATCCCTTCAACATGCCAAGCTGCCCGTCCGAGAACTCTTTTCCCACTTGCTCTATGAAAAAATCCCTCATCACTCTCTTTGCTGTCTTCGTAACGGCGATGGCGTCTGCCGCCGATCTGCCCAATATTTTGTGGGTTACCTCAGAGGACAATGGACCTCACCTCGGCTGCTACGGCGATGACTATGCCGTCTCCCCGAACATCGATGCTCTTGCTGCGAATAGCCTGCTTTACACTCGCGCGAGCTCAAACGCTCCTGTCTGTGCCCCGGCCCGGACGACTGTTATTTCCGGAATCTATCCTCCTGCAACAGGTGCTCCTCACATGCGATCAAATGCACCGCTACCTGCCGACATTAAGATGTTCCCGGCCTACCTGCGTGAGCTTGGCTACTACACGACCAACAAGTCAAAAGAGGATTACAACCTCGAAAAGACGGACGACGTCTGGGATGAGAGTAGCAACAAAGCGCATTGGAAAAACCGGGCCGATGGTCAGCCCTTCTTCGCGGTTTTCAATTCGACGATTTCTCATGAGTCCAAGATTCGAAACGAGATGGACGACGCGCTGCGAATTCATGATCCAGCGAAAGCGCCCGTTCCGGCCTACCATCCCGACACTCCTGAGGTCCGCAAAGATTGGGCGCAGTATTATGATCGCATCACCCAGATGGATGAAGAGATCGGCAAGTGGCTCAAGGAAGTGGAAGACGCCGGACTGAGCGACAACACGATCATCATTTACTGGGGCGATCATGGTTCCGGGATGCCACGCAACAAGCGATGGCCTTATAATTCAGGCCTCCACGTTCCTTTCCTCCTTCGCGTTCCCGAGAAGTTCAAAGAACTCGCGCCGGAGGATTATGCCGTGGGCGGTAAGAGCGATCGCATGGTCGGTTTCATTGATCTCGCTCCGACGATGCTGAGCCTTGTCGGAATCGAACCGAAAGAGTTCATGCAGGGCGATGCGTTTGCCGGAAAGTTTGAGGTCGAAGGCGGCGATTACAGCTATGGCTTCCGCGGGCGTATGGACGAACGAATGGACCTTGTCCGGACTGTCCTCGGCAAGCGCTACGTTTACCTGCGCCACTACATGCCGCATCGCATTTACGGGCAGTATATCGACTACATGTTCCAGACCGCGACGACGCAGGTCTGGCACCAAATGTATCACGGTGGAGAGCTGAACGAGGCGCAGTCCCACTTCTGGGAAAAGAAGCCGACTGAGGAACTCTATGACCTGCAAACCGATCCAGACGAAGTGATTAACCTCGCTGATTCCGCTGAGCACGAAGAGGTCCTCGAAAAAATGCGGGCCGCTCACATCGCCTGGGAGAAAGACATCCGGGACCTTAGCTTCCTCCCCGAGGCTGAAATCCATAAACGCAGCGAAGGTTCGACTCCCTACGAAATGGGGCAGGATCCTGCGCAGTACGACTTTGATACCGCTTTTGCCGCGGCGCAGCTCGCGACCTCGCAGAAAGCTGAGGATCTGCCCGCGATCATTCAACTCCTGGAGGATGACGATCTTGCGGTCCGTTACTGGGGCGCGACCGGATTATTGATTCAGGAAAAAGCCGGCGTCATGGCGGGCTATGATTCGCTTCTCGCTTCGCTCTCTGACGACTGCCCCAGCGTCGCCATCGTCGCTTCTGAAGGCGTGATTCGTTTCGGCAAAGAGGAAGATCGCGAAAAAGCGCTCGACGTTCTCATGTGCTTCGCGAATCAAGTCGAAGGAAATGTTCACGAAGCGATCCTCGCGGTGAATGCCCTCGATTATTGCGATGATCTCGCCGTGTCGAGACTCGCCGAGATCAAAGCCCTTCCGAACAAGCCTGGGAAGTCTGCTCCGCGAGTCGATGGCTACGTTGGAAATTTGCTTAAGAAAATCCTCATGGATTTTGCGGAGTGAGGGCCGGTGCATTGCGGACCCGGAGGACCGCGTCCCGCAAGCGTTGAAGTCGGCGGCGGATTCTGGAGGGACAACGTCCCTGTTGTTCGCGAAGAATCCGCGCGTCATCGACGTCTGATCACAAGCGGTTGCCTACCGTCGGAGATATCCCTCGAATGGTTGATCGATTAGAACGATCACCAAATAAGAAAATAGATTTGCGATAAGGCTGATCGCCCAGGGTCGGGCGAGTGGCGTGCGGGAATAAACGAACGCTTCGACCAAAATCGAAACCACGAGCGCGAATGCATAGGCAAGGATCATGTCGTTTCCGTATCTATCGCCGCCCGGAGAAGGGGCGATTTGCAGAACAGACGGAAGGCTTCCGGTATCGAAACGACACGAATATTGAACCCTATCTAGTGATAGACCGTTTTGAGGCTGCCTGCGGAATGGGTTTACACTTTGGAATCACGGGCACGATCCAGGTCCGCATCCAATAGCCCATGGATTCCGCCGTTACTCTGATCCGTCGCGTCGGAACTATTCCAAGACTATTGTAAATCCCCTCTGAATACATGTTCCTCCCGTTAAAAATCCACGCTAACTCAAATCTTTGCATGGATTTTAAGGGTTTACATGGATTAGCGATATGGGCTGAGCCTCTGCAAGAGCCTCTTCCAAGTTCCGCTAGTTTTGATTGAGCATGGCGCTGGTGTCGCCCGAAAGTGGGATCACTCCCGCTCCGGAAGAGTCGCGAGATATTTCTTCCGAAGCTCTTCTATCTTGCTCTGCTGTTCAGCAAGCGCAGTCTCCTGACGCTTTCTTTCCGCTTCCGCTTCAGCGAGTTCTTTCGCGGCGGTGTTCTCGAGTTGGGTGCGCTCGGCGATTACTTTTGGGGTATCCCGAGCGACTTTACTGGCCTGATCGACGGTTGCTTTGGTGGCGTCGGCGGCGGTGTAGGTGGTCGCGAGGAATCCTTCGATTTCCTGAAGGCGTTTGCGGAGGGACTCGACTTCTTCGGTGATTTCGTCGCGTGACTTGTAGGCAAGGGCCTCTGCGGCGACGGCCTCGATGACTTGCTCTTCTTCGAGTTCCTCGGGCATGTCGCCAATCTGGACAAGGGGCCCCGGGGCTTCTTCATTGAAGATTGCAGCCAGTTCGGTCGGCGGGTAATCGGTCTGGGCGAGTCCTGCGTCAACCTTGAGTTCAGCGATGGCACGATTGGCAACGAGTTGCAGGGCCCGCTCAAGCACGGTGCTCGACTTCTCTTTGAGCTGCTGATTTCCGTCGTCCATGGTCTTCTTTGCCACCGCAAGAGTTTGTTCCGCTTCGGCGCGGGCTTTCGTCGCTTCGGTCACCTCTGTTTTCGCTTCGACTTCGTCCTCTTTCATGTCTTCGAGGTCGATTTCCATGTCATCGAGGTTTTCGGTTTCCTGCTTGGTCGTGAGGTTAATCGCGGCGGCCTGCCACTTTTTGACGAGGAACTGGCTGTTCTTCAGTTCTATCTTCGCGACCTCGATGGATTTTTTCGTGTCGGCTTCCTTCTTCACGGTGGCATCAACTTTTCCCTGGGCGCCTTCTTTCTCCTTATTGGTGGCAAGGAGAGTGTCTTCGGCTGTCTTCAGCGCTCCCTGAGTGGCGACCAGCTTGGCTTTCGCGCCGTCGAGTTCCGCTTTTTTGGCGATGAGGGCTTCGGAGCCTTTTTTCTCTGCGGCCTGCGCATTGGCGAGATTGGTTTGCAACCCGGCTATTTTCGCGGTCGCATCAGCGAATGCTTTTTTCGCGATGTCGAGTCCAGCCTTCGCCTCGTTGCGAAGCTTTTCGGTGTCCTGATATTCTTTGGTTCTCACGGCAAGAGCGGCAGTTGCTTTATTCTTGCGGTCCTGACCGGCGGCGAGAGCATCGCTGAGAGGCTTGAGGGCGGCAGTCGCTTTTGCAAAGAGGTCGGATTTCGCTTTTTGATCGGCAGTCTGCTGCTGGATCGCGGTGATGAGCGCGGCGAGTTTCGCGGTGTACTGGTTCACCGCATCGGAGCCCTTCTTCAAGTTGGCTTCGGCGGCGGTGAGGCTGGCTTTGGCCTGATTAAGCTCCGCCGTGATGAGACGTTCTTTTTCGCTGGCAGCCGCCTGGGCGTCGACCAGTTCCATCGCGGGGATTTTACCGTCCTTCGAGGCTTCAACAAGAGCGGTGTCGGCTTTGGCTCTTTCGGCAGATGCGGCTTTCAGCAGGGCATCAGCGTTGACGACTGCCTTCTTCGACTGATCAAGTTGCGCGGTGGCAGCGGATATTGCCGTTTTGGAATCGTTGAGAGACTTGGTGGCCGCATCGCGCTCGGCGATCGTTTTCGCGAGGACGGCGTCGGCGGCCCTTTTCGCGTTCTCAGCGTTGACGCGAGCGGCGGCGAGTTGGTCGTGTTGCTTCTGTTTTTCCGCATCAAGGGCCGGTTTGGCGGCTTCCGCCTTCGCGGTGTTCAGCGCAGCGGTGACGGCGACGAAGCTTTGTTCGCGGGTTTTAAAGTGCGCGTCAGCCTTGGTCGCGGCGTCCTGCGTTGTTTTGACGAGGGCATTGGCGGCATTCAGCGCGTCGGTCGCGGCTTTGGTTTTCGCCTGGAGATCAGTGAGCGCTTTTTGAGCCTGGTCGAACTGCGGGGTGAGGGCTTTTACGGAGCCATCCAGTTTCGCCAGCTCCGCCGTCTGGGCGTCGCGCTCCTTGGTTGCGGCTGCGATCTTCTGATCAACAGTGGCCATCGCGGTGCGGGCGTCGGCCAGTTCTTTTGACACGGTCTTGATGCCTTCCTCCAGTTTCGGGAGTGCGCCGGTGAGTTCACCAATCCGCTTCTCGGAGTAGGCGAGCTGCTCTTCGATGGTCGGCGGATTTGGCTCGATCGTGGCGAGTTCAGCTCCGTTTTCGACGTCCCATACTTTGATCGTTCCATGCCAATCACCGGTGAAGACGCGCTTATTGTCATGGCTGAAGGCGACGCTGAGGACGATGTCGTCCGAAGCGGTGATCGCTTTGAGCTCTTTTCCGTCTGCCTGCCAAATTTTCACTTTTTTGTCGCGGCCAACGGAGGCGATTTTTCCATCGGGAGAGAAGGTCACCGCAAGAGCCCCGCCGGGGTGGGCTGCCCATTTTTTCACTTCTTTTCCTTCGTTCATCTCCCAGAGGATGATTTGACCATCTTCACTGCACGAGGCAAGAAGGTTACCATCGGAGCGCCAGGCCACATCGGTGACGGCGGCGGTATGGCCTTTGAGGGTGTAAAACTCGTAACCAGTCGCGGATTCCCAGACATAGAGGCCGCCGTTCCGACCGCCGGTCGCGAAAATGACGCCGTCGGGGCTGTAGGCGGCGGTGAGGAGCCAGTCGGGGTGCTTTTTGATGCTGCTGGTTTCTTCACCGGCAACAGTGTCCCAGATTTTAATATTCCGCTTTGGTCCGCCGAGGATGGCGCTTTTCAGGTCAGGAGATACATCGGCTCCGAGAACGATGTCATATTCTTTGCCGACTTCAATGACGCGCTCGCCCGTTTTGATGTCCCAGGCGACAACGTTCCCGGACTTACCGGCCCGTCCTCCGCCGCAGGAAAGATAGGCACCGTTGGGACTGAAAGAGAGCGTTTGGGGAAATCCCTCGGGGTAGGGGAGGACTCCGAGAAGATCATAATCTTCGGAGTGGAAAAGGAGGACTTGTTTCTGGCCGGCGACGGCAACAATCGGCGCCCACGGGCTGTGGGCCATTGCCGGAACCGCATTCGGGCGTTCGGTCACGACTTCAGGCTCAAGGATGAGGTGCTCAGGCATCGCGGGAGGACCTTCCGGCTTGCCGGTGGAGGAAATGGAATTCAGGTCAATTTTCGGCTTATCGGATTTCCGGGCCTTGCTGCTCGAGGTTTCGAGGAGGCCGCCGGCGATCCAGTCGGAAAGGACTTTGAGTTCTTTTTCGTTTGCCGGGGTGCCCTTGGGCGGCATAAATGGCTCTTCGGTGTGGGCGGAAAGGGTAAAAAGACGGCTCGAGCCGGGATCTTCGGAAGTCACGACATCGCCGCCGGAGCCCCCGTTCATCGTCGCGGCGAAGGTAGAGAGATCGAGGCCACCCTTGGCTTCGTCCGCATTGTGACAGTTCACGCACTTATTTTCGAGAATAGGCAGGACATGATCAGCGTAAGTGATCTTCTCCTTTTCATCAGCGGCGAAGACGGGAATGGCCGTTGCCGCTGCGAAAAGCACGAGGGGAGCAGTGAGTCTCTTCATAATAATCCATTAAGGGATACGATCCGAAATCGAGGGTAAAGGATTTTATCCTATTGTTAAACTTGGATAATATACGATCTTTTTAGCGTGCGTCGCAGTTTAAAGGATGGCGATATCGCGCGGATCGGGGGGCCCTTTCGGGTCGTCCGAATCAACCGCAGTCCCGCCTCTACGCAAAGACGCCTCTTGTTACACAAGGGTTTCAACGATTAATTCGACTCCGAACTATCACCCAACAAACTATTATCATGAAAGGTTGCTCCAGCTTCTTTAATTCCGGTCTTACTAACCGTCGCGAGTTCCTTCAAGTCGGGTTCGCCGGCGGTGTCGGACTCTCACTTCCTGAACTCCTGAAGGTCGAAGCGAACGCGCAGGCCAAGTTCTACGAGTCAAAGGAAGGTGCTGCTAAGTCCTTGATTCACATTTACTTGCCGGGTGGGATGGCTCACCAGGAAACTTGGGATCCAAAGCCTTACGCGCCTTCTGAGTATCGCGGTCCATTCAAGGCGATAAATACAAATGTTGACGGGCTGCAGTTCAGCGAGAATTTCAAGAACCTTGCGAAGGTGGCTGATAAAATGACGGTGATCCGTTCAATGACACATGGTGAGGCGGCGCACGAGCGTGGCACGCACAACATGTTTACCGGTTATAAGCCAAGCCCGGCGATTAAGTTTCCGAGCTTTGGATCCGTGATTTCGCACGAATTCGGTCCACGGAAAAACCTTCCTCCCTATGTTTGCGTTCCAAACTCGCCTAATGAATTTGCGGGGACAGGCTACCTCAGTTCGATGTATGGGCCATTTTCGGTCGGGAGTGATCCGGCTGATCTTGCAAACTTCAAGGTCCGTGACCTGACCCTTCCGGCCGGTGTGGATGGTGGCCGTTTCGAGCGTCGCCGCACCCTCCTTGAGGCAGTGGACAGTCACTTCCGCAACATGGAGCAGGCTGATCAGATCGATGCGATGGATTCATTCTACCAGAAGGCATATAGCCTGATTGGTTCGGCTGAGGCTCGTGATGCTTTCGACCTCACGAAGGAGGATGATAAAATGAAGGATCGTTACGGGAAAAATCAGGCAGGCATGAGGATGCTTCTTTCCCGCCGTCTCGTTGAGTCCGGGGTTCGCCTTGTCACAATGACTTACGGTAGCTGGGATCACCACGATAAGATTAAGGATAACATCGGCCGTCAGGTCCCTGATTTTGACAAGGCGCTCGCAACGCTCCTCACGGACCTCGATGAGCGCGGTCTCCTTGATTCGACTCTCGTTATGGTTTCATCTGAGTTCGGACGGACGCCGAAGATCAATAAGACTGACGGTCGCGATCACTGGCCTCGCGTTTTCTCCACGATGCTTGCCGGTGGCGGTATCAAGCGTGGATTTGTCTACGGCTCTTCTGATTCACTTGCTTCTGAGCCCGACACCAATCCGGTCGATGTTGAGTCATTTGCGAAGACGATTTACCACCAGCTTGGAATTAATGCGGACAAGGAGCTTATCGCCCCCGGTCCACGCCCGATGGAGATCGTTGATGGCGGCTCCGTGATTGAGGAGCTTATCGCCAAATCTTCGGCTTAAGATTCTGATTTTTTCATCTCGAAAATTATGAAACGTATTCTGACTTTTCAGAGTGCGGCCCATATCGCACGATTCGCGAAGGCATCGACAGTCCTCGGACTGTTGGTGGTCCTTTTTGCTGGATCAGCGCTTGAGGCTGCTTCTCCCGATCTTTCCAACACGACTCCTCGCGGAGCGCAGCGCGGAGCGGAAACGAAGGTGACCTTCTTCGGTGTCCGCCTTGCGGACGCGGAGGAAATCATTTTTCACTACCCCGGCATCACAGTGAAGGATTTCACAGTCGTTGATGACAAGAAGGTGGAGGCAACGCTCGTCGTCGCTCCCGACGCCCGTATCGGTGAACATCATGTTCGCGTCCGCTGCAAGAGCGGCATGAGCTATGCGCGGAACTTCTGGATTTCCCAGTTTCCGAATGTGGCGGAAGTAGAGCCAAATGATGACTTCGAAGTCCCGCAAAAGATCGATCTGAATGTGACGATTGAAGCGGAGGCCAAGCCGGAGGAGACGGATTACTACCAGGTTTCGATGAAGAAGGGTGAGCGGCTCTCTGTCGAGATTGAGGGCCTTCGAATTAATAATATTCGCCAAAACATCGCGATCGACCCTTACGTGTCGATTCTTAACAAAGACCGGTTTGAGATCGCATCCGCCGATGGATCTGCATTGCTGAAGCAGGAGTCAGTTCTATCTGTCATTATTCCAGAAGACGGTGACTACATTGTCGAAGTGAGGGACTCAGCCTACCAGGGCCGCGGTCGGTATCGTGCCCACATTGGGACCTATCCTCGACCCACGGCGGTTTATCCTGCCGGTGGAAAGCCCGGTGAGGAGACCGAGTTTACGCTCATTGGCGATGTCAAAGGTGAGTTTAAGACGAAGGCTAAGCTTCCCCTGACGACGGAAGAGGGCACCTTCGGAGTACTTGGCCAGCACGAGGGGCTTTATCCGCCCTCGCCGAACCTCGTGAGGGTGAGCGATTTCGCCAATGTACTTGAAAGCGGTGAGAACGATGACTTGCGCAGTCCGGAATTGGCGTCCGTGGGTGCGTTGCCGTTGGCATTTAACGGAATTCTGGAAAAAGAGGGTGATATCGATTACTTCAAATTCACCGGCAAGAAGGGTCAAAATTATCGATTCCGTGTTTATGCGAACTCAATCGGTTCTCCGGTGGATCCAGTGCTCAATCTCTATGATGCCAAGTTTGCGTCGCTGGGCGGTTCTGATGATGCAAATGGCACCAAAGACAGCCAAGTGGACTTTAAACCGGCTGAAGATGGTGATTTCTATGTTCGGGTGACTGATATGTTGAAGCGCGGTGGTGCAGATTTTGTGTATCGCATCGAGTCCGAGGCCTTTTCGCCGGGTATCGATGTGACAATGCCTGAGATGCTCAGGCGCGATCTTCAATATCGGAAGCAGTTCGACATTCCCCGTGGTGGTTACTACTCGATGGTCGTGAACACGACTCGGCGAAATATGGCAGGAGAATTGGTCTTCGACATCCCAGCCCTTCCGCCTGGAGTGACCTGGGAGTCGGGCACGATTCCCAAGACGGTGAGTCAGTTTCCTATTTTGTTGAAGGCTGCTCCTGATGCTCCCATCGGAGGCGGGATGTTTACGATGAAGGTGAAAAATACCGACGAGAAAGCTCCGGTCGAAGGAACCTTTTCGCAGGCTCTTGATCTCGTGCGCGGCCCGCAAAATGGAGTCGAGTATTACACCCGGTACCACGAGAAGGTTCCGATTTCCGTGGTTGAGGAGCTTCCTTACAGCATCACGATCGACCAGCCGAAATCTCCGATCGTGCGTGATGGAACGAAGAAACTTAAGATTCGTGCTCATCGGAAAGATGGGTACGATAAAAAGATCACCGTGCGTCTGCTCTGGAAACCCCCGGGGATCACGAGTCCTGCCAGCATGACGTTTAACGAGAAGGACACCGAACTTGAGTATGAACTGAATGCGAATGCTTCGGCCGAGGTGAACACTTGGAATCTGAACCTCGTTGCCGAGTCAGATGCTGGAAAAGGAGTGATGATGACCGCCTCTCCTTTTGTGAAGCTTTCTGTCGAAGAGCCGTTCGTCGGCATGAAGCTCTCGATGGCGACCGCCAAGCAGGGCGAAGCGATCGACATGCTCGCCGAAGTGGAGAATCTCCGGGAGTTTGAGGGACAGGCTGATGTGCAGCTCTTTGCCGTGCCGGCCCATGCGACTGTGCCGATCATGAAGATCGATAAGGCAACCGCTGATCTCAAATTGCCAATTCAAACGACCGACAAAACACCAGTTGGACAGCACAAAAACCTCTTCTGCACCGTAACGATATTGCAAAACGGGGAGCCGGTGGTTCACCGGGTTGGGATGGGCGGAGTTTTCCGTGTCGATCCGAAGCCTAAGGAACCGGTCGCAGCAAAGCCGGTCGAGGAGAAGAAGGTCGTGGCGAAGAATGAGCCCGCCCCCAAAGCTCTCTCCCGCCTTGAGCAACTCCGTCTCGAAGCTCAGAAAGAAGCGGCTGCCCAGTAAATTCTTAAATTTCCTCCTCTCCCAGACTTATTATCCCCATGAAAAACATCGTTCGGTTATCACTTTTCCTTGCTCTGTTTTCAGCTGCTTCATTGACGGCTGAAGAGGGCGCTGCCGGGAAAATCGATTTCACTAAAGATATCCAGCCGATCCTGGAGTTCAATTGTGTTCAGTGCCACCACGAGCCCAAGGTAAAGGGTGGTCTTCGATTTGACGCAGCTGCGCTGTTTTTTGAAGGAGGAGACGGGGGGGCGGCACTCGTCAAAGGGGATCCGGACAACTCGCTCATGATCGAGATGGTTGAATTGCCTCACGATGACATCGATTCGATGCCGCCGGAGGGCCGTAAACTTTACGATCACGAGATCGCCAAATTGCGTCAGTGGATCAAAGAAGGGGCGCAGTGGCCTGAGGAGTTGGTCCTTGTCGCGAAAAACGAAGATGATTTCAAGGGGGCTGAGCCATTGGCTGATAACGGCAAGCAGCTCGTGAAGCTTGAGGCTTTTCCGAAAGACATCAATCTCGAGAAGTTGCGTGACACGCAGTCGGTCGTGGTCATGGCGACTTATGACGATGACACCACTATTGATGTAACCAGAAATGCGACCTTCAATTTTGCGGATGCATCGCTGATTGATCTGAAAACGAGGAACCATTTTATTCCCGTCAAAGATGGAGCAACAACGCTGACGGTTAAGGTGGCAGAGCATGCTGTTGAGTTGCCGGTGACGGTGACCGAGGCGGCAGTGGATCGGCCGATCAGTTTTAACCTTGATGTCATGCCAGTCTTCATGCGTGAGGGTTGTAACACGGGAGCCTGTCATGGTTCGGCCCGGGGACAGGATGGGTTTATGCTTTCCCTCTTCGGTTATGACCCCGACGGGGACCACTTTCGTCTTACTCGTGAGTTGGCGGGTTATCGAATCAACCTTGCGATCCCTGAGGAGTCTCTCCTTGTCGAGAAATCAGTCGAAGCAGTGCCGCACACGGGCGGCAAGCTCATGGTTAAAGGTGGTCACGGATACAACACGATGGTCGAATGGATTGCAGAGGGTGCCAAGAACGACGTGAAAGCAGAGCTTCCGAGCGTGGTCGGGCTTGAGGTCTATCCTCCCAAGCTCGTGCTTGAAGGGTCCGGAGCGGAGCAGCAGCTCACGGTTCGTGCGCTCTTCTCGGACGGGCACGATCGCGACGTGACTCATCTTGCTTCTTTCGTTACCAATAACGAGCCGACTGCGGCCGTGGACGAGTGGGGTAAAATTACCGCAGGGAAGCGGGGCGAAGCTTTCATCATGGCTCGCTATGAGACGCAGACCGTGGGTATTCAAACGATCGTGATTCCTGAAGGCCTCGATTACACCCGACCTGAGATGACGGAGAATAACTACATCGACGGTTTCGTGCAT
Source organism: uncultured Akkermansia sp. (assembly GCA_964583035.1). Classification (GTDB taxonomy): domain Bacteria; phylum Verrucomicrobiota; class Verrucomicrobiia; order Verrucomicrobiales; family DEV007; genus Arctic95D-9. Next base: position 13,969 of record CAZOUP010000048.1, read on the forward strand.
GATAAACTGCACAAGCTCCGGATGGTTCCTTCCGGACAGTGCTCTGACGACGAATTTCTTCGCCGCGTTTCACTGGATATCACCGGACAGCTTCCTTCGGTTGAGGAATACAATGCCTTTGTCGCTGACAAAGATCCTGAGAAGAAATCTAAATTAGTGGACTCACTTCTGGAGCGGAAAGAATTCACGGAAATGTGGGTCATGAAATGGTCTGAGCTTCTTCAGATTCGATCGAACAACAATATTGCCCTCGGGATCTCTTATAAGTCGGCACTGCTCTACAACGGCTGGTTGCGGGAGGAGATCGCCGCCAACACGCCTCTCAATGAGTGGGTCATCGACTTGATTGGATCTCAGGGTGGCACCTTTGCCAATCCAGCGACGAACTTTTACCAGGTAGAGCGAGATTCTCTGAAGCTTTCCGAGAACGTTGCTCAGGTCTTCATGGGAATGCGCCTTCAGTGCGCCCAGTGTCACAACCACCCCTTTGATCGTTGGACGATGGATGATTACTACGGCTGGGCCGCATTCTTTTCGCAGATTGGTCGCAAAGAAGGCGTCGATCAGCGTGAGCAGATTGTTTACAACCGTGGAAGTGGTGAGGTGAAGCATCTCATTGGAGGTCGCAACATGGAGCCAAAGTTCCTCGGTGGTGAAACTCCGGATGTGAAGAGCCAGGATCGCCGTGTCGTCATGGCCGAGTGGCTCGCGTCGCCGGAAAATCCTTACTTTGCGACGAATATTGTGAACATCGTCTGGTCGCACTTCTTTGGCGTTGGCATCATTGATCCGGTCGATGACGTTCGCGTCAGCAATCCTGCATCCAATCCGGAGCTGCTCGCGTCTCTCGCGACCCGTTTCGAAGGGGAGTATGGTTACGACTTCAAACAGCTCGTTCGTGATATCTGTAATTCAGCGACCTACCAGAGAACGACGCAGGCAACGCCTTCCAACAAAGATGACATGAACAATTTTGCGAGGGCACGCGTGCGTCGGCAACGTGCTGAGGTGATGCTTGATACCATCACTCAAGTCACTGAGACGCAAAATAAGTTTAAAGGCCTTCCTCTTGGTTCGCGTGCGGTTCAGATCGCTGATGGGCAGACAACTGACTATTTCCTCACCACCTTCGGTCGCGCGACTCGTGAGACCGTTTGTTCTTGTGAGGTGGTGATGGATCCAAGTCTTTCACAGGCTCTGCACCTCCTGAACGGTCCGACCGTGACGACCAAGATTGAGCAGGGGAGCGTCGTGAAGAGTCTTATCGCCGCCGGGAAGACTCCGGCTGAGATCATTGATGACATCTATGTCCGCGCTTTCACGAGAAAGCCAACCGCTGAGGAAATGAAGCAGTTGATGGCTCAAGTCAACGCGGTGGGTGAAGACAAAGCTCAGGTGGAACTCGTCCTCAACGATGTCTTCTGGGCGGTGTTGAACTCGAAGGAGTTCATGTTCAATCACTGATCCTATCCAATAACTGAGGCGCGTCAGTCTCGACTCTGAAAGCGGCTCTCAACGGGCCGCTTTTTTTGTGGCTTGGAATGAGTGTCCCGAAGCCAGGTAGCGACGGAATTCCTGCCGTCGTGCGTTCGGCAGAGGTGCTGACCTGTCTTGTGGGACAAGATGACCGGAATGTCCTCGCTACGGGTTGAGGAGGGGCGCGTTGAAGAGACTTTTCCGAGTCTCTTGCAAATTCTTTACAACTTCAGGCTCATCTATTCGTCGGTCTCTGCGTTATAAAGGAAACAAACCCACTCGACCGCCTCATGAAATTTCGATTCCTGCCATCCAATCTATCCCGTATCCTCTGCGGGTTTCTCTTTTCAGTCACTCCGCTTATGCCTTCTTTCTCCGCTGCTAATGAGTCCTTTGGTTTTCTTGAACGCTTTGCGCTGGCCGATGATCGCGGCGCGGTGATCAATGAACTGATTCCGGGGACGGAGGAATTTTATTACTACTCGTCTCTGCATGCCTTGCAGGAGGGCCGTTTTGATAACGTGACGGCCTTGCTTGAGCCCTGGACCAAGCGGCATGGCAATACTCCGCGGGTCACCGAGATTGAGCACCGCAAGGCTCTTCTCAGTTATGGGGGAAATGCGGAAGCATCGCTTGAGTATTTGATTCAAGAGCTCAATCTGCGCTTCAATCACGAGCGGGCCACGCTCGATCAAAAGCCGGATTTCCCGACTGCGCTCGACCCTGAGTTGATCACCTGGGATTCATTTTTGCAGCGTTCTATCGGGGTGAACAGCATCGCCAAGATCAAAACATCCGGGTTGGATCGCCTCCTCCGCGATGAAATCCCGTTGAATCCGGCGCAGCGAAGAGAGCTCCTGAGTCGTCTCGTCTTTCCTGATTTTCCGCAACTAGTCGGATTGATCGCCGCTGATTTGAGAACGCCGGAAAGCCGTGGGTTTGGTGAATTTCAGATTCATCAGCAGCTCACCCTCGCGCAACTCGACGAATTGGTCGGTCTTATGCCGGAATTGGCCACGAATCCGAAATTCGTTGACGCCCGGCTCCTTCGTCTGCGTCCCGATGGCGATGTCCTTCTGGAGCATTCCCCGGAAGAGCGAACTGCCTACCTTGATCGGATTTGGGGTTATGTCAGTCAACTGAGCCCGGCGTATAATTCGCTCAAGGCGTCGGTTCTGTATCAAAAGTTAAGTAAGGCCCGCAAAACCGGTGAGCTTCCGCTCGATGATTTTATGGCCTACCTGCGGCTGCCCCGTCCCGCGCCCTACATGCTGCAGCGCTATCTTCAGGGAAATGATCAGCGAAACGCGATGGCGGATCTCAATCTGGATTTCTCAGCAACGACTGGTTTCGCACCGATCAGAAGTGATGAGGCACTGGTAAGGCATTTCCTCGAAGCCGTCTTCGTTGAGGATGACTCGATCCAGCGATTCAGCCCCTTTGTCCGCGAGGACTATCTGAAGCAGGTATTTGCCGAGACCAAGCTCACGCTCGGACTGGGAGATGCCGCCGATTATTTTTCAATGCTGACCCCGGCGCAGGTCCAGGCTGTCAGAGAGCGGGTCGAGATTTCCTTCGCTCCGGAAAATCCTGACACGTTCACCGGCGAGGATGAAGTCTCGCTTTCAGTGACTTTGAAAAACGTTCCCGAACTCATCGTCAAAGTCTATGAGATCAATGCTCATAATTACTACCTCGACCAACAGCGTGAAATCAGTACGGATTTGAATCTGGACGGGCTCGTCGCCAATGAGGAGAAGCGTTATCAGTATGAGGAGCCTTCGGTAATCCGCCACGGGGAAAGTTTCACTTTTGACTCCATGTCCGGTAAGCGTGGTATCTGGGTCGTGGAAATGATCGGGAACGGAATCAGTTCCCGCGCTCTCGTGAGAAAGGGAAAGCTTCAATTTCTCTCGAACACGACTCCCGGTGGAGAGCTGATTCAGGTGCTTTCGGAGAAGAACGAGTGGATTAAAGACGCGACGGTTTTCTTTGGAGGTCGTGAGTATAATGCGGACGAAGGAGGATCAATTCTCCTGCCTTTTTCGAGCGACGGACGCGCTTCTGTCATCCTGAGCGATGGCACGATTTCCAGCCTCGTGAATATCGAGCTTCCACGGGAGGAGTATTCCTTGGAGGCCGGATTCTTTCTCGAACAGGAGTCGCTCTTCGCAGGTCGCGAGACTTCGGTGAGTGTTCGTCCTCAACTCAGCCTTCATGGCGAGCCGGTTTCAGTGACCTTGCTGGAGAACACCATTCTTCGCATTCAGACGACGGATGCGGATGGCGTCGAGTCTCTCGTCGAGGTGGAAGGTTTTGAATTGTTCGACGCTCAGGAATCGGTGCATCGCTTTCAGGTTCCGAATCGCTTGCAGCGCATCAAAGTTTCCCTTGAGGGCAAACTGCCCCTCGTGAGTGAGGCTGACGAAGTGCCGCTGCTCAGCAGTTTTCACGAATTTTTGGTGAATGGGACGGAGATGCAGAATCAGGTTTTTGATATCTTCCTGAGTCGTTTTGAGGAAGGCTACCGGCTCGACGTTCTTGGAAAATCAGGAGAGCCGATCGCGGAGCGTCCCGTTTCGCTGGTCCTGACACATCACGACTTTAACCAGCCTTATTCGCTCGTCCTGAAGTCGGATGCCAAAGGGCAGGTGAATCTGGGACCCTTGCCGGGAATCTCATTTCTGACGGTAGAATCCGAGGGAGCGACACGCCGCGACTGGAGGATTCAGAATGGGAAATATTCTCACGCTGGTTCGATTCATGCCGAGAGAGGCGAGCCGGTCGTGGTGCCCTTGTCGGATTCATTGGATGCCCTGACGCGCAGCGATCTGGCGGTGTTCGAATTGCGCGCCGGCGTTCCTGTTGCAGATCGATTCGTCGCCGCTTCGCTCGAAGAAGGGACAGTGGTTCTCACCGGGCTTGAACGTGGTGACTATCGAGTCGTCCTCCGGGGAGAGGGGAAAGCGATTGATTTACATGTCACCGAGCCAACCGCAAAGGCGGCTGGTTATGCCCTGTCAGGGAGCCGTCATTTGCAGCTTTCTGACCCAACGCCGCTGCATCTCACTGCGATCGAGAGAGAAGGTGATCAATTAGTCATTCGCGTCGCGAATGCGGATGCCTTCACTCGCGTGCATTTGATCGCGACACGATTCCTGCCCGAACTCGATCCGTATGAAAGCCTCCTGCGCGAAGAGGAGATGCCACTCTTCCGAATCACTCGCGGGAGCAATCAGTCCCTCTATTTGTCCGGTCGTGACATCGGGGAAGAGTATCGCTACATCCTCGAGCGACGCAATCTGGAGCGCTACCCCGGGAACATGCTGGAGCGCCCCGGACTGCTGCTCAATCCATGGGAACTCAACGAAACCGAGACCGATGTTGATGAGGCAAAAATGGGAGAGGATTACCAAAAAGGAGCCGCGATGAAAGAAGACGGTCGCGCCCGCCCCGCGATCGCTCCGGATATGGCTCCGATGGAAGAAGCGATGGTCGTCTTAGTCCCTGCGTTTCAGTTTCTAAAGCAACCATCTCTCGTTCTCGCGAATCTTGAGGTGGGCGAAGACGGCACCGTGAAGCTGGATGCGTCGCTCCTCGAAGGGCGCCAGCATGTGCAGGTCGTGGCTCTGAATTCGACGATCGCAGCCTCCCGCCAGTTTGCGCTTCCGACTCCGGATGAGTCAGATTCTTTCCGCGATCTTCGTCTCACCAAGTCGCTGGAGTCCGCGAAGGCTTTCACGCAGCAGAAGCAGGTCACTCTTCTCGCCGCCGGCGAAACTCTGGAGATCGACGATTTGCGCTCTGCAGAGATGGAAGTTTACGACACGCTCGGAACTGTCTACTCGGTGCTCCTCTCGATCAACGGAGATGCAGATCTCATGAAGTTCGGGTTTATCACGAACTGGAATCAAAAAGAGCTCGCCGAAAAACGTCGTCTCTACTCCGAGTTTGCCTGTCATGAGCTTCACCTTTTTCTTGCGAGGAAAGATCCCGATTTTTTTCAGGAAACGGTTCTTCCTTATCTGAGCAATAAGAAAGACAAGACCTTCATGGATCTGTATCTCCTCGGCGAGAATCTGGAGCCGTTTCTTCAGCCCTGGGCATTCAGTCGCCTGAATGTCGTTGAGCGAATCCTGCTTGGACAACGACTGGGAGGAGATCATCGCGATTCCACCGCTGGTCACATCATCAGCCTGCACGAGCTGATTCCCGAAGATGTCGGGCAGGAGGCGTTTTTCTTTTCTCAAGCGCTTCGGGGACGACGGGCTGGTGGGAGTGAGTTGGGGTTGGATGTTAGTGTTGCTGCCGTAAGCTTAGCCTATGCAGATAACTTCGCAGACGAGGCTGAGTCGATGCCATTTGCAGCAGCAGCTCCGAAATCAACGATGGCGGCTCGCAGCATGGTCATGAGTCGTGGACCGGGGGGCGGTGGGGCCAATGAGCTCGCTTCGCTTCGCGATAAAGCCGCCGAGCAAAGACTGTTCCGACAGATCGAATCCACAAAGGAATGGGCCGAGAACAACTACTATGAGCTCCCGATTCGTGAGCAGCTCTCTGACCTCGTGAACGTGAACGGATTCTGGAGAGATTTCGCGAACTGGGACGGTGAGGGCGGCTTCTACTCGCGTGACTTCACGGCAGCGACAGAAAATTTCACCGAGATGATGTTGGCGCTTAGTGTCATGGATTTGCCCTTCGAGGCGAGTGATCACGAGATCGAGATCGATGACATTAAAATGACCTTCACGGCGAAGTCTCCGGTGATTCTCTTTCATCAGGAAATCCAGGAATCGGAACGGGCGGAAGAAGAGACTCCCGTCCTCGTCAGTCAGAATTTCTATCGCGCGAATGACCGTTTCAGAATCGTGAACGGTCAGCGGGAGGACAAATTCGTCACGGACGAGTTCCTCACGGGCGTGATTTACGGCAGCCAGATCGTGGTGACCAATCCGACCTCGTCGCGTCATCGTCTCGATTTGCTGGTTCAGATTCCGCAGGGAGCGGTTCCTGTGGCGGGGAGTGACTACACCAAGTCCTACCCGTTTGCTCTCGCTCCGTTCTCGACTGAAAAGCTGGAGGTCTCATTTTATTTCCCCGGGGTTTCCGGCGATAATCCATTTACCGGCTATCCCGTTCAGGTCGCGAAAGACGAGCGAGTCATTGCTTCCGGCGCAACGGCGACTTTTCAGGTCGTGAAACGCCCTTCAGAAGTGGACGAGACTTCCTGGGATTATCTGTCCCAGGAGGGAACGGAACAGCAGGTCCTCGACTTTCTACGAAATGAAAATTTGCAGCTGATCGACCTGAGCAAGATTGCCTGGCGCATGAAAGGAAATGTCGATTTCTTCAAGTCGGCGACGCAACTCATTGCCGGGCGACATGCCTATGATGAGGCGTTGTGGAGCTATGGTCTTTACCACGGAGTCACCGGAGTGGCGCGTGAGTATCTCAATCATCAGGAAAGTTTCCTCAATGCCTCCGGCCTCTGGATCGAGAGCGAATTGGTGAGCGTCGATCCGGTAGATCGTCACTGGCATGAGCATCTCGAATACTCTCCGCTCGTCAATGCGAGGACGCATCGTCTTGGCCGCGAGCGGTCGATTTTAAATGATCGATTTCTCGCGCAGTACCAGTCGCAGTTGAAAGTCCTGACTTACAAGCCGGAGCTGTCAGCAGAGGATCGTCTCTCGATCACAGCCTACCTGTTCCTTCAGGATCGCATTGAGGAAGGGCTTGCCTGGCAGGAGACGGTAAAAGCCGAGGGGATTTCTTCAACGCTGCAGTACGACTACTTGAGCGCCTATGCCGCTTTCTACCGTGAAGATCTCGAAGCCGCCGCCGCCGTCGCAGCCAATTACGAAGACTATCCGGTGGATCGCTGGAACGAGCGCTTTGCGACGGTTGCCCAACAGGTCAGAGAGATCGGGGGCGGCGAAGCGGGAGAGGCTGAGGCAGGTTCCATCGAGCAGCTTTCCTCGACCGATCCGTTCCTGGATCTGACGGCGCTGGATCGCGAGGCAGAGCTCACTTTCCGGAATCTGAAAACGGTCACGGTGAATTACTACGAGATGGATCTGGAGTTTCTGTTTTCAAGCAATCCATTTGTCTCCGGAGGCAGCGGACAGTTTGCTTACATTCGCCCGAACCTTTCCGAAGAGAAAGCCCTGCCGGATCAGGGAAATCGTTTTGCCTTTGAAATTCCGGAAGCGTTCGCGAGCAAGAACGTCCTCGTCGAAGTGGTCGGTGCCGGTCAGCGCGAGACGGTGGCGGTGTATTCCAATCAGCTCGATGTCGAATTGTCGGAACGATATGGTCGCCTCCAGGTCGGTATTGAAGGGGGCGACGCGGCGCTTCCGAAGACCTACATCAAAGTTTATGCAAAGATGAAAGACGGCTCGGTGAAGTTCTTCAAGGATGGCTACACTGATCTTCGGGGTAAGTTTGACTACGCCAGTCTAAGCACCAATGAGCTGGACCAGGTTGAGAAACTCAGCCTCCTCGTCATGAGCGAGGAGCAGGGTTCGCTCGTGAAGGAGGTCGCGCCGCCGAAGCGATAGGTGGACCGGGCTACGGGCTGAATTTTACCGAATCCAGCTACTTTCTGAGGTAAGACTCAGGTCAGGAATCGTTTCAGCACTGTAGTCAGAGTTTTCACCCCCCAGTGAAATCCATCAATGGGGATCCGCTCATCTACGCCATGAAAGAGCGACGCGAAGTCGATTTCCCCGGGCATCTGCAGCGGATAGAATCCGTAGCAGGTCGCCCCGAGGGCGGCGTAATTCCGACTGTCGGTGAACCCCTGGATGATCGACGGAACGACATGCGCGCCCGGATCTGCTTCGAGAAGGGCCCGCTCCATTTCTTCGAAGAGCGGAGTCGCGTGGCTAAAAGAGGTCGCAGCAGATTCCTCAAGGATTTCGTAGTGAGCACGAACGCCGGGGAGCCGGTCGGTGATACAACGAAGCTCCGAGATGAGATCTTCAGCCGTCTCTCCGGGTGCTAATCGTCCATCGATATCAACGGACGCCTTCGACGGAATCACGTTGATGGGGTTGGTGGTTTTGAGGGCCGTAGGGTTGGCGGTGTTTCTGAGAATCGCTTCCAAAGATTTCCTCCTCGATGGATTGGCAACCGCGAGGGGTAAAATGATGGGCCCTATTTTTGGATGTGAGAGCAGGGGCGAGAGCGCTCGTGCCACTGCTCCCTCGGGCTCGGCGAAGCCGGCAATAAAGCGCTTTGCCTCTTCGCTCGGGTGCCAGGGCAATTGAGTTTTGCCAATCGCCTCGACGGCTTTCGCAAGATGGACGACGGCATTGTCGTCGGTCGGAAGTGAACTGTGCCCGGACGCACCTTCCACCGTGAGGCGAATCCAGGCGACGCCTTTTTCGGCGACTTGAACCGGATAGAATCGTCGTCCCTTTTGATGCACCGTGAAGCCACCGACCTCATTGATGACATATTCGGGATCGTTGCCGAGAAGTTCAGGGTGATGCTCAACGAGCCACTTTGAGCCGTGTTTTGTTCCAGCCTCTTCATCGGCGACGGCGACGAAAATCACGTCACGGTTGATCGCGACATTCTCTTTCCGAAGCCAGGTCAGCGCGGCGAGGCCCATCGCCGCAAAGCCCTTCATGTCGATCGCACCACGTCCCCAGATGTAGGTTCCGTCGTTGAAGCCCGAAAAGGGAGGGTGCGTCCACTGTTCCGGATTCGCAGGGACGACGTCGAGATGGCAACTGAGAATGAGAGGTCGGTCAAACTTCCGGTTTTCCCCGGCTGACCAGCGCGCGACGAGGTTGGGCCTTTCGGGTGAAGTCCCGATCAGAGTTGTCTCCAGCCCGAGGGACTGGCATTCCTTTTCGACGAGTTCGACTGCTTCGCGCTCGTTGCCCGGCGGGTTCGTCGTGTCGAGGCGTATCAGTGACTGAAGTAGCGATACGGCGGCTTCTTTTTCTGCCGCTGAAAATTCGAGGGCGGCCATGCGAGCGAATCGTGGTGGTGAAAGAGGACTATCGACCGGGACCGGAAGATTTCGGGCCACCGAGATTGTCGCGTTCAAACATCTTTGCCGGGTAGCTGCCGATTTTCACGTTCGAAAACTGAAGGGTGATTGTTTTGCCGCTGTCAGTGATCATCATTTTGGAAAGAAAGGGGCGTCCGTTCGCGGTGTTGTTATATTCCATGACTGAGGACCGGATGAGGGTTCCGGACTTAGCGTAGAATTCAGCTTTTTTGCCGAGGCTTTTGTCGTTCGTGACCCAGTATTTAATCATCGCATAGGTATCACCGGGAGAGTTGGCTTTCAGGGAATAGATCGTCGCGGCCTCTCCATTCACCTCCCCGGAGTCCTCGCCGACGAGTTTGTAGCCATCAACAAAGCTGGTCGAGGCGATATCGCCGATCGCCGCGTCACCAGAAAGGCGCTGCCGCTTCGAGACGGAAACGGGACGACTGATACCCGGCTTCCAGAACCACATGTTCCCTTTCGCTTCGGCGAGATAGCGTCGACCCTGCGCATCGGCCGGTTCGATCACTTCCGCGAATACTTTGCCACCTTGTGAAGTCGCGACAAACCGGGCGCTCTTTTCTCCGCTGACACTGACGGTCCACTGCACGCCGGTGTTGCCGGTCGAAATGCCGCGGGCCTGCTCTGCTGCCGCAAGAGCTGCTTCGTCAGCACGAAGTAGCACCGCGGGAAAGGAAATCAGAAAGCAGAGAAGGAGTAATCGTTTCATGATAGAGAAGTTTAGACGTGGCCCAGAGAATCTACAATACTTTGCTTTGCGGCTCGCCGCGCCGGAGCGATCGCCGCGAGAGAGGTGAAGAAAACCAGTAGCATCAGCGTGATGAGGAGATACTTCGGCAGGATGCGGATCTCCCAGACGATCTCGCGGGCGGTCACGGGTGGTTCCCAGGTCGGCTGCAACCAGTGAATAAAGAGCGAGAATCCTACTGTAATGATAAGGCCGGTGAGCGCACCGATGACTCCGAGGAAGGCACTTTCAATCCCGAAAAGGCGAACGACTCCGGGGCGCTTCAGCCCGATCGCACGAAGCGTCCCGATTTCGCGGGTGCGTTCGACGACGGCCATGCCGATGGTATTTAAAACCGACATGACCACGATGGTGGCGATGATGACAAAGACGAGACCGAAGATGATGTCGAACATGCGCTTGGTTCTCAGGTAGAGACGGGAGACGTCGTACCAGGGAATGACTTCCCATTCATCAGTCGATAATTTTGCCCGGAGGGAGGCGACCACGGCATCGGTGTCATCGTCTTCGCTGAGAAGTATCCTGACGCAGCTGACTCCTTCGGTATCATAGAGCTCCTGGGCGAGATCGAGTGGCATGAAGACATAGCGATTATTGAGGGCTTCAGAGGCTACATCGACGATTTCGAAAACCTGAGCGTCGACCGCATTCATCTGGCCGCTGATCGAGGGAGCCATGAGGATGACATTGGTTCCCGGATCAAGCTTCAAGTTTTCAGCCATGCCCGGGGCGATTGAAATCGCGTAAGGCGTTTCGTCAGTGATTTTCTCGCCGATGGTGCCCGGTCCCGAGGCACTCTTCAGCGCGGTTGATCGGGAGAAAATGGCATCCTTCTGAGACGGGACCATCGCCTGGCCGAAAAAGAAGCCCGGGGTGCCGTCGTAGTCGAGGTTGCCCTTCACTTCCAGCATTCCGGCGGCGAGCTCGATGCGCTTGTCCCCGGCGGCGAGGGACTGAATTTTCTCAAACTCGTCGGCCTGGATCAGATAGGCCGCAGGATCGGACCCGCCATAGTCGCGCGCGCCCTTTTTCCAAACCTGAACGTGCCCGTTCACCTGCTCGTAAATGTGAGCCTCTTTGATACTCGCGAACATATAGCCGGCGAATCCGGCGAAGATGTTGGTCGCCGAATAGCCAAGCGCAACTGCCGCAATCGTCGTGATCGATCGTCGCGAATTACGGAGTAAGTTTCGGAGGGCCAGAGAAATCCAGTTCACAATATCTTGGGTTACAGAAGCTATTGTTACCGGTTGATGGGACGGTCCTCAAGAGGCAATTGGGACAAACCAATCCTTCACCGGATCTTTGAGCCAGAAAATGAGGAGAGGGATGCAAAGCGGAATGAAAAGCACGCTGGTTAATCCCATGACGATAAGGGCGAGTCCGTAGATCCAGGCCCAACCTTGCCTCGGGAGAAAGAAGGCGGGAAGGACGGCGGCGGTAAAGAGGAGTCCAAGAAGAATGAAAACCCATCCGACAAGAACTGACTCGGCAGAAGTCATTTCGAGTTGCTCAGGTGGCATGGCTAGAAAGACAACGCCAAGCGCAACGAGTCCAAGATAAGTAAGCGCCAGAAGGACGGCGTAGGCACGAAACCAGAAAATCGTTCTTGGCATGGCGGTCAGGGCTTTTGTGGTTTTTCCGCGAAGCGGAAGTAAATTTTGCGACAGCGGGACAGGAAAATCAGTCGGCTTCGTTTTGTCGCGAGGATTTCCAGGATTTTCACCGTCAGGTAGACTGCGAGAACGACGGCGACAAAGACCGGGATCGCATAGGATTCGTAAATTTCAAGCCATTGAAAGACGACCTCGCCAAGCTGATTCGACACGCTGACGAGAATAACGGCGGAAAGAGCACCGGCGATGAACATGAAAAGGGCGAATTTCCACAAGGGATAGTTGAGGACTCCGGCTGCTGCATAAATTGGAAGCCGCGAACCCGGCAGGAGCCTTGAGGAAAAAATCAGCTTTGCCCCGTGTTCTCTGAAAAGGGTTTCCGCCTGAATGATCTGGTGTTCCTTGATGAACCATCGAAAGGGGACGCGCTTGAGAAGTCCTATTCCACCGATACGTCCCATGAGGTAGAGGAGAAGATCGCCGATGTAGATTCCGAGAAAGGCTGCTGCAAGCGCCCATTGAAAAGAAATCGCGCCCTCGCTCGCGAGCATGCCGGCGGCGATACAGGCGAGATCCTCACTGATGAGAGTGGACAGAGCAATGGCAGTGACCCGCTGCCAGAGGGGAAGCGCCGCCGCGTCGGAGAGACGATCAAACACGGAAATATCCGACTGACAGGAGGTCAGGGACAAGACCAATCCTGCCAAGAGGAGAGCGGCAATCGACTTGTTCGGGCGGGGCATGGGCGAAACGATATCGGACTTACGTCTGACCCCGCGAAGTTAGCCGATCAAGCATCGTTGTGCGAATCCTGTTTGGTGTCGGAATCTGAAATCACGATCAGAGTTTTTTCACATAAGCGTAGTAGGCACCCCAGATTTCGCCGTCTCCGGTGAGGAAGGTGGCATTGAGTTCTGCGGGCCCTTTTTCGAGGCTTACCTTGAACGTTACGTGGGTATCATCGGTGCCGATCTCTGCGGTCCTTTTCTCGCCTCCGATCTCCATTTTGGCGGTCTTGAGCGGGATCGCGATGCCTTCGCGGGTTCGAAAAGCCTGGGATCCGGGAACGGGCTCGCCGGGTTCGACGCCTCCCACGAGGGGAACGCTGGCGACTTCCCCTTCCTTCGGCCAGCGGCGCAGTTCGATCTCGTAGTCACCCGCTTCCACGATGTCGAGATACCAGAAACCGATATTCTCGGGCTTGTTGTCGGCATCACGGATATGAGCCTGATTCCATGGGGCGAGACCGGTCGTGATCCAGTCATGCCCGGTGAGGCGCGAGGGATTCTCGGCAGGATGTCCGATCTTGATGCGGGCAGGGTCGCCAAAGGTTGGCTCCAGCTCCGCCCACCAGTCATTGTAAAATTCCTTGAGACGCGCCGCGACTTCCGGATGATCGGCAATGACGTCGTTCTTCTGCGCGGGATCTTTGTCGATCTCGTAGAGCTGGTGTTTTGGCATACCATCTTTCCCGGCATCACTGACGAGTCGCCACTGATCAGTCATGACCGCTGACTTCCGCCATTTGATGGGATCTTTGACCCGCTGGCTGTCCGTCACGAGAATGCGGTCGGCCCAGTCGCTGACCTGATCTTTGCTTTCGAGAAGCGGCCGAATCGAAACCCCGTCAAAAGTCACGTCTTTCGGAGCCTCAACCCCCGCGAGATCGATCAGGGTCGGCACGATATCGACATGCGCCGTGATCGTATCGATCGTGACTTCCTCATCATAGCCGCCGCCGGGCCAGTGCATGAAGAAGGGGACACGATGGCCCCCGTCGTATTCGCTGCCTTTCTTGCCCCGCATCCCGCTATTGTGAACTTTATCACCAGCGGCGGTGCCGTTGTCCGTCGTGAAAATGAAAATCGTGTTTTCCGTCTCACCCTTTTCCTCAAGCCAATCCCGCAGCGTGCCGACGTTCTCGTCAATATTGGCAATCATGCCGAAAAAGTGAGCCGTCGCGGTGCCAAGGTCAGCATAGGGTTCGACGTATTTTTCGGGGGAATGGAAGGGGCTGTGCGGGGCGTTCGTCGAAATGTAGGTGAGGAAGGGTTTTCCGGCATCAAGCTGTGCTTCCATGAAGTCTTTCGCGAAATCGAAATACACGTCAGTGCAGTAGCCCTCGACTGCGACCGGCTCGGTGTTGTGGAAATAGGATCCGCCGAAGTAGGCATTGTCCCAGAGATCCGGCGTTTGTCCGACCCCGCCTCCGCCATGCCGGAGCACCTCGGTGAAGCCGCGATCTTCGGGGCGGAAAGGGTAGTTGTCCCCGAGGTGCCACTTTCCGAACATCCCGGTCGCATAGCCGCTATCTTTGAAAATCTGGCCGATCGTGACCTCGTTTTCACGCAGCATGGAGCGTCCCATGATTGTGTGCCAGACGCCGGTGCGGTTTGTCCAGTGACCGGTGAGGAGAGCACAACGCGTCGGTGAGCAGGTCGGTGCGACGTGATAATCGTCGAGGCGAATCGACTCGTGAGCGAGCTTGTCGATGTGGGGCGTTTTGAGAATCGGATTGCCGTGGACCGAAAGATCGCCGTAGCCCTGGTCGTCGGTAATGACGATGACAATGTTCGGTTTTTGCTCCTGAGCATCCGCCATGATGGCGAATCCGAGGAGGAGAATGAGCGAGAGAACGAGAAATTTAACGAACTTCATGCCCAAAACCTGCCCGAGGAAAGTCAGAGCGACAAGGGCGCAACCATGGCGCACTAAGGCTGAATTTTCTCAGTGAGATATCGGATTGGCTAATTTCCTTCGAACTGGAGTTGATAGAGGCGCTTATACTCCTCGCATCGTTCGAGGAGCACGGCATGAGGCGCTTTATCAAGAACCTTGCCGTCGCTCATGACGACAATTTCATCGGAATCGAGAACCGTGGAAAGCCGGTGCGCAATCGCGATGACTGTCTTGCCTTTGGAAAGTTCGCTGATGGCATCCTGGATTGCCCGCTCTGATTCCGAGTCGAGCGCCGAGGTCGCTTCGTCGAGAAATAGGATCGGGGCATCGCGCAGGATCGCGCGGGCGATGGAAAGTCGCTGTTGCTGACCGCCGGAGAGAGTGCAGCCTTTGTCGCCCAGCATCGTGTCGTAACCGTCGGCTTGTTCGGTGATGAACTCGTGCGCGTGCGCCATTTTCGCGGCCTCGATGACCTGCTCTTCCGTCGCCTCAAGGTGGCCGTAGCGGATGTTGTTAAAAATCGTATCGTGAAAGAGGAACGTGTCCTGACTCACGAGCCCGATTTGATCGCGGAGGGACTGCTGGGTAAAATCGCGGATGTCGGTCCCGTCGATCTGAACGGAGCCTTTCCCCGGATCGTAGAAGCGAAGGATCAAAGAAAGGATCGTCGATTTACCCGAGCCGCTCTGGCCGACGAGAGCATAGCGTTTACCCTGTTCGAAATCGAGCGAGACCCCATCGAGCGCCGGCTTGTCTTCGACATAGGAAAACTCGACGTCGCGGAGGGCGATGTCACCTTTGCAGTCCGTGAGTGCTTTTGCCCCGTCCTTATCTTTCACATCCGGCACCGCATCGATGTAGCCGAAAACTTTGAGCGCGGCGACGAAGCACTTCTGCACCTGGATTTGCATGCGGCTGAGCGCTTTGGCGTGCGGGTAAAGACTGATTAGTCCGAGGTTAATCGTCGTGAACGTCGCGGTGCTGATCGGGGTGACGAAGGCGTAAACCATGCCGAGGGCGACCCCGAGGGCGGCGACAATTTCCACCATCGGGCTCGATATTTCCATCGCCTTGCGCCAGCGCATGATGAATTTGATGATCTTGCCGTTGCCGTCGTTGAAACGCTCCCGCTGATAGGCTTCGCGGCTGTGTGCTTTGACAAGTCGAACTCCGCTGAAGCTCTCATGCAGTGTGACCATGAGCCCTTCGGATTCCTCTTCCTCTTTTCCACCTGCTTTCCGGACCTTCCGGCTGATCAGTGCGACCGGAAGAATGCACAGGGGGAAGACCACCACCGCCGCCAGCGTGTAAAGCGGGTCGAGGAGAAAAGCGGTCACCAAAATGGCGACGATCGCGATGGGGTATTGGATTAATCCACTGAGTAGCTGGGCCCCCGCGTCCGCCGTCGTCCGCGTCTGGTTTGCGACGGTTTGGATCAGCTCGCCCTGTTTCACCTGATTAAAAAAGCTCAGCGACTGCGACATCAGGCTGGTGAACGATTCATCGCGCAGGCGATAAAGCACCTTCATGTTGATCCAGAGCATGCAGTAAGCGTGCAGGTAGTGGAAAAGGCCGCGCAGCAGCATGATGCAAGGCAGGCTCAGCGCGATTGAGAGCGCGAAAATCCACTCTTTTCCTTCGGCAAAAGCGGGGGGCCTGATTTCAAAATCCTGAAAAACCGGGAGCTCCGCAAAAGGGTAGTAGACCTCCTTCATCGGGTCTCCATTTGCCGCCGGAATGATGATGTCGAAAACGACCTGGAGGACGAGGAGAAAAACCCCGTTCACGAGGCCGGCGAGGACACCGAAGAGAATGCCCCAGGCGAGACGGGAACGGTAAGGGCCGATGTAGGAAAGGAGGCGCCGGAAGACTTGACGACGATCCTCGACCAGTTCATCGGTGGAGGATTTCGCAATATCGAGCGCCCGATCAGGCACCTTCTGGTCGGAGGTTTCGGCCATAGCAGTGGGAAGGGGACAGGTAAGGGAGAAGTTTCCGTTTCGCAAGAGTTCAAGGGACGCCGCGAGCAGGGGATTCCGGCTTTCCTAAGCGCCTGATTCGCCTTAGTCTCAGGATTCGCACGGGTCGAAATTCCCTTACTTATGTCAGAAGTGCCCCAGCCAAGAGAGACCGGATGGTATTGTGTCCGGACCAAGCCGAAGAGCGAGCACCTTGCAGCGCGTCATTTGCAGGGCTTTGCGAATCTCGATGAGGTATTCTGCCCGCGGATTCGTTACGAAAAATCGACTCGGCGTGGGAAAGTCTGGTTCGTGGAAGCTCTTTTCCCCGGTTATGTCTTCGCCCGTTTCGATCTCGCCGATGACCTCCGGGCCGTCAACGCTGCTTCCGGAGTGACGGGAGTCTTGAAGTTTGCCGATCAGTTTGCCTGTATTTCCGATGCGGAGATCGCGGAATTGCAGAAGGAATTTCCGGAAGAGGAAAAAGAAATTCGCGTCATTCAACCCATCATTCAGGAAGGCGATGAAGTCATCCTCACCGAGGGAGCCATGTCCGGACTTCAGACCGTGGTCACCAAAATCATCGCGGGTCAGGATCGCGTCCGCGTCCTCCTCGAATGGCTCGGCCAGGAACGGGAAGCCGAGGTTTCGTTGAAGTCAGTGACCCGTCCGGGGGAGATTCGGACAGAGATCAGAGGAAGCTGAGGGGTGGATACTTGTGCGGTAGCAGATCTGAAGAGCATCGGGACTGATCCGGGCTTAGGATAGAGCAAGGAACGGCATGATGAATCATAAAGAAATTGAAGATCTCGCTCGAAGCCTCAAAGATGTCGAGCGTGAGGTTCGATCCCAGCAGCTAAAGGAGCTGTCTTCGGAGGCACTCGTGAAACTTCTTGCGGTGAAATGGAGGTCTGTTGGTGACTATGCTTGGAGCGTCCTTTATTCTCATCGGATTGGCGAAAAGACTCTCATTTTACAACTCATCTGCGACGGGTTCGATAATGGCCTTTTTCGCATCGTTGACGCAAGAGTTCGAGCTCTGAATTTCCTCGTGGCTAATGCTGCTCGCGATGATCGAGCGAAAGAAATTTATCGCCGTTATCTGAATGATCGCAGCTCCGATGTAGCAAGCTGTGCTCTCCCCGGTGCTGTCTGGTCACTAGACGAGGAGGCCCTTCCAATCCTAAGAGAGAAAATACAGGTCACTTCAAATTCCTATATGCTCCAGGCATTCAGAGAAGCCGTATCAGCAATCAGCCAAAAAAATCCGGAGATCATGCAAGGTGCCAAGCGTGACCCGAAACAGTGGGGAGTGGACCTAGAATAGAACCAGTCTCAAAAGCGCGTTTTTTCGGCAGTAACAGTAAGAGGGCCTGACTCGAAGGGTGCCGTTGATGAGAGACGATCTTAATCACTGAGAATCTATCGGGATAATCTTCAGCTTCCGCTAAATTATTGAAGCAGTCCTGCAGAAGGATGTCGTTGGCGTGGGGCCACCGAGGTGAATTTTCTGAAATTTTACGGTGGACGCAGATGCGAGCGATAGGTTGCAATCCGCGAGCGCCCAATTTAGCCTAGCGGCCATCATGGAAGGAAAATTCATCACGCCGGAGTCACTGCTCGAGAAGTTTTCGGAGCAGCATATTCTGGTGATCGGTGACGTCATGTTGGACTGGTTTATCTGGGGCAGTGTTGCCCGGATTTCCCCGGAAGCACCGGTGCCTGTTGTCGAAGTGCAGCGCGAGTCGCGATATCCCGGTGGGGCGGCGAACGTGGCGCGAAACATCACGCCTTTCGGCACGAGGATCGAACTGGCCGGTCTCTACGGGACGGATCCGAACGGGGCGCTTCTTTCGGAGACTCTCGGGGAATGCGGGATCGGAACCGGGCTTTGTTTACAGGACGAAGGGATGCAAACGATCACCAAGACGCGGGTCGTGGCACGGCACCAGCAGGTCGTCCGAATAGACCGCGAGAAACGGCGTTTCATTTCAGTCGAACAGGTCGCGGCCTTGATGGAAAAACTCCAGTCCGTGCTGCCGGATCTCGATGGAATCATCATCGAAGATTACGGGAAAGGACTCATCACTCCTGAGCTGGTCGAGGCGCTTCTGAAGGCGGCGGAGCCGCACGGTCTTGTCATCACTGTTGATCCGAAGCCGGGGAATCCGATCGAATGGCGCGGCGTCACGACGGTGAAGCCGAATCGGTCCGAGGCTTTCGCCTGCGCCGGTGTTGAAGATATTAATCGCGACAGCGGACTGGATCCTCTCGCAGATGAACCGCTTCTCGCAGTCGGTCATGGCCTGCTCAAAAAGTGGGCCTGCCACCAGGTTCTCCTCACGCTGGGGGAGCAGGGAATGCTGGTTTTTTCCGAGGGTGAAGAACCAGTCCTGATGCCGGCGAAAGCCCGCGAGGTCTTTGATGTTTCAGGAGCTGGCGACACCGCGATCGCAATCTACACGCTTTGTCTCTGTGCCGGGCTTCCGGCCTCAAAGGCTGCGGGGATCGCCAATCTGGCAAGTAGCATCGTCGTCGGAAAACTGGGGACGAGTCCGATCGAAAAAGTAGAACTCCTCGATTCCATTGAGCGCGAATATCCCGGCGGAATTCCGCTCTCATAAACTACCCCATTATCTCTCATGTCTTCTCCCTCTGAACTGATCCAAAAGACAATCGCCGAGCACACCGCGACGGTGGCCGCTTTCGAAGAAGCCTGCTCCGGTGTCATTGATAAAATGGCCGCGCAATGCGTGAAGGCGCTTGAAGCGGGAAACAAGATCTGCTTTTTCGGCAATGGGGGAAGTGCGGCGGATGCGCAGCACTTTGCGGCTGAATTCGTGGTGCGTTTCACCCGGAACAGGAAAGGACTGCCTTCGCTCGCGTTCACGACTGACTCCTCGGTGCTTACCGCGTGTGCGAATGATTTTGGTTTTGAGGCGGTTTTTGCCCGTCAGGTTGAAGCGCTCTGCGTACCGGGGGATATTGTCGTCGGAATTTCCACCTCAGGAAACAGTCCGAATGTGGTGAAGGGACTCGAAATCGCGAAGGCTTCCGGAGTCACTGCGTTTGCTTTCACCGGCGCCGGCGGCGGCCGCTGCCACGAAGTGGCTGATTTGACGCTCGCGGTGCCTTCTGAGGTGACGGCCCGCGTTCAGGAGTGTCACTTGATTGCAGGGCACCTCATTTGTGATCTAGGCGAGATTGCCTTTGGCGACACTGTCTCCGCTATTTCCGGGAGTTAAGCGCTTTCTCGACAGGAGAGAGGATTTGTTCGAGTTGGGCGAGTGCAGTTTCGGTCGTTTTGATCACGGCGAGTTGCGGCTCATACTTCGAGCGATGCTCGCGGCAGACCTTTCGGAGTGGCTCAAAGAGATTCACGAAATCGCGGTAGAATTCAGCGGTCGCATTGGCGAAAGCTTCGCGCTGAGTTTTCGCGACTTTCTCCCGGTGTTCTTCGATGACGCCTGAATAGAAAGCGCGCGTCCGCTTCACGGATTGCGCACCGACGATTGCTCCGAGCGCAAGAAAGATCGCGGCAAGTCCGAAGGCGAGTGCATTCCATGGACTGAGCTCGACCATGGAAAGAATCACTCCGCCGAGGAAGGCGAGGACGGCTGAAAAGATAAAGCTCCAGATCGAACGGCTGCGGCGGGCAAAGAGGCGGCCAAGTTCGTCCTTTAAATTGAGCTTCCGCAGCGCTTCAGCGGTGGCTTCCTCGACCCGTTCCTGAATTCTGGCGTGCGAGGCGGTCCAGTCAGGGCTTCCGTCTTCACCGACACTGAGTTCGAGATTGAAGTGCTGCTCCATTTCTTCGGAGACCCGCTCCCAGAGATGCTGGACATCTTCCATGACCGCATTGGAACCGGCGCCGACACTGCGCCGGACCGCTTTCATGGTCGTGGCAAAAATGAGCCCTTCGATTTCCTCGGCACTTTTCCGCTGCGGGAGCAGAGCTGAAGTGATACGGAATTCCGAGTCGAGAAGCGGCTCGGCCTGCAGTCCCGCCGCCATGAAACTCTGATCGAAGGCTTCGAAGAGGGGCTCACACTTTTTGAGAGTTCTCTCCTGCTGAATTTTGCTGGCAGGCTCTAATTCGCTGAGAAGCTCGTCATCGGCACGGATGATTTCGGAGGCAGCGCCAAGCTTTTCTTTGATTTCTCCGAGGACGAAACAAGCGGCGCGCCAGGCATGAATAAGTTTGATGAGGCGAGGCTCGGATGACTCGACGACACCGGAGATGAAACGTTCGAGTCCGGCGATCTGGCTGTGTTCAGAAAGCTCCTCGTTTCCGGTCGCGGAGGTCTTGGCGAGGAAGGCCTGCTTTGCTGAAACGGCGAAGGTCGGAAAGTGCTGTCCGAAGCGGTGATGCGCGGTCTTTTGGAGGTGCTCCAAAATAGCCGCGACCTCCTCATCGGTGCGGAGATCGCATTGCTGCAAAACAAAGATGACTTTCTTCTTCCACTGATGATGGATTCGGTCGATGAAGTCCCAGGTGCTTGCTCCCCATGGGTTCGTCACTGAAAAGACGAAGATCGCGAGATCAGCCATCGGCAAAAACTGCTCGGTGATGTGCTGGTGATCGGATTCGATCGAATTAGTGCCTGGAGTGTCAACGAGATTGAAGTCCTTCAGGAATTGATTAGGGCGGAAGACCTCGACGATGTCTTCGGAGAAATCGAATTCGTGGGATTCCTCCCCGTATTTGAAAAAAGCGATCCGATCTGTCGTGGGGATAACGTCGGCATTGCAGAAGTCTTCTCCGAAGAGAGCGTTGAGCAGCGTCGATTTACCGGCATTCACTTCGCCGACGACGACGAAGAGGAAAGGATCTTCGAGATTGGCGAGCAGATTCTTGAGGAGAGCGACCCGCGCTGGATCAATCCCGCTGTCTTTGCCGAGACCGTTCAGTGACTGAATCGCATCACTCAGCTTCTCCCGTGTCTGGAAGTAGTTTTTACCGAGAAGGTCTGTGGAAGCGTCAGCCACGATGTTGGCGGGTCAATTTGGTGATTTGCGACAATGAAACGTTGGGCTTCGATGGTCGCACACCTTCACCTGAATGAAGCGAATTATTTCACTTTGCCAAATTAAATATGACAGGGATCCCGCGTCTGCGTCTTAGCTGCGCAATTCAGTCGGGACGGGGCATTTGAAATCGGTCATTGGTTCGACAGTATCCGGAGGGGACTTCCATTCTTCCGATCGGAGAAAAAGCCCCGGGAATGACGAGAAGGGATTCCGGATCGAGAACGCCATCGCGGGTATGGATGCGGTCGATGAGGCCAATCACGAGGCGGTTCTGACCAATCTCAAGCGTCGACCATTCGCGGCATTCGAGGGCTACCGGTGCGACGGTGAGTCGCGGTGGGGCAACGCCGACGCTGGGAGTGGTTTCGAGTTTGAGGAGGTCCACCTCACTTATCCCGTGATCGAGTTCCTGCGAAGACTGGTT
>CAZOUP010000049.1:0-35057 GCA_964583035.1 uncultured Akkermansia sp.
TTCGGTACCTGCTTCATGCGCATTCGGGGGAGTATGAGGCGGAGCGCTCGGGCGAGATTGCGAATCAATTCAGGAAGCGGAAATCTTTTGTTATCGCAAAGTCCCGGCAGCCGCATCAGCAATATGAAGTGTGGCGAGCCGATGCGAAACCGGTGGCCGAGTTCGCGCCGCCCCGGATTGTGGAGTCGAAGCTGATATGGGACAAGGCGCCGCACAATGCGTTCACCGATTTGCTTTTTCACGAGGGGCGCTGGTACTGCGTTTTCCGGGAGGGGAGTGAGCATGTCTCCCCGGACGGTTCGATTCGCGTCATTGTTTCGGACGACGGGGAATCGTGGGAGTCGCAGGCCCTGGTTGAGCATCCGGTCGAGGATCTTCGCGATGCGAAATTAACGGTGACTCCGGAAGGCCATCTCATGCTCAACGGCGCGGGGATGCAGGCGGACAAACCGGTGCGGTATCAGTCGTTTTCCTGGTTTTCCGAGGACAAAGGAAAGACGTGGACGAAAGAAATTCCGATCGGCGATCATGGATTCTGGCTCTGGAGGGCGCAGTGGCATAAGAATCAGAGCTACACGATGGGGTACTCAACGGAACGCGAGCGCGAGGAGCGGACGGTTCGGTTTTATCGGAGTGGTGACGGGCGTGCCTACGAGATTCTTATTCCCGAGGTGAACCTTCCTCGCGGGGTCGGCGAAGACACGATTCTCTTTCTGGAAGACGACACGGCGATCTGTCTTTTCCGCTGCGAGACGGGAAATAAACTGGGGTTTCTCGGAACCGCAAAACCTCCTTATGACTCGTGGTCGTGGAAAGAAACGAACAAAAGGATCGGTGGCCCTAACATGATTCAACTTCCCGATGGAAGGATCATCGCAGCAGTTCGCTCTTACGATGGAAAAGCGCAAACTTTACTCTCCTGGGTCGATCTCGAAGCAGGCACTCTTACAGATTGTCTTAAGTTGCCTTCGGGAGGGGACACGAGTTACGCCGGGCTTGTCTGGAAAGACGATCTGCTCTGGGTCAGTTACTATTCGTCCCACGAAGGTAAGACCAGCATCTATCTCGCGAAGGTTGCGTTCGATGACTGAATTCCGGGCATCGAGACACGCCACAAAAAAGGCCGTAGCAATCGCAATTGCCCGGCCTCTTTCGAAATAGATTCGCAGTCGATCAGCCCTCGACGGAACTGACTGGTTCGACATTTTCCTTGTCGCCGTCGTCAACGTCTTCCGCTTTGAAAGTGAGAAATTTCTCATCTTTCTTGTGGGTGACTTTGACGAGCTGTCCGCTCTGAACGTCTCCGCGGAGGAGGTGCTCGGCGAGGGGGTCTTCGATTTGGCGCTCGACAGTGCGGCGCATCGGACGAGCTCCGTAATTCGGGTCGTAGCCTTCTTCGATGAGGAACTCCTTCGCTTTCTTGTCGAGCTTGATTGCGATGTTCTTGGCAGCGAGACGCTTCACGACGGTGTTGATCTCGAGATCAACAATTTCGGTGAGGTTCTCTTTGTCGAGGACGTGGAAGACGATTTTCTCGTCGAGACGGTTGAGGAATTCCGGCTTGAACGCTTCTTTGGCCTTCTCAAGAATCTTATCGCGCATGCTGTCGTAGTTCGAGTCGCCGCCACCCATGGAACCGAAGCCCAAAGAGGTCTGACGCTTGATGACATCGGCACCGACGTTGGAGGTCAGAATGATGATCGTGTTCCGGAAATCGATTTTGCGACCGAGGCTGTCAGTGATCATGCCTTCTTCCAGGATCTGGAGGAGGAGGTTCATCACATCAGGGTGCGCTTTCTCAATTTCGTCAAAAAGAACGACGGAGTAAGGACGGCGACGGACCGCTTCGGAGAGCTGACCGCCCTCTTCGTAGCCGACATAGCCGGGAGGCGAACCGATAAGGCGGCTGCTCGTGAATTTCTCCATGTACTCAGACATGTCAATCTGGATGAGCGCTTCCGGATCACCGAACATGAAGTCGGCGAGATTGCGGGCGAGGTAAGTTTTTCCAACCCCGGTGGGGCCGAGGAAAACAAAGGAACCGATCGGGCGGCGCGGATCTTTGAGATCGGCGCGGCTGCGGCGCAGAGCCTTGGAAATCGCGGTGACCGCTTCGTCCTGTCCGATGACGCGACGCTTGAGTTCCTCCTCCATCTTGAGAAGCTTCTCGGTCTCTTTCTCCTCCATGCGCTGGAGAGGAACGCCGGTCCATTTCGCGACGACAGACATGATGTCGTCTTCGGTGATCTCGACGATCTTCTCT
This sequence comes from uncultured Akkermansia sp., assembly GCA_964583035.1. Taxonomy (GTDB): domain Bacteria; phylum Verrucomicrobiota; class Verrucomicrobiia; order Verrucomicrobiales; family DEV007; genus Arctic95D-9. The sequence goes on from CAZOUP010000049.1 coordinate 2,264, forward strand.
TCGTTGGTGTTGCGCCAGGCTTCGAGGATCTCGTCCATTTCGTGGCGCTTATTCTTTTCCTTATCGCGGAGCGCGGCCGCGTTTTCGAAGTCTTGGTCTTTAATCGCGGCTTCTTTTTCGCCCACGATCTCTTCGATCTCGGCTTCGAGTTCACGGATCGCAGGTGGGCGGGTCAGGGAAGTGATCCGTGCCCGGGCCCCCGCTTCGTCGAGAATGTCGATCGCTTTGTCGGGAAGAAAACGACCCGTGAGATAACGGGCGGAAAGTTTCACGCAGGCCTCGATGGCGTCATTGGTGTAATCCGCCTTGTGGTGTGCTTCGTACTTGGAACGAAGTCCCTGAAGAATAAGGATCGCATCGTCGACGCTGGGCTCCTCAACTTTGACCTGCTGGAAACGGCGCTCAAGAGCGGCGTCTTTCTCGATGAACTTCCGATACTCGTTCATCGTCGTCGCGCCGATACACTGAAGTTCGCCGCGGCTCAGGGCTGGCTTGAGGATGTTGGACGCGTCCATGGCACCTTCGGCCGAGCCTGCTCCGACGATGGTGTGAAGCTCGTCGATGAAAAGAATCACGTTTTTGGCTCGCTTGATCTCGTCCATGACCGCTTTGATGCGCTCTTCGAACTGACCACGGTATTTGGTCCCCGCGACCATGAGGGCGAGGTCGAGGGTGATCACTTTTTTGTCGCGAAGCAATTCAGGGACATTTCCACAGGCGATCTCTTGAGCGAGTCCTTCGGCAATCGCCGTTTTTCCGACACCGGCTTCCCCGATGAGGACCGGGTTGTTTTTCGTGCGCCGGCAGAGGATCTGGATGACGCGCTCGATTTCAGGGCCGCGTCCGATCACGGGGTCGAGACCGGCGTTGTGCGCGAGTTCGGTGAGGTCACGACCAAAGGCTTTGAGAGCAGGCGTTTTGCCTTCTTTGCGGCTTCCGCCACCGCTCATTTCCTCGAACTCGCCCTCTTCGTCTTCGATGTTTCCACCGGCGAAATTAGGATCGAGTTCGTGGAGGATCTCGTTGCGAGTGCGCTCGATGTCGACTTCAAGGTTCTTTAAGACACGCGCCGCAACGCCGTCCCCTTCGCGGAGGAGGCCAAGGAGGATGTGCTCCGTGCCCACGTAGCTGTGATTGAGCGCTTTGGCTTCTTTTCCGGCCAGGGCGAGAACCTTTTTCACTCGTGGCGTGTAGGGAATGTTCCCGACCATCTTAGTCTCGGGGCCATTGCCGACCTGTTTTTCGACTTCGAGGCGAACCGTCTCGAGGTCGAGATTCATTTTTTGAAGCACATTCACGGCCACTCCCTGACCGAGTTTGATCAGACCGAGAAGGAGGTGCTCGGTCCCCACGTAGTTGTGGTTGAACCGGTCGGCTTCCTTTCGGGCCAGTGCGAGAACTTGTTGAGCGCGGGGGGTAAAGTTATTCATCGTCGTCCCTTTCTGTCAGTATAGTGGAAAAATCAGGAGGCGTCAGCCCATTTAAATTGGTTCGGATTATGTCAGCGCGCAAGATATCCCGCTCTTCAGGGGATAGTTTACGCTTCGCAGAAATTTGCAGATGGGCCGGTTGGATCTCGGTGAGGAGAACATTGATCGTTTCCCGCTCCTCTTCAGGGACAAATCCGAGGTCGCAACCAAGGCGGATCATGGAAAGATAATTCAGTGCTTCTTTCGAGGTGATAATGTGCGCGTATTTGAGAACGGCATAGGCGCGACCGATCTGGTCCTGCATCATGGTCGGCTTGTCCTCGAGGATTTTCATCCGCGCGTTTTTCTCGTTTTCGATCATCTGCGTGATGACGCGGTCAAGGTGCTCGATGATTTCTTTTTCGTCGGTTCCGAGAGTGTTTTGATTCGAAATTTGAAACAAATTCGCGAGCGCCTCGGTGCCTTCTCCGTAAAGTCCGCGGACGGCGAGGCCGATTTTGTTCGCTCCCTGGATCGTCTGATTAATCTGTTCGCTGAGGACGAGGCCGGGGAGGTGAAGCATCGCCGACGCTCTCATTCCCGTTCCGAGGTTGGTCGGACAGGCGGTGAGATAACCGTATTGATGGTCGAAGGCGTAGGGCAGCTCCTGCTCCAGCTCGGAGTCGATGCTGTCGAGCGAGCGGTAGGCCGACATGAGCTGCAATCCCGGACGAATCGCCTGCATGCGGAGGTGATCCTCTTCGTTCACCATGACGCTGATGGATTGGGAACGATTCATGACGGTGCCGCATCCGGGACCTTTGGCAGCATGTTCGCGACTGATGAGGTGACGCTCCACGAGAACCTGTTTTTCGAGGGCGGTGAGCTTGGTCATTTCCTCCGAGAAAGAATCTTTCATCTCGGAAAGGTTCTCGAGGGACGGACGGATCTCCTCCATGACGAGGGAACGATCCTCTTTCCGTGCCCAGCCGGGGAAGGGATGGCCGACGAGATTGCGGGCGAGACGAATCCGGCTCGTCATCACGATATCACTCTGAGGCCCGGGGGAACGCATCCACTCGGCAGGCTTTTTGAGTAAGGTTGAAAATCGCATCGGCACAACAATTTCTACGGTAAAGAAATAGCACTCAAGGTGCCAGTTCGGATTAAAATGATCAAGAATCTCCCATCTGAGACTCGAGTTGAGAGATCTGATCGCGGAGGCGGGCGGCTTCTTCGTAATCTTCGTCCTCAACTGACTTAGACAGGGAAATCTTCAATTCGCTCAATTTATCCAGTGGGCTGGGTGCCATGGGCTCTTCGGGGAGAGGGTTCATCTGCGCCTCAGGCAGATCCGGGAAGGTCGAGGGGACTTTTCCGGTGTGCTGGGTGTGCTTATGCATCGCTTCGAGAAGTCCGTCGAGACCTTCATCGAAGACATGGTAGCAATCTGCGCAGCCAAAGCGGCCCGTCTTTTTAAAGTCGGTCTGCGTGAACCCGCAACTGGGACAGTTGAGGTCGTCCGTTGCCACCGCCGTCTCTGTTGCGGTTTCCTCTCCCATGCCTTCGAGCATGTCGGCGAGCGCGAAGCCGGTCGGATCCGTGACGCCTTTGTCATCTGCACAGCACTTGCAGAGGTTCACCTTTTGGAGGTTTCCATCCACAACCTGGCTGAAGAAAACAGTCGCTTTTTCGTTTTGGCAGACGTCGCAATTCATCTCATTGAGAAATTCTTCGACGCCCTTGTTCGCCGACGAAGAATGCTAATTCTATAATCTACGATAGGAACCGCGATTAGTAAATCGGTGTCCCTGTCGTTTCGACGAGGTTGCGAAAGGCGGTGATGAGCTGGCGGGTCACCGGCCCCGGTTCTCCGGATCCGATCTTGCGCTGATCATATTCGGCCACGGGGACTACTTCGGCGGCAGTACCAGTGAGGAAAAGTTCATCGGCGGTGTAAAGGTCGTAGCGACTCATCATCACTTCGCGAAGATCGAAGCCGGCGTCACGCGCGAGTTCGATGACCACTTTGCGAGTGATCCCGTAGAGCGAACCCGAGGCGACCGTGGGCGTGTAAATGATGCCGTCTTTGACGATGAAAATGTTGTCTCCGGTGCACTCGGCGACATAGCCTTCGGAGTTCAACATGACTCCTTCCTCGGCCCCGGCCTGAATCGCTTCGACCTTGGCCATAACGTTGCTGAGGTAGTTCAGGGACTTCACCGCCGGAGAGAGCGAATCGTGGGTTGGGCGTCGCGTCGCGCAGGTCGCAAGGATGAGGCCTTTCTCATATTTCTCTTCCGGGTAGAGGGAAATCGTTGAGGCGATACAAATGATCGACGCTTTTTCGCACCGGTAGGGGCTCAGGCCGAGACCGCCGACCCCACGGGTCACGATAAGCCTGACATAACCGTCGTGGAGACCATTTTTCCGAATCGTCGCGGTCACCATGTCGGAGAGCTCGGCATAGGTCGTTGGAATTTCGAGATGAATCGCTTTCGCCGAATCGAAGATCCGGGCGATGTGCTCGTCGAGACGAAAAACACGGTCTTTGTAAAAACGAATCCCCTCGAAGACGCCGTCGCCGTAAAGCAGGCCGTGGTCGAAGACGGAAATCTTCGCTTCACCTTCCGGGTAAAACTCGCCGTCGATTAGGATTTGGAGGGGGGCATCACTCATTCCGATTGTAAATTTGGAGATCGCTATCTAGCCACGAAGGCCCTGGAACGCAAGCATTTCAACGCACTCTCATCAGCCGAAAAAGCGCTTCACTTTGTGCATTCCACGCGCAAAGGCTTCGACATCTGATTCGTTGTTATAAAAGGCGAAGGAAGCGCGGACCGTGGCCGGCACCTCAAGGTAATCCATGAGAGGCTGGGCGCAGTGATGGCCGTCCCTCACCGCGACGCCCTCGGTATCGAGGATCGTGGCAATGTCATGCGGATGGGCGATGTCATAGAGGAAAGAAACGATCGCGGTCTTGTCCGTTGTCGTCCCGAAAAACCGAACGTCGCCGAGAGTCTCAAGTTCGCCCCTCGCGAGGTCGGCTAGTTTTCTTTCGTGTTTCGCGGCGGCGACCCAGTCGATTTCACCCATGTAGCGGAATGCTTCGGCCAGCCCGATCGCCCCGGAGATGTTCGGCGTCCCGGCTTCGAAGCGCTCGGGGGCGTCCCGATAAGTCGTCCCGGAAATGGAGACCCGATCAATCATGTCGCCGCCACTCTGATAGGGGCGGAAGGAATTCAAAATCTCGCGCGACCCCGCGAGGACACCGATCCCGTCCGGCGCAAAGACTTTGTGACCGGAGAAAACATAGAAGTCTGCCCCGATTTCGGTGAGGTCAGCCGGTCCGTGGGGCAGGGCCTGCGCGCCGTCGACGAGGACGAGAGCACCCTGCTCGTGGGCAAAGGCCGTCATTTCCGCGACCGGGTTGATCGTCCCGAGGACGTTGGAAATGTGGGTGAAGGCCGCGACTTTCGTTCGCTGGTTAAACGCCGCCTTCCACGCTTCGAGGTCAAGGGAGCCGTCGTCGTGAAGGCCGATGAAGTGAAGTTTCAACCCGCGTCGCTCCGCCAGGACCTGCCATGGCACGAAGTTCGCATGGTGCTCCATCATCGTGAGAATGATTTCATCGCCTTCAGTCAACTTTTCTTCGAGGCCGTTGGTGACGAGGTTGATCGCCTCGGTCGCGCCGCGCACAAAGATGAGCTCCTGAGATTCCGGTGCATTCAGCGCCGCTTTGATCGAGGTGCGTGCGGCCTCGTAGGCTTCGGTCGCGGTCCGGCTCAGATAGTGGACCCCCCGATGAATGTTCGCGTTCCCGCTTTCATAAAATTGATCGACGAGATCGATGACGCACTGAGGCTTCTGGGAAGTGGCCCCGTTATCGAGATAGGCGAGCGCCTTCCCGTCGACCTCTCTTGACAGGATCGGGAAATCAGCTCGGAGTTGTTCGGCGTCAAATAATGGCATCTCAGAATAATACGCTGAAAGGTCCCCGGAATACGTCACAGTGCAAGATCGGGATTTTACGACTGACGCTTTCAAGTCCCGGCGGTAAACCTTTTTGACACTCTGAAGAGTCGCGATTATCGAAGCAATTTCGCGTCACAGCGAGTTTATGTCGGTCACGATTGTCAGTATCAGCGGGAGAGCAGAAAAGGGGACGAGCCGTCCGTTTTTTTGCGAAGCCGACGACGGCCAGTATTACTTCGTGAAAAGTGGCAACCTCAGTGGCGACCAGCTCGTGACCGAGTTCGTCATCAGCCGCCTCGCTGAAGAATGCGGATTGCCCGTCGCACCCGTCCAACTCGTGACGATCCCTGAAGCACTCACTCAGTATTCGCTCGTCGATCAGCCGGATGAATTTCGAGTCGGACTCGCCTTTGGTTCTCAGCGAATTCCTTTTGCCGACGAACTGAGAACTTCTCATCTTCGCCAGATTGAGGAAGAGACCAAAATTCGCTGTCTCTGTTTCGACTGGTGGGTGAGAAATCCGGACCGCGGTCTCGGCATTCTCGGGGGAGATCCCAATTTGCTCTGGGACCCTGTCCTGCAAAACGTCGCGCTGATTGACCATGATTCCTGCCTCGCGAAAGACTTTGACGAGACCCAATTCAAAAAAGAACACGCCTTCCGCGATGTGAGGCCCTTCATCGAAAAAGCGTTCTACAAAAAGTGGCGCACGAAGTTTGAATCGACGATTTATCACCTCGGGAAAATCTGGGAGGAAATTCCCGGCGAGTGGCTTCGCGATGACGACGGTAAGTCAAAGGTGTCGATCACTCTGCCGGAGATCGAGGCAAGCCTGATCAAACCCGGCCTTCCGGCTGATGGCATTCTCCCCGGCTAAATTCCACCGCTCATGAATCTCGTTGTTAATTTTGCCGCCATTGGATTCCGCCCCTACCGGGAGCTTGGTGAATTCGTGAATGTCGGGATCGTTGCGGTCGAAGCAAAGAGCCGCTACCTGACGTATCGCCTCATTTCGCAGCAAAAGACGAAGCGCATCTCCGCGTGCTTTCCCGAACTCGATCTCGGGATTTTCAAAAGCGGGGTTCGACGTCTCGAGAATGAGCTTTCCACACTCTCGATCGAAACGAATCTATGGGCTGATGATGCGAGGCAAGCCGGGAAAAATCATCCGGCGCAGGCTGATTTGTTTGTCGAGTTGGGGGACATGGATCTCTTTCGTCAACTCACCGCGACTCAGTCCTCGACTTTTTTCTACGGCGCCCGGGGAACCCGTCTCACCGACGATGTCGAGCAATGCCTCGATGAACTCTACAAGCGCTACGTCGAGCATTGGAACCTCACTCCGGTGGATTACGAGGAAAAGAAGCTGACCCGGGATCTGAGAAAGCTGCTTCACGCGAATCGTCTTGATCGACTTTATCGTGAAGCGCCCTGGGTCGGGACTGACGTTTATCATGTTGGCGTGCCGCTCGCCTTTACGCCGAAGGGCGCGGAGTTGCCGGAGAAAGCGATCAAGCCACTTAACCTCGCGCAGAGCACACCAACCCGCGTTTACACCCGGGGTGATGAATGGATTTCAAAGATCCGCCGCCTCCAGCGAATCAAGAGCCTTCCAGAAGGCTTTCTCTTCGTGGTGAAAAAACCGGACGACGCTGAGTGTCTCGAAGCGGCCAACGAAATTTGCGATGGCCTTGAGCAGCTCGGGGCACAGGTAGTTGGGTTTGAAGATGAAGAGGCAATCCTCGATTTTGCCCGTATCGAGGAGCAGCCGGAATTGAAGCTGACCTCCTAGCGCCGCTGGAGTGAGGCCTTCAGGCCATTCCTCTACGATACGGTTCGCTCGGCCATTTCCAGCGTGAGTCTCGCATCGCGCCGGAGCACGATCGTTTCCCGGACCGTCGCCTTCTTGTCGTTGGGCCCGTATTCCACCTCGACCTCAACCTTCATCGCTTCGACCTTCATGCGGGTGATGCGGAAGACGGGTTCGATTCTTGAGCGGAAAAAACAGTGCAAGGGGACATCAGTATGACCCGCGTTCCAGAGGATCTGAGCGGGGGGGAAGCCTTCGATCCGACCCATCGCCCCGAGGATTTCCCGAAGGCGCGCCTTGCCGCATTTCCGCACCAGTTTCCGGGCCGCTGCGAAATTCCGGAGACGTTCAAGGTAGGATGTCTTCGGATTTTTCCGCTCCGTCTCCAGTTCCTGAATCAAACCGCGGGCATGCAGCGCCATCGTCGCCTGCAGTTCTTCGCGACTGATCTCGCCGCGCTCATACTGGCGGAACAGTTCGGGGGGAGTGGGGATGAGTCCGAAATTCACAGTGGAAAGGTGTCAAAAGATGGGCCTGCTTCGCAAGTGTTTATCGCTCCCGGAATTCGATTCATGACACTTAAGAGAGTTTGAGACCCTCATTAGGGTTGACTGTATGACCTAACCCTGTTGATTCGACGAACATGAGCAAAGAAGAGCAGGAGGGGTTCGAAACACGGGCCATTCATCGGGGGCGGGATTTCGTCGGTGAGACCGGGGCAGTGACGCCGCCGGTCTGGTTGACGTCCACCTTTGAATACGGCAATCCGAACGGATTTGACTACACGCGGTCGGGAAATCCGAACTTCACCCTCCTCGACCGTACTATCTCCAGCCTCGAAGGTGCCGGGTTCGCGACCTGCTTCGGGAGCGGTGTCTCAGCGATAACGGCAGTGGTTTCCACGCTGAAAAGTGGGGACGTTGTCGTTGCCGAGGAGAATATCTACGGCTGCACCTTTCGGCTCTTCGCGCAGGTTTTCGCCAAGTTCGGCGTCGAGATCCGCTATCTCGATTTCACCGACCCCGCTTCGCTCGAGGTCCTTGCCTCGCACAAACCTGCCCTCGTCTGGATTGAGTCGCCGACGAATCCGAATTTGAAAATTATCGATATCGCCGCCGTCTCGGAAGCGGCCCATGCTGCTGGCGCTCCGCTCATCGTCGATAACACTTTCGCAAGCAGCTTTCTTCAGCGCCCCATCGAACTTGGCGCGGATCTTTCGCTCGTTTCGCTCACGAAATACACCAATGGCCATTCGGATGCCCTTGTCGGAGCCGTCTGCACTAACGACGAAGCGTGGCAGGAAAAAATGATCTTTGCGCAAAAAGCGCTCGGCTTGCAGCCTGCGCCGATGGATTGCTGGCTCACGATGCGGGGAGCGAAAACGGAAGCACTACGAATGGAGCGCCATTGCGAAAATGCTCTCGCTCTCGCTCAGCATCTCGAAGCAAACACCGTCGCCAAAACCGTGCGGTATCCTTTTCTCCCCTCCCACCCTCAGCATGAGCTGGCAAAGCGGCAGATGAGCGGTGGTTCCGGGATCGTCACCGTCGATTTCGGCCGGAGCCTTGAAGACACTCTGCGTTTTGTGAAAAGCCTCCGTTATTTTCCAAAGGCGGAAAGTCTCGGCGGCGTCGAGTCACTCTGCTGTCACCCGGCGTCGATGACTCATGCCAGCGTGCCGAAGGAAACTCGCGAAGCGGTGGGCATCACCGATTCTCTCGTGCGATTTTCAGTCGGCATTGAAACGATTTCCGATTTGATTTCCGATGTCGATCAGGCCTTGAGGGCGTAGTTTTGTTTTAACCACGGATGAAGACCGATTCACACGGATTAAGATGATCAGAATGTCAGGCCACCTGTGTTCATTCGCGTTTATCCGTGGTTTCAATCAGCATTGGACTGCCTCATGAGAGACCCGTTCACCGAGCCGTTTTCCCGCGAAGAGGACCTGGGCAAAGCGCTCCCCGAGAGCGACCATGCTGTGTCCGTGTGTCTCCCGCGCTGGAAGCACGTCATCGGCTACGAAGAAGGTGACCCTGAAGTGGTTGATACCTTTGAATGCGGCTACCCGCGTTTCGTTCCGCATCCCTTTGTCGATGAACTGTTTTTGGCGGCGCAGGAGGAGTTTGCGAAAAAGAACGAGGTTGCTCTCGTCTTCCCATCCCTCGCGGCCGCTTGGAGATGCGCTGAGTATGTGAAGCGCCGCTCGGGGGCAAGTTGCCGACTCGAATCCTATGGTTGGGAGGGACTTACCGTCGTTCTCGTGGTTGAGGAATACTACGGTGCGGCCTGGAAATACTGGCAGCACAGCGGCGAGATTGTGAGTAGCCGTGAGGCGGAGGCCGCGCTGCTGGATGAACCGGTCGCGGAAGCGGTCACCGATGCCGGTAAAAAAGCACTCGAAACGATCCGCGAGAGGATTGCCTCTTTCTACCCCGGCGTAGAAGGATCTGACGTTTATCTTTTTTCTTCCGGGATGGGTGCTGTTTTTGCCGTTCACCGGATCCTCGCGGGCAGGCCGGATAGTCCTCCCACGATCCAGATTGAGTTTCCCTATTTAGACTCATTCAAGGTGCAGGAGCAGTTCGGGGGCGGGGTTGTCGATCTTTCAGTGAGCGAGAGCGGAGGGGTTGAAGAGACCCGCGAGTGGCTCGCCGCTGGTCACGCCGCCAGCGCGGTCTTCACCGAGCTTCCGAGTAATCCGCTGCTTCGGACGGCTGATCTTGCCGGGATTTCCCCTTTATTGAAAGCGCGTGAAATCCCGCTGGTCGTCGATGACACGGTCGCGACCTCGGTCAACGTCGATCCTTTTCGCTATGCTGACGCGGTGACGACAAGCCTGACCAAAACTTTCTCCGGTGCCGGCGATGTCGCCGCAGGGGCTGTCATCATCAAAAAAGGATGCGTTAGCTATGAAGTCTTGAAAGAGGCTCTCCCCCTTGAGGAGTCAGCAAGCCCGCTTTTCTCCGGGGATGCCATCGTCCTCGAGCGGAATTCGCGACATTTTGAAGACCGGGTCCGTGCGACGAACGAGATTGCTGCAGAGCTGATTGAGTTTCTTGAAGCCCGTCCCGAGGTCGAGATCTTGTGGCATCCATCAAGCCAGTGCCGTGAGCGCTATGACAAGCTCCGCAAGGAAGATGGCGGCTACGGGGCCCTCTTTTCATTCATGCTGCACGGCGGAGAGGTGGCTGCGCAGCGATTCTATGATGCCCTCGAAATTTCGAAAGGTCCCAGCCTCGGCACTGACTTCACCCTCGCCTGCCCCTACACCCTCCTCGCTCACTACGGCGAACTGGATTGGGCCGCCGAGCGCGGGGCACCCCGAAACCTCCTCCGCGTTTGGGTGGGACTCGAAGACCCCGAAGACCTAATCGAAAGGTTTCGAGTCGCCCTATCGGATTTGGAGTATTAACTGCTGCTATCTTTCAGAGTCTAAAAAACAATGGCTATCATCTGTTGTGTTTGGTTTGTTGAGCGATGAATTTCCTAGCCCACCTCCATCTCGCAGAGCCGACTCCGGAATCGAGGATGGGAAGTCTTCTCGGGGATTTTGTCCGGGGATACCCCTGGGATGAGCGTTATTCCCCGGCAGTCTGGCTGGGAATTGTTGAACATCGTAGCGTCGACGCCTTTACTGATGCTCATCCTTCGTGGCAAAAGAGTCGGGACTTACTTCCGGGGTCGATGCGCCGTTTCGCAGGAATCGTGATCGATATCTTCTACGACTATTTCCTGCATCGTCACTGGGATGTTTTTTCACCGGAGCAGAGTCTCGACAGTTTTATCGATGAGGTTCATGGTCAACTGGAGCAAGCGATGTCGATCGCTCCGCCTGAGGCGGTCAAGGCGATAGAATCAATGATCAGTCAGAAATGGCTTTATGAGTATGCGAGCGTTGAGGGAATCGATCTTACGCTCCGCCGGGTTTCGCATCGCTCGGATATCCTGTTGCCAATTTATGATGCGGCACAGATCCTCGTGAAAAATCAGGAGGAGATGGGATCACATTTCCTGGAATTTTACCCTGATCTCGTTTCTTACGTGACGGAGGCTCGAGTTCTCCTCAAGGAGGGTGGAACTCCGTAGCTGAATCTGAAAGAGTTCAGGCAGCCCTGCCTCCGGGGTTTCAGCGTTGGAATTACACGGCTGCCTCACCCTTCTAGCGCTTCAGCTTGGCATCGATAGAAAGGGAGCCGGCGCCCGTGAAGATAAGCATGAGAAAAGGAGCGGCATAGAGCAGAGCAAATTCCTTCTTCTGAAATGGATCATCGCCGTGAATTACGAACGCGGCGACAAGCATCGTGATGAGGAGAGGAATCGCGGCAGCGCGCGTGAAGAGACCGAGCATGATTGCGATAGCGCAGAACACTTCAGCAAAGACAGCCAAAGCAAGACTGGGAGTGCTTCCTAATCCGATTGGATCCGGGAATTTACTACTGAGGTCACCGAAACCGGTCAACTTTCCCCAGCCGTGCGCAAGTAGCATGCACCCGCCGGTGAAAAGGCGAAGGATGAGAAGCCCAATCGAGCTGAGTTGATCGTGAGATCCCGGAGAGGTGGCTTTTTGAATGAGTTTTTTCATGAGGGAAACGGGGGTTTTAGATGTGTGGTTATTCAATCAGCGACCGTGCTGATGTCGAGAATCAATCGCTCCATGCTTGCGGAGTCTTGACGAAATTGATTACTTTCTCCCCATGAGAATCCTGTCCGGTCTGTTTCTGCTATCGCAGTTTTTATCAGTCCCTGCGGTGGTGGCAGAGACGAGAGAGGAAATTCAAGTCCAGTTTGAAAAATCGGATCGGCAATTGAATGAAGTCTATCAGGAAGCGAAGGCGGCGCTTTCGGAGTGGAAGTTTTCCGAGCTGCAGGAAGATCAGCGTCAATGGTTGGAATATCGGGATTCCAGATCGGTATCAGCGGCCCTGTATGACGGTCAGGCTATCGAGGGTGTAGAGCGGTCCAATTTGGAATTTTGGAAAGCGATGGTTTATCTCACGGAGACTCGCATCGAAATCGTGCAGGCCTGGATGAAGATGGATGGATTTCCCCGCGAGTGGGAAGGCGTCTGGTCAGATGGGGTGGGCGGGGAACTGATGATTTCAGAAACCAAGCCGAATGAACTGGAATTTTTTCTCTCGGTGGTGAGAGGTCCTACCTACCATGTCGGTATGATTGGCGGCCTTGCGCAGAGCAACGGATCGATGGCTCGCTTTTCAGTCAAAGAGGACCCCGCTGATCCTGAAACCTGGTTGACCTTTCGACGCGAGGGAGGGCGTCTCGAAGTGTTTGGCGAAAATACAGAGTATTTCCACGGGGCACGCGCCTATTTCGAAGGAACCTACATCAGACTTCGCCAACTGAAGGCGGAGGATCTGGAATGGATAAAGGAAAAAGGTGGCAACTAGGCGACGCTGTCGACGTACTTCTCGCGACAGTGGACGATCGCCTCGAGCATTTGTTCGGCTTCTTCGCGAAGCTCAGGGTTGAGACTTCCCGCTGCCTGATTGTGACGCTTGTAGAGCTGAGCGAGAGCGCTTTTAATTTCATCGCGATCCATTTTTGCCGGATCGATACCGCAGAGTGACTCAGGAGTCATTTTGCCGAAAATGCCGCCCATGCTTGAGGGCGAAGAGGCTTCTTCCTGATTTCCGGTAAACCAATGAATGAGTTTTTTGAACATATTTCTCAGGGGGGAATTAGGCAATTTTGATCTGCTTGAGGTAGGCTGATTTTCTTTCAATTTCGACATCGCCAAGAACGCCTTCGCCTTTGTATTCAATGTCGATATCCTTCCGAAGTCCGGAATCTTCATCATAAATCTGAGCCCGGACGCGCTGGTTCTCATCGTAGCTGTAAGTCACGGTGACCTGACAGCCGGCCGGTCTGCCGGGAGGGACTTTGAGGCTGATTTTTCCTACGATGTCAACGTAGCGGGGATCGTGATCCTCGCCCTGTGTGATCTCCACTTCGATTACCTCTTCGTTGTCTTCCGAGGTCATGTAGACCTGAGACATCGAGCAGGGGATCGGGGTGTTCTTCGGAATGACGACGGAATTCTGGATGGTGGCTTCTCCGGTCGCGGCATCTTCAATGAGCGCAAGCGTCCCATAGCTGTGATTGCAGACTTCAGAAACACGGCGGGCGCGCTGCGCGAAAAGGGCAGCTCCAAGAGCGACGCACTCATCGACATTGCCGCACGAAATTGGTGGTTTGCCGAACTGCGTGGTGAGCAATTCCTGCACCTTGGGAATGCGGGTACTACCGCCGACGAGAACGACATGATCAATGTCGCCTGGTGTCATCCCGAGATTTTCGAGGGCTTGCTCGACGAGCATCACGGTCCGCGTAAGCAGACCACGAATTGCATTCTCAAAGGCATCACGCGAGAGCTCGACCTCGGCGAGGCCGAAGTCTTCGCTGCCGATTTTTTCCGAGACGGTGTTTAGCTTCGAAAGTCGCTTTTTGGTGTCCTCTGCCCCGGCGAGAAGGCGTCGTCGCTGCGTTTCATCGAGGATCAGCTCTTTCCCGTTTTGAGCTTTGTATTCCTGCCCGATCAGCTCGATGAGGACGCTGTCAAAATCTGAGCCGCCGAGGTGTCTCGCTCCTTCGCTCAGAAGAATATCGACCTGATCGTTTTCGATATCGAGCACGGTGATGTCTAGGGTTCCGCCACCGAGGTCGTAGACGAGGACGCGCCCCTTGATCGATTGGGTATGGGCGTAAAAGAGAGCGGCAGCGGTGGGTTCATTGACGATTCGCTTTACCGACAGTCCGGCGAGCCTGCCGGCGGTGACGGTCGCCTTTCTCGCGAGTTCGTTAAAGTTTGCAGGGACGGTGATCACGACTTCGTCGATTGTTCCGATCAAACGGGAGCAGTCTTTTCTTAATTTCGCGAGGAAGAGAGCGGAAATCTCTGTCGGCGTCCAGCGCTCGCCATCGATTTCCACGACGTAAGTCGGGTCATCCATGTGCTTTTTGATGTGCTTCACGGTCCGCTCTGGATCTCCACCGTCTTTGGCCGCTGATCCGACAAGCTTTACGCCTTCAAACTGATCGAAAAAGACCACTGACGGAGTGAGTCGTTCCCCGTCGCAATTCGGAACGATTTCAGGGTTCCCGTCGTCGCGAACGTGCGCGAGAGCTGAGGTGCTGGTGCCGAGATCTATCCCGACATATCGAGCCAATTTGTCTGCCATGGTGAACTTTCAGGAGGGTAAAAGTCAGAGTGTTTGTGTGATAAGCAGAGAATACGATAAATAGACTGAGATACCAAATTAATTATAATTTTTGAGAGATTTATTTGCGAATTTAGCCCACGATCACCTCGGCTTTGCGAATCACGATGTCCAGGGAGCCGTTTTTATAAATATATCCAGGTCGGACGGTTTCGACAACACGCGAACTATTGCCGTTCTGACCGACGGTGGCTGGCAGTCCCTTCTTGCCATTCGCCTGATCGGGCGGGACCAGTTTGATACGTTTGCGCTCTTCGACGGAGAGGACAGTTCCCGGGTCGAGACGAAATTCGCGAACGGAATGATCGTGAAGGAAATCGAGGAAGCTGTTTTTGAGGATTGAAAGCTGATCGGCGACTTTCGGGTAACGCCAACTGTTGTCATAGCGCTTCGAGAGGTCATCGATGAGGTCGAGTTTCGAAATGAGCTTTCGATAAAATTCCTCCTCGGAGAATTCGCCGTTGGCAGCTGCTTCTTTGACATCCTTGGCGCTGAAAACATCGCTGCGACTGAGAACACCGGATTGGCGTTTCCGCTCGACGGCTTGCTCCATCTGAGCCTCAAGTTTCTTGAGGGACTGAATCCTCCTTTCAGCGGAATCGATGGTTTCGGCGAGCTTTTCATCCTGGCTCTGCGATTCTGACTGTCGGCGCTGGACGCTTTCGAGCTCAAGCCTGGCCGCGTTCAATCCTGCTTTGAGTTCCTCGCGTTCCTTCAGGAGGGCTTCTTTCTGGCTCTCGAGCTCGTCGTGTTGCACCTGGAAGTTCTTCATTCCGGAGCTCAATTTGGAAAGATCAGTCTCGATCGACTTCTTCTCGGATTGCGCTTCAAGGATTTGATCGCGAATGCGTTTCAGGTTGGCGTCCTCCGAGGCGAGGGTGAGCTTCTCTTCACGAAGCTGGTCGAATCGTTTTTCCCAGTCTGAGATTTCCTCCTCAAACTTGACGCGGCTTTTCTCCGACTCGGATTCAAGTTGCTCGATCTCGGCTTTCGCGGAAGCAATTTCGGCTTCTGCTTTTGTGCGGGCCTCTTTTTCAGCTTCAGCCGAACTCCGGGCGATTCCAAGGTGCTTCCAGTTTGAACTGAGAGCGCCGGAAAATCCGGCTTTGGTTTTCTCAAGCATGGTGAGGTCGCGCTCCCTCGCTTCTCGTTCGTCATGATTCTTAAGTTCGAGGTCTTCGACGTGCTCGACGAGGCGCTCGATGCGTTCATCGCGCTCGTTCAGTTCGTCTTCGAGCGCATTGCGGGAAAGTTCGATCTCTTCGCGGGAGCTGATCGCAAGACTGAGTTCGTCTTCGATACGGGAGAGTTTAGCATTACCATCGGCGAGAATTTTCGAGCGATCCTGCTCGGCTTGATCCCTCGCGGAGCGGAGGGCTTCGGAAAGGCCGACCCGCGTGTTCTCAAGTTCACTTTCAAGGTCGGTGCTGTATTTCCGCTGCTCCCTGAGCTCGCGGTGAAGGGCATCAAGCTCTCCGCGGTGCTTTTCAAGGAGGTTCGTTTCGGCGCTGCGAAAGCGGGAAACGGTTTCAGTCAGTTCCTGCTTTTGCTCTTCGATCGTGGTGGCGCGTTTTAGGGCCAGATCGGTCTGCTCTTCGAGCGAAGTAGTGAGAGAGGCACGAGTTCTTTCCGCCTCCTGGAGGAGGTTTTTCATCGAGATCTCCTCGCTCTCCAGGGCGACAATTTTCTCCTTAAGCTCAAGACCGTTCTCCTCTGCGTTGGCGCGTTGGAGGGTGACCTCTGAAATCTGCTCCTGGAGTTGGGCAACCTGTTCACCCTGCTCGCGGTTTCGACGTTCGAGTTTACTGATTTCTGTTTTCAGCGACGACGATATTTCACGTTCAATTCGAACGGCTTCGGACTCGTTGGCCTGGAGTTGAGATTCCAGTTTTTGAATCAGATCACGATTCGAGATCGCGGCGGCGGCGTCCTCTTTAATTCGTGCCGCGAGCTCGCTGTTGCTTGAATCCGCTTTTTCGAGGCGACGGGCAAGGAGACCCTTGTCGTGATTGAAAGCTTCTTCGCGCTCTTTGGCTTCCTTATGAGCTGTCTCCAGATCATTGAGCTGAGCCTTGAGGCGTTCGAAAGCGCTATTGAGTGAGGCTTTGTCTTTCGCAAGCTGCTCGGCCTTTTTTTCAGCGGCCTCCCTTGCTGCTTCGGCTTCGCCGAGGTCGCGTTTGATTTGAACGATGGTATCACTTTCAACCCGGGAGTGCTCTTGATCTTTTTCTTCGAGCGCCTTCTCTTTACGGGCGATCTCTTTTTCCAGCGCATCGATCTGTGTTCGGAGGGTGCTGAGATTTTTGCCGGAATCAGTGAGCTGCTCGCGGAGTTGTGAGGCTTCGACGGATTCCTTGTTCAGCTGCGCCTGAAGTTGGCCGTTCTGCTTGGAGACTTCCTGGACCCGATTGCGGAGCTGGTCGGCTTCGCTCGATGTTTCCGATGAGAAACTGGTCAGTTTTTCGATTTCAGCTTTGAGGGCGTCGCTTTTTGATTTGCCGTCACTGGCCCGGACTTTTTCGGCGGCGTAAGCGGTTTCGAGTTCGGCAATCTTCGAGGTGAGTTCCTGCTCGGTAGCGTTATAATTTTTAGCCGCATCCTCCCGGGATTTCTGAAGATCGACCCGGAGCAGGTTGGCCTCTGCTTTGGCCTGCTGTAGCGAGTCGGCGTGCTGCTTCAGTTGAGTCTTCAGGCCGGCGACTTCCGCCTTTTGGGAGATCAGTTCCTCTTTTGCGTCGGCGGCTTCCCGTGTCGCTGAGCTGCCGGATTCACGGAAGGCATTTACTTCTGATTGGAGCGACTCTTTCGTCGAAGTGATCGCGGCAAGGCTCGCGAGTGCGGTGACAAGTTTGCCGGAGAAGTTTTCTTCGGACTCGGTGCGTGCTTTGAGTTCGTTCCCGCTTTCGGAGAGTTTTGCTTCCAGTTTTGCGATGGTCTCTTTTTCCGCTCTATCGGCTTCCACCTTGAGCGCTTCGAGATCTGCTTTGAGTCGGGCCGCTTCTTCTTTCGCTTCGCTGTGCGATTGCCGGGTGATCGCTATTTCCTCTTCGAGTTTGGATTTGGCCTCAACCTCTGATTCGAGTTGGTTCCGCAGTTTCTGCTGTTCTGATTCCTGCTTGCCGAGTTTGGTTTGGGCCTCCTTCTCTGCTGAACTCAGGTCCTTGAGTGAGGCTTTCGTCGTCGCGAGTTCCTCTTTCAGGGAATCAACCTGATTCGCAAGTTGGGCTGCCTGCTTCGCTTCGGCGCTGACTGTTTTTACTTCAGCTGCCGTCTCTTTGATCGCTTCTTTCGAGGCGGCAATTTCTTCTTTCTGTTTTGCAATGAGTGCTTCTCGCGACTCCAGCGTTGCCGCGAGTTTGTCTTTCTCTTTGCTGAGTGAACCCACGTCAGAGGCGAGCAAGTGTTTCTCTTTTTCGAGAGCAACTTGAGCGGCCTTGAGTTTCGCCTCCAGCTCAAGGTTAGCCGCTTCCTTGTCCTTCAGTTCTTTCTCGAAATTCGCAATCGCTTCGAGGGCGTCGTCGGATGCCTTCTCAGCTTTGGTCTGGATCGCACCAAGCTCGCTCTTGAGCGATTTCAGCTCCTCGCGGTCTTTATTGAGCGAGTTGATTTCCGCTTCGCGCTTCTCCAGTTCCGCGTTGAGACCGGCGAGTTCTTTCTCTTTTTCCTGAGCCTGCTTCTCGACCTCTGACTTGCTCCTCTCGAGGTCGCCCGAGGACGACTTTGCGAGGGAAAGTTCATCATTCAGAGAGTCTACCGTCTTGGCGAGTACCGCGAGCTTGGCGGCCTCTCTGGCGGTCTCTGCGAGCGCAGATTCTTTGCCGCTCAGCCCTTCGCGGAGGGAGCCGACTTCTGCTTCCAACCGGGTGATCGCTGATTCCTTTTCTTTCAGGTCTGAAGAATTTGTCGACTGGAGCGTCGCGAGTTCCTTTTGGGAGGCTTCGGCGGCAGACTTCAGTTGTGCGATTTCCTGATCAAGCGTTTCGGTCGTCTTCTTCGATGAATCTGCTTCGCTTTTCACCGAGTCTGCTTCGCTTCTGGCGCTCTCCAGCTCTGCGGTGAGTGCCTCGACACTCTGTCGGGATGATTCCGCCTTCTCGCGGGCCGATTCCAATTCCTTTCTCAGGTCTTCAGATTCGCCTTTCAGACTGCTAATCGACTCTTCGAGCGCGCCGAGTTTTTTTTTGCGAGTCATCACCGATTTTGGCCGCCTTTTCCTGTTCAGATTTCTGTGCGGCGAGGGCATCCTCTTTTGCGGCGAGTTGAGATTTGAGGTCTTCAAGGTCAAGGTTGAGCTGGCTCAATTTGTCATCCCGCTCTTTCAACTTCGTTTCGAGGGGGGCGATCTCAGCGGCAGTGTCGGCCACTTTGTTTGCCTCGGTCAATTCAGCGGCGAGCCTCTCCCGCTCCGCCTTTTCGTTCTCAAGTGAGGTTTCGAGGGTTTTCGCCTTTTCCTGTTCTACCTTGAGGAGAGACGTCAGCTTTTCCAGCTCCTTCGTCGAGCCTGCGGTCGGGTTCGATGAAGTGTCCTCCGAGGGACCTGAAATGCTTTCGACAGAAGCGATCGAGCCAGTGTTGCCTGCGACGGCAATGGACGAGGTCATTTCGTTGCGCTTTTTCGCAAAGGCGGGGCGGTCTTTCAGGGAGACAATTTTCGGTCCGGAATCTTCCTCATCCTGAACTGCCACCTTGAGAATGCCGAACTTGATAAAGTCACCGGCAGCGACGACGGCGCCCCCTTCGACTCGCCGACCGTTGAGAAAAGTTCCGTTGCTTGAACCGGCGTCGCTCAACTCGTAGTCGCCGTCATCATTGCGATTCAGCTCGGAATGATAGCCCGAAATATAAGTTTCTTTGATCCTGGGATCGTTGTCGTGCCGACGGCCGACCCGATACTTCGATTTCTTCAGTATCAATTCGAAAACGTCTCCATTAACGTTCGTCGTCACTACAAGTTTCAAGGCCATCAGTTTGCAATCAGGAAAGGGCGGGAATAATAGCAGAATCGCGTCGAGAACGAAAGTTCAAACGATTTGATGTTAAATATCAATTTTGCGAATATTATAGTAATTGGGATTCAGGGATTTGCATCTGAAAAATTGCCTGCCCTTTTGAATCACTTGCAAAACCGCCCCAAGGGAACTCTTTTGTGCCTTTGAAAACGATGAGACTCTTCGACACCATGTCGCGCGAGGTCAGAGACCTCCGACCTTCTGACGGTAAAACCTTCCGTTTTTACTGCTGTGGCCCCACTGTCTATGGACCAGCACACATCGGGAATTTCCGGACGTTTGTTCTCCAGGATGTCTTTCGACGTACTCTCGAATTGTCGGGGATGCCCGCCTACCATGTGCGCAACCTCACCGACGTGGATGACAAAACGATCCGCGATGCCCAGGCGGCGGGGAAAACGCTGAAAGAATTTACGGACCATTGGCGGGATCGTTTTCATGAGGATTGCGAAAAGCTCAACAATCTAGAGCCGCACCTTGAGCCGAGCGCGGTGGAGCATATTCCCCATCAAATCGCGATGATAGAGGAGTTGATGGAGAAAGGTCACGCCTATCTCAGCGACGACGGGTCGGTCTATTACAAGGTCTCCAGCTTCGATGGTTATGGCCGCCTTTCCCGGCTCGATCAGCGCGAGCTGCGGGCCGGAGCCTCCGGAGCAGTTTCGGACGACGAATACGAAAAGGACTCGGTCTCTGACTTTGCCCTCTGGAAAGCGCGCCGCGAGGAAGATGGCGAAAACTACTGGAGCAGCCCCTGGGGTGAGGGCCGTCCCGGTTGGCACCTTGAGTGTTCCGCGATGTGCCGCGAGTATCTTGGCGACTCCTTCGATCTCCATTCCGGCGGAGTCGATCTCGTCTTTCCGCATCATGAGAATGAGATCGCGCAAAGTGAAGCCTGCACTGGTCACACGATGGCGGACCACTGGTTTCACCTCACGCACCTCCTCGTCGATGGCGGGAAAATGTCGAAGAGCGCCGGGAATTTCTACACCCTGAGCCAACTCATCGGCGCCGGGTTCTCGCCTGTTGAGCTGCGCTATGTCCTCATCTCGGCACAATATCGACAGCCCTTGAACTTTGTTGCGAACGACAAAGAGGGGAACGAATCCTTTCCCGCGCTCGCCGGAGCGGGGCAGGCTTTGCAGAAAATAGCCAAATTTTCCCGCGCCCTGAAGGAACAGGGTCAGGTCACCGGCCCAACAGGGTTCGATGAACTTAAAGTAGTTACCGATCTCGGCTCGTTCGCGAGAGCCTTTGATGGTTTGTTAGACGATCTTAACACGCCCGAAGCGCTCGGCCAGGTCTTCACCGCGATGAAAGGGATCAAGCCCGGTGAGCTTTCTACTGAAGAGGCAACGCGTGAGTTTCTGGGTCTGTCAGTCATCATGGCAGCGTTAGGATTGGAACTCCCCGTGATCGAGGAAAAGGCCGAGTTCGAAATTCCGGAGGAAATTTCGCAGTGGGCGCAGGAGCGCTCTCAGGCAAAGCAGGATAAAGACTGGGCCGAAGCGGATCGTTTGCGCGATGCCATTGTCGAAGCCGGCTGGGTATTAAAAGACACCAAAGAAGGATTTGAATTATGTCCGAAAAACTAAATCTCCCGATCCGCCCCCGCCGCAATCGTAAGACACCTGCCGTCCGTGGGCTCGTGCGCGAAACAACTCTCTCTCCGGCCGATCTGATCTACCCGCTCTTCATTCACGAAGACGAGGCAGACGTCACGCTGGAGTCGATGCCTGATTGTCACCGTTGGAGCCTCGCGGGACTCGTCGAGGAAGTTGGTCGCGCCTACACTGTCGGAGTCCGTGCCGTCGTCTTTTTCCCGAAGATCGAGGAGTCGCTGAAAACGCCTCACGGCGAAGAGTGTTTTAATCCCGACGGACTCGTCCCGCGTGCGATCAAAGCGGTTAAGATGGCCTACCCTGATATCGCCGTCATCACCGATGTCGCGCTCGATCCCTACAACTCGGACGGCCACGATGGTATCGTCGAAACCGACGCGTCGGGCGAGTTGAAAATCCTCAATGACGAAACCGTCGCGATCCTCTGTCAGCAAGCCCTCTGCCACGCGGACGCCGGTGCTGACATCGTCTCCCCCAGCGACATGATGGACGGCCGGATCGGAGCGATTCGAGAGGCCCTCGACGCCGCTGGTCATGAGGGAGTCAGCATCTTGAGTTATGCCGTGAAATACGCCTCCGCCTACTACGGGCCGTTTCGTGGTGCCCTCGATTCCGCGCCGAAGGCCGGGGACAAAAAGACCTACCAGATGGATCCTGCCAACGCTCGCGAAGCACTTCGCGAAGTTGATCTCGACATCGCCGAAGGGGCCGATATTGTCATGGTGAAGCCGGCCGGTCCCTACCTAGATGTGATTTCGTTAGTGCGCGATGCCGTTGATGTACCTGTCGCCGCCTATCAGGTCAGTGGCGAATACCTCATGATCAAATCTGCCGCCCGCGATGGCTGGATCGATGAAGAAAAGGTCGCGATGGAGTCTTTGTTAGGGATCAAACGGGCTGGTGCCGACATGATCCTGACCTATTTTGCGAAGGATGTTGCCGGGAGGCTTTGAACCATGGATCGTCGAGTTTGGCTTCAAGGTTTGGCCGCGTCGGCGCTTCCCGTCATCGCTGAAGAATTTGAGATGCCGGTTCTGAGAATCGCGCTCGATAGAGACCGTCCTGAAAACAGTCGGGGCAATTTCCAAGACGCGGAGTCTTTCCAGGTAGGTTTCGGTCGCGATGGATTTCTTCCCGTTGGATCGAGCTTTGTCGGAGGCTTCTCACTTCTCGGAGATTTCAAGGTGAATGCTATCCTGACAAAGACGTCTTTTGAGATGGTCGAAGAACTGGTCGCAGAGTCCGGAAAGTCCCGCGAATGGCTCGCGGAAAATCTCTTTGCAAACATGACGTCGATCGATTTCAACGGGGATGGGCTCGGAGGCGAATACGGCGACGCGTTTCTTGGACTCGAGCCGGTCGACGCAAGCGCGAAACAGCCTTTCCACTTTGGTGAATACAAGGGAGTCTTCCGGTGGTATTCCTATGCGATCCACGGAACGCAAGATGAATCGCGCATCGGCAAGTGCATCACAGGAGGATGTATCAATGTGGGGAGGGAAGACCTTTCCTCACTTGTCGCGGAGATCAAAATCGGGGATCTGGTCAGAGTTTCTGCCGCCGGCTGAAAGGTGAAAGTGGTGCCCTGCCATTGAGCATGGCCTTCCGTCAGGGACAGTCTCCAAGGGTAGTTTTCGTGATACTGCTTTGCTGCGGATTTCACCGCAGCTGAGTTCGCCTGATCATTCATCGCAAGGGATCGACTCTTCCGCGACCGCTCCGGACGATCTCCCCATTGGGATCACGCTGCACATAGGGGGGCGGCTGCGGAGCATATCCGCGCCCCGAGCTCTGAGCAGGTTGAGTTGATTTTTTCTTCGGTGGGGGGCTGGAAGTTCTTTGGGGTGCCGGAGCTTGTTTCTTCAGGGGTGGCGGAGCGGAATGGTGCTGATTGTGGCTGCGGTGATCAGAATGGCCGGAATGCGAACCGTGCCTGTATTGGTTGGAAGAACAATACTGATTGGATTGATGTCCGGAGGAGTCGTAGCGGCCCCTGTCGTAGTTCTGATATCCGGGGGCGCGATGGTAAACGCTCGGACCGCTTTGGTATTAGCCTTCTTGATAAGTTGATTCACGGCTCATCAGAAGGAGCGCAAAACCTGCGGTTGAGCCGGCAAGAGCAAGAGAGCGCAGCGGCTTGCTTAGAATAAGAGTGCAAATGAGAAAGTGCATGACGATAAATTGAGCTTCGAGGACTTAGACGGATGAATTTCGTAGATTAGCCTGACTATTTCCTGCTCAATCAAACTTTTTTAAAAACGTAATTCGCTGTTTTGGTATTGAGAAGATACTGCCTATGAAATATAAGATCATCACGCGGTTCGGTCGGTGATTTACTCGTGAGGAATGCCGGTTTCCACTGTCTGTGATCTGGAGTTGCTCCAGAATTCAGAATTTCGAAATCCCCTGATTTGAAAGCTAAGCAGCCACTACCAGATTTCGTTTTGCGGGCCGTGTCGCGAGCAGTGCCCTTCTCAAGGCGCGGGGATGTAACTTGGATGTCTTCACCATGAAAGTCATGGGCGAAGCGGTTTGGGAAGACTCGATTCTCGACGGTGTCCTTTCCGAACCCGGTGCGAGCGGAGCGGATCTCACTGGCCTGCAGCGACCCTTGCCGGAAAATTTTTCTACGATCCTGAACTACTTCGAACTCTGAATGAAAATCGTCTCCCACCTCTTCGCTGTGCTGCTTTTCTGCGCGACTTCGGCCCTTGCCGGTCAGGCCGGGGAGCGTGTCCTTTTCGCTTTTGACTCCGTCTCGATTCCGCATAGCCAAAACCTGCGCCTTGAGATGCAGCAGCCGGTGCGACATCCGGAGAATCCCGTGGTAAAACGGGGAGAACCGGGAAGCCCCGACGCGATGGGCGTGCAGTTTTACGGGTCGGTGATTCGGGAAGAGGGAAAGTTTCGCATGTGGTATGTAGCCTTCGATGATGACATTTCTAACAAAGCCACCTCAACGCGTTGGCGCGCCGCTTACGCCGAGAGCACTGACGGGGTGAACTGGGCAAAGCCCGATTTGGGACTCGTCGAGTTCGGGGGGAACAAGAATAATAATCTCGTCGATGTCGGAGGCGACTGGGGCTTCGTGAACGTGAAAGTGATTCGTGACGACAACGATCCCGATGCGTCGAGGCGGTATAAAATGACGACGCACGTCTACTTCCGTCACCACACCCGGCTCGGGACGCTCTTGCCCTTTGTCAGTCCTGATGGATTCACCTGGACGCCGGTGACAGAGGTGAAACCGCAGAAAGGGGAGTTGCGGAAAGAAGACCTCCTGCTACCGATCGTGCATCTCGAGCCCTGCGGCGGTCTTTATCAAAGGGACGGCTGGTATTACCTCACGGCGCAGAATGCGATGCCGGGAATCCGCCACTACCAGGGTCGCGTTACCCGCATCTACCGGTCCGCTGATTTCGTGAACTGGCAGCCGACGAATCACATCGGCTTTGTTCGCGATACCCAGCACGACTGGCTCGGGGCAGGTCGAAGCCGGGAGGGGGAGCAGAATCACGAGGGAATCAGCGTCTGGAATCGTGGCAATGTTCTTCCCGGTATTTACGGTCAATGGCACGGCGCGGCTGAGTGGAAAGAGGTGACGGTCGATCTGGGCTTTGTTCTCAGTAACGACGGACTCAGCTTTCGCGAACCGGCGCATGAATGGACCTTCCTGAAACGCGGCGAAGACGGTGCCTGGGACGAGGGCGGATTGTTGCAGGGGCAGGGGTTTGCGAACATTGGTGACGAGACTCTGATCTATTATGGTGCCTGGGATCCGCGGAATACGGGCGGGCCTCCTCGTCCGAGGGGCGGAGTCGGGATTGCAGTCCTGCCGCGCGACCGCTTCGGCGACCTCCGGGTCGATGAGGCGGCGCAAGGGCCGGGAAACTACCAATCGCCAACGATCGTGAGCGAGTTCGTGACCTTGTCCATTCCGGTAGAGGAAGGCACGTCGCCAAAGGTGTTTCTCAATGCCGATGGCCTTGGTCCGGAGGCGACGCTTTTTATCGAGATGCTCGATCACGCCGAAAGCCCGGTTCCCGGTCGGAGTGCGACGATGACCGGGAGCGGTTTTCGAGTTCCGGTGGATTGGATCGACCCTGACAAATCCACCGTTCCCGACCGGATCAAGTTTCGCGTTGTCTTCGAAGGTGCCGACAAGACCCGGGTCCGATTCCACGCCCTCTATCTAGAGCCTTGAAAGAAGGGCCTTTCTTTTTCCCGTCACTCGGCCGCACCGAAACCCGGTGTGATTTGACGGCGATTCATTGTCGATTTGCTGGCGGGAGCCAGGTTGATAGCCTTTGCACCAGACATCAGAGCAGAGAAAGGAGCCACCCTTCGTGACTTTGTAGAGCGGAATCACGCATTTCTTTTCTGTTCCTTCGATCCGTTTTCGTTAGACTTCGGGCATGGAAAAATCCTCACCTTTCTCCCGTCGTTCGTTTGTCTCCGGCTCTGCGGCTACCGTTGCCGCGGCTTCGATGAATCACCGCTTTGCCCTCGCGGAAGAGGCTGCCGAAAAGGCGGGGGTCGGCGGGAAAATTAATCATTCTGCCTGCAAGTGGTGCTACAAAGATATTTCGCTCGATGAACTCTGCACGGCGGGCAAAGAGTTCGGCCTCCAGTCAGTGGAGCTGCTCATGCCGGAGGATTTTGAAACTTTGAAAAAGCACAACATGCATTGTGCGATGGTCAGCTTTCCGTCAGCGGAAGTTGAGATCGGTGGCAAGAAAAAGAAGATCGGAACGATTCCGAATGCCTTCAACCGGGTCGAGCATCACGACACGCTCGTCGAGATTTATGAACCGCACCTCAAGGCGAGCGCCGAGGCCGGTTTTAAGCAGGTCATCTGTTTCTCCGGCAACCGTGACGGCATGGACGATGAGGAGGGTCTCAAAAATTGTGCGACCGGCCTGAAGCGTCTCATGCCGCTTTGTGAAAACTTGGGCGTGACGTTGTCAATGGAATTGCTGAACTCGAAGGTGAATCACAAAGACTACATGTGCGATCTCTCGAGCTGGGGCGCGGCTCTTTGCGAAGAGGTCGGGTCGGAGCACTTCAAGCTGCTCTACGACATCTACCACATGCAGATCATGGAGGGAGACATCATCGCGACGATTAAGGAGCGTCATCAGTATTTCAGCCACTACCACACGGGCGGCGTTCCCGGCCGAGCCGAAATCGATGAAACGCAGGAGCTTTACTATCCGGCGATCATGAAGGCGATCGTCGAGACGGGGTATGACGGCTATGTCGCGCAGGAATTCATTCCTGCCCGGGAAGATAAAATTGCCTCGCTGAAACAGGCGGTGGGGATTTGTACGGTTTAGAAGAAAGGCACTGAGGCATTGCGGGTTAAACCACTCATGGACACTAGCTTTCACTGATGCCTTTGGCTGCGGAGCCCTATCTGTGGAAATCCGTGTCGATTAGTGGTTTTCTCCCCTCTCCCTACGGCAGCTTCCACGCCGCTTTATACTGCTCATATTCCGCCTGGGGCAGTAGCACATAAACGGGTCTTTTCTTCGGCTCGACGGTGGCGACGAGGCTTTTCAGATTTTCTTCAGACATGGTTGTGCAGCCGAAGGTGGCGGAGCCTCCGCTGTTTCGCCAAATGTGGAAAAAGATCGAGGACCCGGCCCCCGGAGTGACGTTCGGGTACGCATTATGAGCGATGAACAGCTTGAGGGAATGCGCGTATTCGCCCTGCTTCATCTGTGCGTTTTTTTCCTCTTCGGTCTTCGGCGCATAGTCGATGCGGCGATACATGTTGTAGTGAGGGGAAGTTGGGTCTTCATACCAGAGGCAGCCTTGCGTCACCTGCACATAGCTGAGATTCGGCGATTTTTTGATCGAGGGCGCGTAGCCCCAGGCTCCTCCGAGATCAAAGACGCCGGCGGGAGCGCGGCGGTCGCCCTCTTTTTTCGTGGTCGCGCCCGACGGCACGGGGTGGAGGCCCTTGCCCCAGACGAGGCCGTTTTGCCCGAGGCGGCCTTTCCAGGAGGCCCCTTCCTGTTTCCATTCCCCTTTTCCGCGCTCATACAGGGTAAGGGTGACGTAAGACGAATCCCAACTCGCGGCGACGCCGACAAGGCATTGCTGTGCATTGGCCGGAATTTCGAACGCAGCTGCGGGGGCAAAAAGGATGATAAAGGAGAGGAGAGAAAACGCGAAACGCTTCATGCTGCGAAGATAGCTTCAGGAGGGCAAAAGATCCACTCGCCTCTTTGATGACTCTGAAAGTAGCCGGCGAACCGGGTTACTCTTGAACTCCCCTGAAGGATTCGACGGTCAAAACGCTGCCTCGCGCGGGTCCGATTCCAATTTTCCCCTCGGCGGAGGTGTAGTTTCCGATGATTGCCCCTCGCTTTTCGCCATCGACTGACACGGTGATCGCACTTTCCCCCACCTGAATTTTGATGTCATGCATCTCACCCGGCGTGACTGCCCCGGCTCCGGGGAGGCCGTTCTGCTTCCGGTCAAGCGGCTCGACAATTCGGAGTTCGGAGGGATTCATTTCCCATCCGAGAATTACGATTCCCTGTTGTCCGAAGTAGAATCTAATATTCGTCGTGTTGGTTTCGGCCCTCGCGAGCATATGGAAAGGGGTTTTGAAGGTTCTCTCGCTTGCCACGTAGGTTCCGCCCGGAGCCTCACTTGTGATGACATAGAGGTCACTATTTTTCTCCAGCTGGCAGTCGGTTTCGATGACGTAGTTCTCCTCGGTTCCGAGAATGATTTCCACGCCTGTATCGGCAGCAATGATTCTGTTTTCCCCACTGATTTCCGCCTCCGCGTTCTCAATTTTGGTCTTTACCGCGAGCGCTTCATCAAAGTGCCCGGCTTTGGTCAGTTCGCGAACGATGGTTTCGAGTCTCTCCCGGTAGTGAGTCAGAGCGGCCGCATCACCCCGGTCGATCTCGTCCCGAAGTGCCTCGCGTTCTCTCCAGTAAATCTGTCGGAGTGAATTCAATTCGTCGATGGCTGAAAGTGGCCCCGGTTCTACGCGGTCGCGGAAGGTCTCGCGTTCTTTTTTGATGAAAAGTAGCCCATCGAGATTGCCTTCGCTTTGGAGGGTTTTTCCGACGCGTCCGAGGGCCTGGTCCATTTTTTCCTGAAGCTCAGTGAGTTGCTTTCTTGCTTCGGAACGTTCGGCTTCGAACAGGAATCGGGCTTCTTTAGCTGAGAGCATCTGCTCGGCAGTGGTCTGGCACAGAGAATCAGTGGTGGAGACTACTGCGAGCAGTATAACAGCGACAATGAAGCGCGTGCTGGTGATGACTTTCATTCCGCTGATATCATGAGCGATCCCGTTTGCGGTGTCAAAGCGGGTCTAACCCCATTTTGAAACCTGTCGCCTATCTGGAAGGCATCGGCATGACCGTCACGATAAGGGAGCGCGAGTCTGTCGATTGGTTTATTGAGCCATGAAAACAAACCCATATCAGGCTTCGGCCCTTTCCAGTTCATTAGTGCCGGGGTTATTTCCGCCTTCTCTGCTGACTGAGTATGAACAAATAGAGCTCGACTTCGCTTCGACTTCTTTGGAAGGCTGTTTTCGCGACCTTGAAGAAGCCGAGGCTGAATTTCAGAAAGTAAGAGTGTTTTCGTTTTACTCTGCCGTCCGTGTTGATTCGTTTAGCCGCAGAGCGGCCCGCCTTGGTGAAGTCATTGAGATGAAGCGGAACGGCCTAACCCTGCCTCACAGAAACCCTTCGAGGGAAGGGAACTCTTGCCTTTGGAGAGTATCTGAGATTTGATCGACGGGTTCCCTCTATCTCATGAGTCACGATTCCCTTCCCCAGCGCACGATACCGAAGTCCTACCTCTTTGGGTTCATCCTCGTCACGACTCTCTTTTCGCTCTGGGGTTTTGCGAATGATGTGACGAATCCGATGGTGGCGGCGTTTAAGAATATTCTTCTCCTGACAAACACCCAGAGCTCGCTGGTGCAGTCCGCGTTTTACGGAGGGTATTGCGTCATGGCGATTCCGGCTGCGATCTTCATTAAACGGTTTACCTACAAGAGCGGCATTCTCATGGGGTTGGGACTCTACGGGTTAGGGTGTCTCCTTTTTATTCCGGCGGGAAACATGCAGCAGTTCGCTCCCTTTCTTCTCGCTTACTTTGTCATGACCTGCGGACTCTCGTTTCTCGAGACGAGCGCGAACCCTTACATTCTCTCAATGGGACCGGAGGAAACGGCGACGCGGCGGTTGAATTTTGCGCAGGCCTTTAATCCGATCGGGTCGATCACGGGGATGTTTGTCGCGAAAGAGTTCATCCTCGCGCGACTCGACAAGACCGACGAAGCGACACGACGCGAAATGCTGGAGACGGATCCGGAAGCCTTTGCTGCGGTTGCGACGAGTGACCTCGATGTCATCGTCGGGCCTTATTTGATCCTGGGCATCGTCGTCGCGGTGGCCTTCGTGATTTTTGCGATCGCCAAACTGCCGCGCACCGGCGAGAGCGGACCCGGCCCTCTGGATCTGGGAGGCACCTTCCGACGTCTCATGAAAAACGACCGCTACCGAGTCGGAGTGATCGCCCAGGCTTTCTACATCGGAGCGCAAATCATGTGCTGGACCTTCATCATTCAATACGCCGGGGCGACGATGGGAATGAGCAAAGAAGAGGCCCAGGGCTACAACATCATCGCGATGATCATTTTCGTTTCGAGCCGATTCATCTGCACCTTCCTTCTGCATTACGTCAGTCCCGGTCAGCTTCTTCTTGGCCTCGCCATCGGAGGCGGATTATTGTCGCTGGGAACGATTTTTCTCCCCGGCATGATCGGGCTGTGGTCGCTCGTGGGAGTCTCTGCCTGCATGTCACTCATGTTCCCGACGATCTACGGTCTCGCCCTTGACGGCCTGGGCGATGATGCAAAGCTCGGCTCGGCCGGACTGATCCTCGCGATCGGCGGCGGCTGCCTCATGCCGCCGCTGCAGGCAATGATCATTGATCAGGAAACGTTTCTCGGAATGATGGGAGCGCGGGCTTCGTTCCTGTTGCCGACGATTTGTTTCGTCGTCGTCGCCTTGTATGGGTGGAGTGCGTCCCGAAGCCGAAGCGGCGCGTCGAGCTCCTGACGGAATTCGTGCCCTCACGAATTCACCATGAGGTGAGCCATCAAGCCGAGAAGAAACCCGGCGACGGCACCCAGAGGCGGGGACCAGTGTCGCTCCAGCTTTGCCTGCGGGGCGATGTCCTGAAAAATAAGATAAAGGATGCCCCCTGCTGAAAAGAGCATGAGACCGGAGATCGTGGTGGGAAAATCGGCGAGGAAATAATATCCTGCGAGGCCGCAAACGGGTCCGAGGAGGGCAAGGGCGCAAAAGGTGAAAAGGATGTGGGACGGTCGGAATGATCCCGACGCGGTTACTTCCCGGTAGGAATTGAATCCTTCGGGGAGATTCTGAAGGGCGATCAACATCGCGAGGAGAGGTCCGACAGAACTGCCGGAGCCAAAGGTGGCACCGAGGGCGATCGCTTCCGGAATGAAGTCAGCGAGCATGGCGACGAGCTGCGCGCCCTGCGTTTTCCGGGAGGCGAGATAGACATCCAATCCGAAAAAAGCGATCCCTCCGAGGAGGAACCAGAAAGCCACCGCCGGGATGCTCAGGCCTGCCATTCCCTCCGGCACGAGGACGAGGGCGACGGCAGAAAGAAGGGCGCCGCCTCCAAACGCGATCACAAAATGACGGAACTCGTTTTCGAGCCAGCCCGGCTTGATCCGCTCGAAGCATGCCAGTGCTCCACCGAGGGGCATGGCAGCCCCGGCGAGGAGGGTCCAGAGGACGATGGCGAGAGGTTCGGTCATGGAAAACGGAACGTCTCTGGTGCCGCCTCTGTCAATGGGACAAAGCCGACCTGCCGTTCCGTGATTCCTCATATTTTCGAGGTCCCTTTTGTCCCCTGTCTAAACGGGGAAACAAAAAAAGCGGAACCTTGCGGCTCCGCTTTCTTCGAAAAGTTATCTGACGGGTTCGTCGATCAGCCGAGACTTTTGACGACCTCGACGAGATGCTCAGGCGTCATCCCGAGTTCACTCATGACAGTGTCGCCGGGAGCACTGATGCCGAAGCGGTCGATGCCGACGACAGCGCCTTCGCTGCCGACATATTTATACCAGAGGCCGCTGACGCCGGCTTCCATTGCGACACGCTTGGTGCAGGCTTTGGGGAGGACGGATTCTTTGTAATCATCGGACTGGCGGTCGAAGCGCTCCATGCAGGGCATCGAAACGACGCGGACACCGCCGCCGAGGGTCTCAGCGGCATTCATCGCGTGCTGAAGCTCGGAACCGGTCGCGATGAGGATCGTGGTGAGAGCATCGCTTTCCTGCTTCGCGACATAGGCACCATGGAAGACGCCTTCACGACGTGTCTTCGCCGGGATGCTGCTTTGGGTGGCAATGTTCTGACGAGTCAGGAAAAGAGCGGTCGGCCCATCCTTGCGCTCAACCATCGCGGCAAAGGCTCCGGCGGTTTCCTCGGGGTCGCCGGGGCGGATCACGTCGAGATTAGGAATGACGCGGAGGCCGCTCACGGTTTCGACAGGCTGGTGGGTTGGGCCGTCTTCACCGACACCGACGGAGTCGTGGGTGAGAATGTAGCCGACGGGCAGGTGGGCCAGCCCGGCGAGGCGGATCGAAGGACGGAGGTAATCCGCGAAAACGGCGAAAGTCGCGCCGGTCGTGATGAACAATCCGTCGTAGGCGATGCCGTTACAGATCGCACCCATGGCGTGCTCGCGAATGCCGTACCAGATGTTCTTCTGGTCGTAGTCGGCTTTGCTAACGTCTCCGCTCGCTTTGATGTAGTTCTTCGTCGAACCGAAAAGGTCGGCACTACCGGTGATGAGGTTCGGCACCGCTTCGGCAACCGCTTGAATAATGTCGCCACCGGAGGCACGGGTCGCCCCTTTGTAATCGGCGGCGAACTCAGGGATGAGGTCGAGGAGATTATCGGGCGTGATTTTGTTGACCGCGTTGTCGAGCTGATTCGCGAGCTGCGGGTTGGCCGACTGCCACGCGGAGAAAGTTTCCTCCCACTTGGCGTGCTCAGCTTTGAGCGCCGCCTGATGATCGGCGAAGTAGGACTTAGTGCCTTCCGAAACGAAGAAGGTCTCAGCAGGGAGTCCGAGTCCGGCGCGAGCGGCTTCGGCGAACTTAGCGCCGCCTTCGCCATGTCCGGCAGCGGTTCCGGCAACTTCAGGGATGCCTTTTCCGATCACGGTCTTGGCTTCGATGAGGGTCGGCTTGCCGTTTTTGCTGTTCTTCGCGTTTTCGATCGCAGTGAGGACCGCATTCATGTCGTGTCCATCGACCTGGACGGCGTCCCATCCGAAGGCTTTGAAGCGGGCGCAGGCGTCGTAGCTCTGAGTGACGTCGGCCATGGCATCGAGGGTGACATCATTTGAATCATAAATGAGGACGAGATTATCGAGACCGTTGTGACCGGCAAAGGCGATCGCCTCGGAGGCAACCCCTTCCTGGAGACAGCCATCACCGGCGAGGCAGAAGATGGTCTGGTCGAAAATGGTGTGCTCAGGCGTGTTGTATCGCGCCGCTGCCATCTTACCCGAAAGCGCGTAGCCGACCGCATTGCCGACGCCCTGCCCGAGAGGTCCGGTCGTGGCTTCGACGCCGTCCGTCTCACCGAACTCGGGGTGACCCGGGGTGATGCTGTGGAGCTGGCGGAAATTTTTGACCTCGTCG